>NZ_JBEAFR010000077.1:0-117997 GCF_040062315.1 Klebsiella sp. GW_Kp181
TAAGTGCTGAAAGCATCTAAGCACGAAACTTGCCCCGAGATGAGTTCTCCCTGACTCCTTGAGAGTCCTGAAGGAACGTTGAAGACGACGACGTTGATAGGCCGGGTGTGTAAGCGCAGCGATGCGTTGAGCTAACCGGTACTAATGAACCGTGAGGCTTAACCTTACAACGCCGAAGATGTTTTGGCGATTTGAGAAGATTTTCAATACAGCTTGATACAGATTAAACAGAATTTGCCTGGCGGCACTAGCGCGGTGGTCCCACCTGACCCCATGCCGAACTCAGAAGTGAAACGCCGTAGCGCCGATGGTAGTGTGGGGTCTCCCCATGTGAGAGTAGGGAACTGCCAGGCATCAAACAAGTGAAGAGCCCATCCTGACGGATGGGCTTTTTGCGTTTTTGTCGTCTGAAAATACCAACAGAAACCTTCAGGTCGATAGATCATGGCTATGTTCCTGAAAATTTACCTGCTCCTGACTAAACCCCTTTTAACCACTGCATAATAAAAGCGGCTATCTGCGGAACATCGTTTAAATCTAACAGTGGAAGCGACGTCTCGACCGGCCTATCGCTGGCGATAGCAATCACATTATCGTCAAACACTAATTCTTCTGTACTATGCCCGCTGTTGTGCCGATAAAGCAGGATTTTGGGCACGGGTTCATGTTTAAAACCCTCAACCAGGACTAAATCCAACGTTGAGGCATCCATTCGGCTGACCAACCATGCCAGATCCAGTGAAGGCTTATCTGGCGTTTCCGTCATTAATGCCCAACGCTGCGAACTGGCGACAATAGTCTGAGCCGCTCCGGCTTTACGCAGTTCATAACTGTCTTTACCCGGCTTATCCACGTCCATATCGTGATGGGTATGTTTAATTAGCCCTGGCCGTAAACCTTCTGCGCGCAGTGCCGGAATCAGCGCCTTCAATAAGGTTGTTTTACCTGTACCGCTCCAGGCGGCGATGGCTAAAAGTGGGATCATGATGGCACCTGCATATGTTGCAAATCGTCGAGAGTATTAACGTTTATAAATGCTGATTTTACATCGCTAAAATCGACGCTATGACCGCCAATTTTGTGCAGAAATACCATTACTCGCCGCTCTCCTGCGGCCAGATACGTTTCCAGTTCGCCGATCACCTTGCGATTTACCAGAGCAATGGCCGGATGGTCTCGTTCACCATCGTGTACCCAAACGGCCAGGGCTGATGTTTTGTGCTGCATTAAACGAGTCGCCAGAAATGATGGGATAAATGGTGTATCGCACGGACAAAACAGAAACCATTCGCCCTCGACCTGATGCATTACGGAAAGCATGCCGGCCAACGGCCCGGGAAAGTCGTTCAGAGAGTCGGTAATAATCGGGTAGCCGCTGCTTCGCCAGCAATCAAGATTGCGGTTAGCGCTAATCACCAGCCTGGCGACCTGAGGCTGCAGCGTATCGGCGACATGACGCCACAGGGCCTTACCATTCAGCAGCTGTAATCCTTTATCTATTCCTCCCATGCGCGTGCCTCTTCCCCCCGCCAGCACGACGCCGGTTATTACCTCACCCTGCATATCAATATCGCCTCTTTCATTGTGGGTTTGTCCCTGCTAACGTACTCCTATCAAGATTAAGGAGCATTGCTATGAAATGTAAACGCCTGAATGAAGTGATTGAACTCCTCCAGCCGGCCTGGCAGAAAGAACCTGAACTGAATTTGATGCAATTCTTGCAAAAACTAGCGAAAGAAGCGGGTTATGCTGGCGAATTGAGCGATCTTTCCGACGATATTCTGATCTACCATTTGAAAATGCGCGACTCGGCAAAAGAGGCCGTTATTCCGGGTATCCAGAAAGATTATGAAGAAGATTTTAAAACCGCCTTGCTACGCGCCCGCGGCGTGATTAAAGAGTAAAAGGTTGTAAGCGCTGCCGCGGAATCGGCAATGAGATGATATCCTGTATCATTCGTACGATTATCGGATGTCAGGATGCACGATAAGGCTTTCACTTTTCAGACGCTTCACCCGGATACCATCATTGATGGTTTATTTGATCTGGGTATGCGGGTAGATTCCGGTCTCACTCCGCTTAATAGCTATGAGAACCGAGTTTACCAGTTTCAGGACGAAGATCGTCGCCGCTATGTGGTGAAGTTCTATCGTCCTGAGCGCTGGTCTGCCGAACAAATCCTCGAAGAACACCACTTTTCGCTTCAGCTCGTTGAGGACGACGTGCCCGTTGCGGCGCCTTTGTTGTTTAACGAGAGCACGCTTCACCAACATCAGGGATTCTTTTTCGCCGTCTTCCCCAGCCTGGGTGGACGTCAGTTTGAGGCGGATAATCTCGATCAGATGGAGTGGGTTGGGCGTTATCTTGGCCGTATGCATCAAACAGGACGCAAACAGCGCTTTGTCGCTCGTCCGGAGATAGGCACCAATGAGTATCTTCTGGAGCCCCGACAGGTCTTTGAGCTCTCCCCCCTGATTCCTGCTGGCCTGAAAGATGCCTTTCTCAGCGCTACCGATAAACTCATTGACGCGGTAATGGCGCAATGGCACGGACGCGCCAATATTTTACGGTTACACGGTGATTGCCATGCGGGAAACATCCTCTGGCGCGATGGCCCCTTGTTTGTTGATTTAGATGATTCACGTAACGGCCCTGCTATCCAGGATCTGTGGATGCTGTTGAACGGTGATAAACCCGAGCAGCGTATGCAGCTTGAGATGATTATTGAAGCGTATGAAGAGTTTAGCCCTTTCAATACGGATGAGATTGCTCTCATCGAGCCTTTACGTGCAATGCGGTTAGTTTATTATCTGGCGTGGTTGTTAAGGCGCTGGGAAGATCCCGCTTTCCCTAAAAATTTCCCATGGTTGACCGGGGAAGATTACTGGCGCGGGCAGACAACAACTTTTCTTGAGCAGGTAAAGGTTCTGCAAGAACCGCCTCTTCAGTTAACGCCAATGTATTAATGTGATATATCCAGGAGAGAGTTAATCATGAAAAAAATTTGGCTGGCGCTGGCTGGTATGATTCTGGCTTTTAGTGCATCCGCTGCCCAGATCACCGACGGTAAGCAGTATATTACCCTCGATAAACCCGTTGCTGGTGAGCCTCAGGTGCTCGAGTTTTTCTCGTTCTATTGCCCGCATTGCTATCAGTTTGAAGAAGTCCTTCACGTATCAGATAACGTGAAGAAAAAGCTGCCGGAAGGCGTCAAAATGACAAAATACCACGTTGAGTTCCTGGGCCCGCTAGGCAAGGATCTGACTCAGGCATGGGCTGTGGCGATGGCGCTGGGCGTGGAAGATAAGATCACCGTCCCAATGTTTGAAGCGGTACAGAAAAACCAGACCGTCCAGACCGTGGCCGATATTCGTAAGGTCTTCGTTGATGCCGGCGTCAAAGGTGAAGATTATGATGCGGCCTGGAACAGCTTTGTGGTGAAATCTCTGGTGGCTCAGCAAGAGAAAGCCGCTGCTGATTTCCAGCTGCAGGGCGTGCCTGCTATGTACGTTAATGGTAAATACCAGCTTAATCCGCAGGGTATGGATACCAGCAACATGGACGCATTTGTTGCCCAGTATGCTGATACCGTTAAGCAGCTGGTTGATAAGAAATAAAAAATAAACGCCGGTCACTGACCGGCGTTTTTCTTTTCTGCGTCCCAATTCACTTCTTTGCCTGCTGCATGATTTCCGTTAGCTGCCGATCTTTCTCTTCCCAGAGCGTATTTAGCCAACGCTGAAAGCGTCGCTTAAAGTTTTTATCATTTACATAGTCGCCATGCAGCTCTTCAGCTACGGGCTCAAGATGGATTCGCACCACAATGCGTGTTAATTGACCGCTCAGCATATCGTAAAACGGTCTTTGGTTATTTTCCGGGTAACACACCGTGACGTTCAACAGCTTATCAAACTGCGAGCCCAGCACGCTTAATGCCATTGCGATACCTGCCGCTTTTGGCGCTAACAGATTGTGGTATGGCGAACGGGTTAGCTGTCGCTTTTCTTCAGTAAAACGTGAACCTTCAACAAAGTTGACGATAGTGGTGGGATGCGCGCGGAATTTCTCGCAGGAGCGGCGAGTAGTTTCAACATCTCTGCTACGGCGCTCGGGATGGCGGAGTAAATAGCCTCGGGAATAACGGCGCATAAAAGGCATATCCAGCGCCCAGCAGGCCAGCCCAATAAACGGAACCCAGGCGAGCTGTTGCTTGAGGAAATATTTATTCATCGGAATATGTTTGCGGAACAGCACGCAAAGTACCACGATATCGGCCCAGCTGTGATGGTTGCTGATAAGCAGATACCAGTTCTTTTTACTCAGACCATCAAGGCCCTGTACATCCCATTTAAGCCAGGGATTAAGGCGCAGCAGCCACGCCAGTCCTTCACACCAGCAGTACATCATGAAATTGCAAAAAACGGATATCGAGCGCCAGACCGCAGGAACGGGCACAAGAAGTTTAATCAGCCCGGCGATGATGATTGGCACGGAGCAGATGACGGTGACTATGATAGTCAGGGCGATACTCAGCGGGAGCGTTATCGCGGCGAGTAATCTCGGCATAGTTAAATTATTCAGAAAGTTAGGCTGATAAAGAACGCCTATAAACAGCGCAAGGGGCTGATTTTATCAGAAAATAGAGTAAATAACGGGTCTTACCAGAACAGAAAAATTTCTGGATCTTATATCCACATGGAACATCGAGTCGCCATGATGATAATAAAGCAGGTTGTGAACCTATAATTGCATGATAAATATGGAATATTTTTCCGTTATATTATTTTATTAATCATTGGTCGATCAACGTTATAAAACTATTCACAAAGTTATCCACAGGTTAGGCCGCAACGCGATCCTGGGGATCGCTGAATCTTTTCGACGAAATGTGGGAAAAATTCAGGATTTAATGTCCGTCTGTGGCATCCTTTACCGATAATCTGATAAACAGGCACGGAAAATATGGTTCAGATCCCAGAAAACCCTCTCATCCTCGTTGACGGCTCTTCTTACCTTTATCGGGCATACCACGCGTTCCCCCCGCTGACGAACAGCGCAGGCGAACCGACAGGCGCCATGTATGGCGTGCTGAATATGCTGCGAAGCCTGATCCTGCAGTATCAACCGACCCATGCTGTCGTTGTGTTTGATGCCAAGGGAAAGACTTTCCGGGATGAACTGTTTGAGCACTATAAATCTCATCGTCCACCGATGCCGGACGATCTCCGTGCGCAGATCGAGCCGCTGCATGCCATGGTGAAAGCGATGGGCCTTCCGCTAATGGCCGTTCCTGGCGTGGAAGCAGACGATGTCATCGGTACCCTGGCCCGTGAAGCTGAAAAAGTAGGGCGTCCGGTGCTGATTAGCACCGGTGATAAAGATATGGCTCAGCTGGTTACGCCGGGTATTACGCTCATTAATACCATGACTAACACCATCCTTGGCCCCGACGAAGTCGTGACAAAATACGGCGTTCCACCGGAACTGATCATCGATTTTCTGGCCCTGATGGGTGACTCCTCGGATAACATTCCGGGCGTGCCTGGGGTGGGGGAGAAAACCGCGCAGGCGCTGCTGCAGGGACTGGGTGGTCTTGATACGTTATATGCTGAGCCTGAAAAAATCGCCGGATTGACTTTCCGCGGCGCGAAAACGATGGCGGCAAAGCTGGAACAGAATAAAGAGGTGGCTTACCTCTCTTATCAGCTGGCGACGATCAAAACGGACGTTGAACTGGATTTGGGCTGTGAAGATCTGCTGGTTGAACAACCTGTTGCGGATGAACTGCTGACGCTGTTTAAAAAATATGAATTTAAACGCTGGATCACTGATGTAGAGTCCGGTAAGTGGATGCAGGCAAAAGGCGCTAAGTCTGCGGCCAGGCCGCTGGCAGCGGCTGCCGAAGTGGCCGAGGCAGAAGAAGAAACCGCGACAGTGCTCTCCGCTGAAAACTACGTCACCATTCTGGATGAACAAACATTGCTCACCTGGATTGAAAACCTGAAGAAAGCGCCGCTTTTTGCCTTTGATACCGAAACCGACAGCCTGGATAACGTATCCGCCAATATGGTGGGCCTCTCCTTCGCCATTGAACCTGGCGTGGCGGCCTATGTACCGGTCGCCCATGATTATCTGGACGCGCCGGATCAAATCCCTCGCGACCGCGTCCTGGAATTGCTGAAACCGTTACTGGAAGATGACAAGGTTCTGAAGGTTGGGCAAAACCTCAAATATGACCGCGGGATCCTGGCTAACTACGGCATTGAACTGCGCGGTATTGCCTTCGATACCATGCTGGAGTCCTACATTCTCGACAGCGTGGCGGGCCGTCATGATATGGATAGTCTCTCCGATCGCTGGCTGAAGCACAAAACCATTACCTTCGAAGAAATCGCGGGGAAAGGTAAAAACCAGCTCACATTTAACCAAATTGTGCTGGAAGAAGCAGGCCGCTACGCGGCGGAAGATGCGGATGTCACCCTGCAGCTGCACCTCAAAATGTGGCCTGAACTTCAGCAAAATGAAGGTCCGCTGAACGTCTTTAAAAATATTGAAATGCCGCTGGTGCCGGTGCTATCCCGCGTGGAGCGTAACGGCGTGAAGATTGATCCGGCCGTGCTGCATGCGCATTCTCAGGAGATAGCCAAGCGCCTGATTGAACTGGAGAAGAAGGCGTACGATATTGCGGGTGAAGAGTTTAACCTCTCGTCGCCGAAGCAGCTGCAAACGATCTTGTTTGAAAAACAAGGCATTAAGCCGCTGAAGAAAACCCCTGGCGGTGCGCCTTCTACCTCGGAAGAGGTGCTGGAAGAGCTGGCGCTGGACTATCCGCTGCCGAAAGTTATCCTCGAATATCGTGGACTGGCAAAACTTAAATCCACCTATACCGATAAGCTGCCGCTGATGATCAGCCCGAAAACGGGGCGGGTTCATACTTCCTATCACCAGGCGGTGACCGCTACGGGGCGTTTGTCGTCTACCGACCCGAACCTGCAGAATATTCCGGTACGCAACGAAGAAGGGCGACGTATCCGCCAGGCGTTTATTGCACCGGAAGATTATCTCATTGTCTCGGCCGACTACTCGCAAATTGAACTGCGCATCATGGCGCATCTCTCCCGCGATAAGGGTCTGCTGACCGCATTTGCGGAAGGCAAAGATATCCACCGGGCGACGGCGGCTGAGGTCTTTGGTTTGCCGCTGGAGAGCGTTAGCAGCGAGCAGCGCCGTAGCGCGAAGGCGATCAACTTTGGTCTGATTTACGGCATGAGCGCATTCGGTCTTGCGCGACAGCTGAATATCCCACGCAAAGAAGCGCAAAAGTATATGGATCTCTACTTTGAGCGCTATCCGGGCGTTCTGGAGTATATGGAGCGTACTCGCACCCAGGCCAAAGAGCAGGGGTATGTTGAAACGCTGGATGGTCGTCGTCTCTATCTGCCGGACATCAAATCCAGCAATGGCGCGCGTCGCGCTGGCGCCGAACGTGCGGCGATCAATGCGCCAATGCAGGGTACCGCAGCCGATATCATTAAACGTGCAATGATCGCGGTAGACGGCTGGCTGCTAAGCGAAAAACCTCGCGTGCGGATGATCATGCAGGTGCACGATGAACTGGTCTTTGAAGTGCATAAGGACGATCTTGAAGCGGTCGCGAAAAAGATCCACGAACTGATGGAGAGCAGTACGACGCTGGCGGTTCCGCTGCTGGTGGAAGTCGGTAGTGGAGAAAACTGGGATCAAGCGCACTAAGTATTCGTCGGGTAAGGTCATTTTTTGTAAGTGAGTAACATAACTTATCGTGTTTTGTGATGATCATTTGAATTTGCTATGTAAAGAGTGAAAAAAAACTACAAAAAATGCTTTATCCGTAACCGAAAGAAGAGTAGAGTTAAAGACGTAGGGTACAGAGGTAAGATGTTCTATCTTTCAGACCTTTTACTTCACGTAATCGGATTTGGCTGAATATTTTAGCCGCCCCGGTCATTTATGACCGGGGCGTTTTTTATTGCGCGAAAGAAAATTTTACGCATCGATGCATGCAAAGGCGGGGAGCCCGGATAAGGCTTCACGCGCCGCTATCCGGGTTTTTTGCGAACTTATTCGCCGTCTTCGGGTTCTTCCTGCGGCGGGATATCGTTATACCAGCTATCCAGCTTCTGACGCAGTTTATCCACACCTTGCTTCTTCAGGGAAGAAAACGCTTCTACCTGCACATCTCCGTTAAAGGCGATGACCGCTTCGCGAACCATATTGATCTGCGCTTTCCGCGCACCGCTGGCGAGCTTATCGGCTTTAGTCAGCAGTACCAGCACCGGGATATCGCTTTCGACGGCCCACTGGATCATCTGCTGATCGAGATCTTTAAGCGGATGACGAATATCCATCAGCACCACCAGCCCTTTCAGACAGAGGCGTTTCTCAAGATATTCACCCAGCGCGCGCTGCCACTTGATCTTCATCTCTTCCGGAACCTGGGCGTAACCATAGCCCGGCAGGTCGACAAGGCGTTTGCCCTCAGCGACTTCAAACAGGTTAATCAGCTGCGTACGCCCGGGCGTCTTCGACGTGCGCGCCAGGCTTTTTTGGTTAGTCAGCGTATTCAGAGCGCTGGATTTCCCGGCGTTAGAGCGGCCAGCAAATGCCACTTCAATACCGGTATCGGCAGGAAGATGGCGGATATCTGGCGCGCTAGTGACAAAATGCGTCAGTTGATAATTCCAGTTGGTCAAGACGGTCGTCTCCGTTAAATCAGGCTATGGCGGGGATTATACCTGAACAACAGAAAAAGACTGTTTTTACCGCATCTCATTGATGTAAGTTAAAACCACACTCTTTGTGAGATATTGGCTATTGGTTATATGAGATATGAGTGAGAAAAATCCGAGCATAAATAACACAAAAGCTTATAAATCATGATATTAAGCTGAAAGAAAATTCTGAAATTAGATTTTTTTCTGTACAGTCAGTTGTAGGTTTTCCTCAAACCAGTAAAGTAGTGACCAAGGGCGAGGATGCTAACAGGATGATGACTCAGGATGAGGGGTCAGGAAGCGCCAGGAGGCGAGGACTACGGATTGTCAGGATGACAAACGTCTGGAAGACGTTTTAAAGGGAAATGGAAGTAACAGGGACCGTTGGTAGCTAAAGGAAAGACAGGGTGTGTCGTTAGCTAACAGGGAAAGTAGAAGCCCTTTAAGGGTTGTCAGTACGGAAAAAGGCGACAGAGTAATCTGTCGCCTTTTTTCTTTGCTTGCTTTCTGCTAGATTCCGCCTCAATTCTATACTGAAGAAAATGGCCTGAAGATTACCCAACATGAAAAAACCGACATCCGTACCTCGTGGCAAAAAAAATCGCAAAACGCGTGAAGAATTGAACCAGGAAGCTCGCGAGCGTAAGCATCAGAAGAAGCATCGCGGCCATGCGGCAGGCAGTCGTGCGACCGGTGGCGACACCGCTTCAGCAGCAAAAAAACAAGGTCAGCAGCAAGATCCCCGAATTGGCAGTAAAAAACCCATCCCGCTGGGCGTAACTGAAAGCGCTTCGGCGATTAAGCAGCATAAACCAAAGAGCGAGAAACCTATGCTTTCACCGCAGGCTGAGCTGGATTTGCTGGAGAACGATGAGCGCCTGGATGCGCTGCTGGAACGCCTTGAAGAGGGCGGCACCCTGAATGCTGAAGAGCAAACCTGGGTTGATGCCAAACTGGATCGCATTGATGAGCTGATGCAGCAGCTGGGCCTCTCCTATGATGATGACGAAGATGAAGAAGAGGAAGAGCGCAAAGAAGATATGATGCGCCTGCTGAAGGGTGGAAACTAACGTTTGCATCCCATCGGATTCCCGGTCCTGCTTATAACCCTTCTGGTTATATGTTATCTGCTGTGGTTATTCGTTAAACTACGACGGTTGTCGCGGCGTCAGAAATGGCTGCGCAACCGGCTCATTACCCGAGGTGCGGTTGGGCCGGGGCGGCGTACCCGCCGACGGCACCATCGGAAGGAGTGAGCATGTCTGTGCAGTTAATCGACTGGGATCTGGCCCTGATCCAGAAATATAATTATTCCGGGCCGCGTTATACTTCGTATCCCACCGCGCTGGAGTTTTCTCCAGAATTTGGCGCTGCTGAATTTGATGCGGCGGTTGCCCGCTATCCGCAGCGTCCTCTATCGCTATACGTGCATATCCCGTTTTGCCATAAACTCTGCTATTTCTGCGGCTGCAACAAAATCGTTACCCGCCAGCAGCATAAGGCTGACCAGTATCTGGATGTGCTTGAGCAGGAGATTATTCATCGCGCTCCGCTTTTTGCTGGCCGCAAGGTTAATCAGCTGCACTGGGGCGGCGGTACGCCGACGTATCTGAACAAAGCGCAAATTAGCCGCCTGATGGGGTTGCTGCGTACGCATTTCGATTTTAACGCGGATGCAGAGATTTCCATTGAAGTCGATCCGCGTGAAATTGAGCTTGATGTCCTGGATCATTTACGCGCCGAAGGCTTTAACCGCCTGAGCATGGGCGTGCAGGACTTCAACAAAGAAGTGCAGCGTCTGGTGAACCGCGAGCAGGATGAAGCATTTATCTTCGCGCTCCTTAATCACGCGCGTGATATCGGCTTTACCTCAACCAATATCGACCTGATTTACGGTCTGCCGAAGCAAACGCCGCAGAGCTTCGCTTATACGCTACAGAAAGTGGCGGAGCTTAATCCCGATCGTCTGAGCGTATTTAACTATGCGCATCTGCCAACGCTGTTTGCTGCACAGCGCAAAATCAAAGATGCCGATTTGCCCTCAGCTGAACAAAAGCTGGATATTCTTCAGGAGACGATTGCTTCGTTAACCTCTGCGGGATATCAGTTTATCGGCATGGACCACTTTGCCCGCCCTGATGATGAGCTGGCGATAGCCCAACGGGAAGGTATTCTGCATCGCAACTTCCAGGGATATACCACCCAGGGAGACACCGACCTGCTGGGGATGGGCGTGTCGGCGATCAGTATGATTGGCGATTGCTATGCGCAGAACCAGAAAGAGTTGAAACAGTATTATCAACAGGTCGATGAAACCGGGACGGCGCTGTGGCGCGGTATTGCGTTGACGCGCGATGACTGCATTCGTCGTGATGTCATTAAGGCGCTGATTTGTAACTTCCGTCTCGACTTTGCGGCGGTAGAGAAACAGTGGGCGCTCATCTACGATGACTACTTTGCCGAAGATATGAAATTGTTGGCGCCGCTGGCTAAAGACGGGCTGGTGGATGTGGATGAGAAGGGCATTCAGGTTACGCCGAAAGGCCGGCTGCTGATTCGCAATATCTGTATGTGCTTTGATGCTTACCTGCGGCAGAAAGCGCGGATGCAGCAGTTTTCTCGCGTGATATAAGCTATATCCCCTCTCCTTACCGGAGAGGGGATATTATCAGTTAAACAGCCCAACCATCGCCGCGCACAGGACGGCAGCTACCGCCGTCTGCGGCGTATGACCCGCTGCAACTCCGCTCGATATAATATTAATGAGTGATTCAAGCATGATTACCCCCGTCTTTCCGGGCAAGATCATACTCAACGCATAGCAACAGTAAAGTACAAAATAGCAGCAGTTTGCGCTGGATGACTATTTTTTACGCGCCGCCGCGCTGCTACTCCATTCCCAACTCTTTTAACTTACGCGTCAGAGTGTTACGGCCCCACCCTAGCAGCCGCGCCGCCTCTTGTTTATGCCCCTGAGTATGGCGTAACGCGGTGGTCAGCAGCGTACGCTCCATCTCCGGCTGCGCTTCTGAGAGCAGGTTTTGATGACCGGAGCGCAGCGCGCGATCGGCCCATTGCCCCAGCAGCGTCGCCCAGCTATCCGGCAGCATTTGCGTCGGATTATCCGGTATCGCGGTTTCAAACAGCTCACTGGGGAGATCCTGCGTCAGAACTTCCTGACCCGCGGCCATCACCGTCAGCCAGCGGCAAGTGTTTTCCAGCTGACGAACGTTGCCCGGCCACGCCAGCCGGGTTAACGCCATCTCCGTCTCCGGATGCAGCTGTTTGGCCTCCACGCCCAGTTCACGAGCGGCAATTTGCAGGAAATGCCTCGCCAGGCGAGGAATATCTTCCCGACGCTCGCGCAGCGGCGGCAGATGGACGCGAATCACGTTCAGGCGATGGAACAAATCCTCACGGAATTTCCCCTCCTGGACGCGCAGCTCAAGGTTCTGGTGGGTGGCGGCAATAATACGCACATCCACTTTCACCGGCGCATAGCCGCCCACGCGGTAAAACTGACCATCGGCCAGGACGCGCAGCAGACGGGTCTGGACGTCCAGCGGCATATCGCCAATCTCGTCAAGGAACAGCGTACCGCCGTCTGCCTGCTCAAAACGTCCCTGACGCACGGTATTGGCGCCGGTAAAAGCGCCTTTCTCGTGGCCAAAGAGCTCTGACTCAATCAAGTCTTTAGGGATTGCCGCCATATTCAGCGCAATAAACGGCGCCTTGGCGCGCGGGCTGTGGCGATGCAGAGCATGGGCAACCAACTCTTTGCCGGTACCGGATTCGCCGTTGATCAGCACGCTGATAGAAGAGCGCGACAGGCGGCCGATAATGCGAAAGACGTCCTGCATTGCCGGCGCTTCGCCGATGATATCGGCCGTTGGGCTATTAATCGGCGCATTACGCGGCTGTTGTTGCTCCTGGTAATGGCTAATTGCCCGGTCAACCAGCGCTACCGCTTCATCGATATCAAACGGTTTCGGCAGATAATCAAAGGCGCCTTGCTGATAGGCGCTTACCGCCGCATCAAGATCCGAATGCGCCGTCATTATGATGACCGGTAGCATTGGATGGCGCTGTTTAATTTGCTTTAACAGCGCCAGCCCATCCATTCCCGGCATGCGGATATCAGACAGCAGCACATCCGGGGTTTTGGTCGTGAGGGCATCAAGCACCTCGTTACCGCTCTCAAACGTTGTACAACTCAAGCCTGCCCCGGTGAGCGCGCGTTCAAGCACCCAACGGATGGAGCTATCGTCGTCAACGATCCATGCTATCCCTCGTTGCATAAACACCTCTACTTCCGAATAGGCAGGTACACCGAGAATTCGGTATGCCCTGGCCAACTGGTAAATTCAATTTTCCCGGAGTGCTGATCGATAAGGCTGCGGGCAATAGACAGACCGAGTCCGGTACCGCCTTCGCGCCCGCTCACCATCGGATAAAACAGCGTGTCCTGTAAATGAGACGGTATTCCCGGGCCGTTATCTTCAACGTCAATGCGCGCAGCGAGGCGGTAGCGTACGCCGTGTAAGGTTAACTGGAAGGCCGTGCGGGTGCGCAGAGTGATCTCGCCGCCCTCGGGTCCCAGCGCCTGCAGCGCATTACGGACGATATTCAGCAACACCTGTTCGATTTGGTCAGGGTCATGCGGGAGTTCCGGCAGGCTGGGGTCGTAATCGCGAACCAGTTTGACGTTATCCGGCAGCTCCATCGACACCAGCTTCACTACCCGCTCAGCGACCTTATGGATGCTTTCCGTCACGTGCATCCCGGGATGCTGCGGCCCCAGCAGACGGTCGACCAGATTTCTTAACCGATCGGCCTGTTCAATAATGACTTTGGTATATTCCATTAGCGCAGGATCGGGCAGCGCTTTGCTCAGCAGCTGTGCCGCTCCGCGCAAACCGCCCAGCGGGTTTTTAATCTCATGGGCCAGACCACGCACTAAGTCGCGTGCGGCAATCTGCTGTGCGTGCTGCAGCTGCTCCTGGCTCAGACGACGCTGATTATCCATCGGCGCCATTTCCAGCAGAATATAGCCTTCCGGCAGGCGCTGCGCCGTCAGGGAAAGGATATGCGAGCGGCTATCAATGACCAGCGTCACTTCGTTATCGGTAAAACCCTGCCCCGCAGCGAGGCTCTCCTGCATGAGGCCGATATTCAGCGAGAAATAGCTCAACAGTTCCGGCAGCGGCGTGCCGAATAGCTTACGAGAACTTTGCGCCAGCAGCTGCTGCGCCGCCGGGTTCGCGTAATGAACCGCCAGGTCATCATCGACCAGTAAGATACTGTTGATTAAAGAGTTAAGGATCTGCCCAGCATCGGGCAGTGTGCCTGTTGCCATTCGACAGTCTCCAGAAAAAGAGTGCACCATTTTAGTGCAGTATAGCTTTTTATGAATAAAAAGCTCACGAGATCAGCGTGTTGGTGGAGAAAAAAGCCCATCCTGAGATGGGCTGAAAGTTTCCACGGCAACAAAACATCCTTGGTACCTCGCGCCACAACACGAAGCACCATGGATTTACAGCAAAATCAGACGCTGTAGTACAGCTCGAATTCAACCGGGTGCGGAGTCATACGGATGCGGTCGTTTTCTTCCATACGCAGGGCGATGTAAGCATCGATAGCGTCGTTGGTGAATACGCCGCCGGCGGTCAGGAATTCACGGTCTGCGTCCAGCGCGTTCAGTGCTTCTTCCAGAGAGCCTGCAACCTGTGGGATCTCTTTCGCTTCTTCCGGCGGCAGATCGTACAGGTTTTTATCCATGGCTTCGCCCGGATGGATTTTGTTCTTGATACCGTCAAGGCCAGCCATCAGCAGCGCGGCGAAGCACAGGTACGGGTTAGCCGCCGGGTCCGGGAAGCGCACTTCGATACGGCGCGCTTTCGGAGAGGTGACAACCGGAATACGGATAGACGCGGAACGGTTACGGGCAGAGTAAGCCAGCATTACCGGCGCTTCGTAGCCCGGGACCAGACGCTTGTAGGAGTTGGTGGTCGGGTTAGCCAGGGCGTTAATCGCTTTAGCGTGTTTGATAACGCCGCCGATGTAGTACAGCGCTTGTTCAGACAGGCCCGCGTATTTGTCGCCGGAGAACAGGTTTACGCCGTTCTTGGACAGGGACATGTGGCAGTGCATACCGGAACCGTTATCGCCAAACATCGGTTTTGGCATGAAGGTCGCGGTTTTGCCGAAACGGTGTGCGACGTTGTGCACAACGTATTTGTAAATCTGAATTTCATCCGCTTTTTTGGTCATGGTGTTAAAGCGGGTGGCGATTTCGTTCTGACCGGCAGTCGCCACTTCGTGATGGTGAGCTTCAACAACCAGGCCCATCTCTTCCATGATCATACACATGGTGGAGCGGATATCCTGAGAGGAGTCTACTGGCGGAACCGGGAAGTAGCCGCCTTTCACGCCCGGACGGTGGCCTTTGTTGCCGCCTTCGTATTTGGTGGAGGAGTTCCATGCGCCTTCGATATCATCGATAGCGACGTGGGAACCGGAGATGGACGCACCAAAACGGATATCATCGAACAGGAAGAATTCTGGTTCTGGCCCGAACAGTACGGTGTCAGCCAGGCCGGTAGAGCGCAGATACTCTTCAGCGCGCTTAGCAATGGAACGCGGGTCGCGGTCATAGCCCTGCAGAGTGCCGGGTTCCAGGATGTCGCAGCGGATGATCAGAGTCGGTTCTTCATAGAACGGGTCGATCAGCGCGGTGGTTGCATCCGGCATCAGAACCATGTCGGATTCGTTAATACCTTTCCAACCGCCAATCGAGGAGCCATCAAACATTTTGCCTTCTTCGAAGAATTCGGCATTTACCTGATGAGAAGGAATAGTTACGTGCTGTTCTTTACCTTTGGTATCGGTGAAGCGCAGATCGACAAACTTCACTTCATGCTCGTTCAGCATCGTCAAAACGTGTTCAGCGGACATACTTAAACTCTCCCGGATTGGTCTGTGTCGTCGTGGAAACGAAAACTTTTTTGCTACTAAAAGTGGCGTTGTTGCCTTAAAAAATACAAAGCGAAATCTGTGCCAACTTTTAAATTGCCCCCAAAAGGCGTTATCATGCACGTCATCGTGCAAAAGGGCTGCACCAAAATGAATGCATTGCACCAATATAGTGCATTTGTGTGAACGTTGGGCACTTATTTGGTGCAATTGGACTCGAATAACCCTTTTAATGCTCCGTGAAAGCGATCACAAAGAATCTCTGCAATACTTGTTTGCGGAGGATGTTTGTGATCCTGTTTTGTACTGCGATTAATCCGTGTACAATAACGCGCTATTTCTAATGCCTGAGGCAAAGTTGTGATCGAAAATCTGCGTAATATCGCCATCATCGCGCACGTTGACCATGGTAAAACTACCCTGGTTGATAAGCTGCTACAGCAATCTGGTACGTTCGACGCGCGTACTGAAGCACAAGAACGAGTGATGGACTCCAACGATTTGGAGAAAGAGCGTGGGATTACCATCCTCGCTAAAAACACTGCTATCAAATGGAATGATTACCGTATCAACATCGTTGATACCCCTGGGCACGCCGACTTCGGTGGTGAAGTTGAACGTGTCATGTCCATGGTAGATTCTGTGCTGCTGGTGGTTGATGCCTTTGATGGTCCGATGCCGCAGACGCGCTTCGTCACCAAGAAAGCTTTTGCCCACGGTCTGAAGCCGATTGTTGTTATCAACAAAGTTGACCGTCCTGGCGCGCGCCCTGACTGGGTTGTCGATCAGGTATTCGACCTGTTCGTTAACCTTGATGCTACCGACGAACAGCTGGACTTCCCTATCGTTTACGCTTCCGCGCTGAACGGTATCGCGGGTCTGGATCACGAAGATATGGCTGAGGATATGACTCCGCTGTATCAGACTATCGTCGATCGCGTACCGGCACCGAACGTTGACCTTGATGGCCCGCTGCAGATGCAAATCTCCCAGCTGGACTACAACAACTACGTTGGCGTCATCGGCATCGGCCGCATCAAGCGCGGTAAAGTGAAGCCGAACCAGCAGGTCACTATCGTTGATAGCGAAGGCAAAACCCGTAATGGTAAAGTCGGTAAAGTTCTGACCCACCTGGGTCTGGAGCGTATCGAGAGCGACATCGCTGAAGCGGGCGATATCATCGCGATCACCGGTCTGGGCGAGCTGAACATCTCTGACACCATCTGCGATACGCAGAATGTTGAAGCGCTGCCGGCGCTGTCCGTCGATGAGCCGACCGTTTCCATGTTCTTCTGCGTTAACACCTCTCCGTTCTGCGGTAAAGAAGGTAAGTACGTTACCTCTCGTCAGATCCTTGACCGCCTGAACAAAGAGCTGGTGCACAACGTGGCGCTGCGCGTTGAAGAAACTCCGGATGCAGACGCATTCCGCGTTTCTGGCCGTGGTGAACTGCACCTGTCCGTTCTTATCGAAAACATGCGTCGTGAAGGTTTCGAAATGGCGGTTTCCCGTCCGAAAGTTATCTTCCGCGAAATCGACGGCCGTAAGCAAGAGCCGTTCGAGAACGTGACGCTGGACGTCGAAGAGCAGCACCAGGGGTCTGTTATGCAGGCGCTGGGTGAGCGTAAAGGCGACCTGAAAAACATGAATCCAGATGGCAAAGGCCGCGTACGTCTCGACTACGTGATCCCAAGCCGTGGTCTGATCGGCTTCCGTTCAGAATTCATGACCATGACCTCCGGTACCGGTCTGCTGTACTCCACCTTCAGCCACTACGATGACGTTCGTGCGGGTGATGTGGGTCAGCGTCAGAACGGCGTTCTGATCTCCAACGGTCAGGGTAAAGCGGTGGCGTTTGCGCTGTTCAGCCTGCAGGATCGCGGTAAGCTGTTCCTGGGCCACGGCGCAGAAGTTTACGAAGGCCAGATCATCGGTATTCACAGCCGTTCTAACGACCTGACGGTAAACTGCCTGACTGGTAAGAAACTGACCAACATGCGTGCGTCCGGTACTGACGAAGCAACGGTTCTGGTTCCGCCGGTTAAGATGACCCTGGAGCAGGCTCTGGAGTTCATCGATGACGACGAACTGGTTGAAGTTACCCCTACTTCCGTTCGTATCCGTAAACGTCATCTGACCGAGAACGACCGTAAACGCGCAATGCGCGGCGCGAAAGAAGAGTAATTAACGCTTCTTTCCACTATCTGAACCCTGCCTCAATGGCAGGGTTTCTTTTTTGTACAAAGCCCTGCCACCCATAGTCAAACTCCCCCTTTCCCGCTACAGTTAATTTTCCACGGTGCAAAAGGAGAGGGCCATGCTCTATATCTTTGATTTAGGTAATGTGATTGTCGATATTGACTTCAACCGGGTGCTCGGGACGTGGAGCGATTTAACGCGGATCCCTCTTGCGACGCTGAAGCAGCATTTCACTATGGGTGAAGCGTTCCATCAGCACGAGCGCGGCGAAATTAGCGATGAGGATTTTGCGGCGGCGATGTGCCACGAAATGAACATGCCGCTTAGCTACGAGCAGTTCTCCCACGGCTGGCAGGCGGTTTTCGTCGCCCTGCGACCGGAGGTGACGGCAATTATGCAAAAATTACGCGAGCAGGGGCATCGAGTCGTGGTCCTGTCCAATACTAACCGTTTGCATACCACCTTCTGGCCGGATGAATATCCAGAAATACGCGCCGTGGCTGACCATATCTATCTCTCCCAGGAGATGGGGATGCGTAAACCCGAAGCGCGGATCTACCAGAGCGTGCTCGAATCGGAAGGTTTCTCCGCAGAGGATACGGTTTTCTTCGATGATAACGCCGATAATATTGCCGGCGCTGATCAGTTAGGTATCACGTCAATTCTGGTGACCGGAAAGGAGACGATACCGAACTACTTTGCGAAGCAGCTATGCTAAAAACCGTTCATCAAAAAACAGCGCGCCATCTGCGGCCGCTGGTGGCCTGGCTGAAGCTGCTATGGCGGCGTATTGATGAAGATCATATGACGACCCTGGCGGGAAACCTGGCCTATGTGTCGTTACTCTCCCTGGTGCCGCTTATCGCCGTTATATTTGCGCTGTTTGCGGCCTTTCCGATGTTTTCTGATGTCAGTATCCAGATTCGACACTTTATTTTTGCCAATTTTATTCCGACCACCGGCGATGTGATTCAGGGCTATATCGAGCAGTTTGTCGCCAACTCCAGTCGGATGACCGCCGTGGGCGCTTTCGGCCTGATTGTGACATCGCTGCTGCTGATGTATTCCATTGATAGCGCATTGAATACTATCTGGCGCAGCACCCGAACCCGGCCAAAAACCTACTCCTTTGCCGTCTATTGGATGATCCTCACGCTGGGGCCGCTGCTGGCGGGGGCCAGCCTTGCGATCAGCTCCTATCTCCTGTCGTTACGCTGGGCCAGCGATCTGAATAGCGTGATTGACGATGTGCTGCGTATTTTTCCGCTCATTTTATCGTGGGTGGCATTCTGGCTGCTGTACAGCATTGTGCCGACGGCCGAGGTCCGTAACCGCGATGCGATAATCGGTTCCCTGGTTGCGGCGCTGCTCTTTGAGGCGGGGAAGAAAGCTTTTGCTTTATATATCACTGCGTTCCCGTCCTATCAGCTGATTTATGGCGTGCTTGCCGTGGTACCCATTTTGTTCGTCTGGGTGTACTGGACGTGGTGTATCGTCTTGCTTGGCGCTGAAATTACTGTCACTCTCGGTGAATACCGCAAACTGAAAAAAGAAGAAACAGAACAATCATGATTGCATTAATTCAACGCGTATCCCGAGCTAGCGTTACCGTGGAGGATGAAGTGACGGGCGAAATCGGTCCCGGGCTTCTGGTGCTGTTAGGCGTCGAGAGAGACGATGATGAGCAAAAGGCGAATCGCCTGTGCGAACGCGTGCTGGGATACCGTATTTTTAGCGATGCTGAAGGCAAAATGAATCTTAATGTGCAGCAGGCTGGCGGCAGCGTGCTGGTGGTTTCACAGTTTACGCTGGCAGCGGATACCGAGCGCGGGATGCGTCCTGGATTTTCTAAAGGCGCGGCACCGGATAAAGCGGAAGCGCTGTACGAGTATTTCGTTGAGCGCTGCCGCCAGCAGAAAATGAATACGCAGACCGGGAGATTTGCTGCCGATATGCAGGTTTCTCTGGTGAATGATGGTCCTGTGACCTTTTGGTTGCAGGTATGAGCCAGCTTCCGGGCAGGCTGCGGGTAACAAAAGAGAGTACAGCTATGTATCACCTTCGCGTACCGCAAACAGAAGAAGAGTTAGAGAGCTACTACCAGTTCCGCTGGGAGATGCTGCGTAAGCCGCTGCATCAGCCGAAAGGGTCCGAGCGCGATGCGTGGGATGCGATGGCGCACCATCAAATGGTGGTCGATGAAGAGGGTAATCTGGTTGCCGTTGGGCGACTGTATGTGAACGCGGAAAACGAAGCCTCGATCCGTTTTATGGCCGTACATCCGTCAGTACAGGATAAGGGGCTGGGAACCCTGATGGCGATGACGCTGGAGTCCGTCGCCCGTCAGGAAGGCGTTAAGCGCGTGACCTGTAGCGCCCGTGAAGACGCGGTAGAATTCTTTGCCAAGCTCGGGTTTGTGAACCAGGGTGAAATCACGACGCCGACCACCACGCCGATTCGTCATTTTTTGATGATTAAGCCAATAGCCTCGCTGGACGATATTTTACATCGCGGCGACTGGTGCGCTCAGCTGCAGCAGGCCTGGTATCAGCACATCCCTCTTAGTGAAAAAATGGGCGTGCGCATTCAGCAGTATACCGGGCAAAAGTTTATCACCACTATGCCGGAAGCTGGTAACCAGAATCCCCACCATACGCTGTTTGCCGGCAGCCTGTTTTCGCAGGCAACGTTAACCGGCTGGGGGCTTATCTGGCTGATGCTGCGCGAGCGGCATCTTGGCGGCACAATTATTCTCGCAGATGCTCATATTCGTTACAGTCAGCCCATTAGCGGACGCCCCAGCGCTGTTGCCGATCTCGGCTCATTAAGCGGCGATCTCGATCGCCTGGCGCGTGGGCGCAAAGCGCGCGTTCAGCTGCAGGTTGAGCTATTCGGTGACGATCGGCTCGGCGCGGTTTTTGAGGGTATCTATATCGTGCTTCCTGCGAAGCCGTTCGGCTCTTATGAAGAGGGTGGCAACGAAGAGGAGTAGCCTCCCTTTACGCTTATCTACTGGCCCGGTGATTTTACCCGCCAGGCGATATCTCTCATCGCGCTGGCTGCCGCTGGGCTGATACCGCCCAGCTGGAAGAAGCCGTGAATCACTCCGAGATAGCGCTGACAGGTGCACTCTACGCCCTGTTCAAGCAGACGCTGGTAAAGCGCTTCGCCTTCATCACGCAAAGGATCGTATTCTGCCGTCAGAATATGCACCGGCGGTAAGCCGTTAAAGTCTTTACGCCATAGCGGGCTGGCTTCCGGGTGGTGGAGTGTCGTCGACGAAAGGTACATTTCATAGCCGCTGAGCAGAGTGTCTTCGGTGATAATGTAATCTTTACCGTTATCGATATAGCTCTTCATACTGGCGGTGGCATCCAGCATCGGATAAATCAAAACAAGCTGCGCGGGTTGCCATGCCCGGGTGGTTTTCAGCCGCAGAGCGGTGACCAAGGCCAGATGACCCCCGGCGCTATCGCCCGCAAGCGTAATACGCGAAACGTCGATGCCTAACTGCGGCGCGTGGCGGTGAATAATCAGTGCGCCTTTTTCAGCATCGTCATGGGCGGCGGGAAAAGCGTGCTCCGGCGCCAGCCGGTATTGCACGGCGATAACCCGGCAGCCGCTGTGGTAAGCCAGCTGACGGAGCTGATGGTCATGCGTGGCGAAACTACCGCTGATAAAGCAGCCGCCGTGAAAATAGATGACCGCAGGGAGAGCGCCTGAGGCGTTGAGGGGGGAGACAATGCGAAATGTCATGCCTTCGAGCTCGATATCTTCTACCTGAACGCGCTTTTCTTGCTCCCCAGCCAGTACCGTGCTGGCGATATAGCCGCGTCTCCGGTCATCAATACTCTGATCGCGCGATGAGGGTCGACCCGCCTCGATAAACTCCCGCACCTGTATTGCAATACCCTTTTCAAGCGCCATTCTTATTCCCTTAACCTGTTTGGATATACAGGTTTATAGCCTGATTGTGAGCAAAAGAAAACCGGGGATTTTCGTTGGGAAGTGATTCTGGAAAGCGGCTCGCAAAAGTGAAACCCATTGCTGGACGAAGCAGCAATCGCAGGGAGGAGTATGGGATAAAGCTGCCGGATGCCATCGTACTGGCAACAGCGCAAATAGATCGTTATGAACTGGTCACGCGCAAAGCAAAAGTTTTGCCGGCATACCGGGAGTGATTACGCTTTATCATTTGTAAGTCGGGCAGCAGAAGAGGCTGCCCGACATGCTGCTCGCCGTTACTCCCCCTCTCCCGGGAACAGGAACGGGTTGATGGAGCTGCGGGCAAAGCCCTCTTGTTCCATCCGTGCGTCCAGCACCAGTGAGGCGAGGTCGTCGGCCACGGCTTCTACTTTGGGATCCTTTTCCTGATAAAGAATCTTCAGGTAGGTACCGCAGTCGCCGCAGCTTTCAGCTTTAATGGCCGCCTGCTCGTTATCTAAAGACCAGTAGTGCAGATCGCGCGTCTGTTCGCAGTTGCTGCATTTCACGCGCACCACGTGCCACTCGGTTTCACACAGGTTGCAGTGCAAATAGCGCAGGCCCTGAGTGGTGCCAATTTGCACTATGCTGGAGACCGGCATCGAGCCGCAAACCGGGCAGAATTGACGCTGTTCACCGTATTCGGCGCGAGCTTTACCGGGTATCAGGCTGGCCATCTGCGCCCAATAGAGCGATAGCGCGGCCCAGATAAACGGTGCTTTATCGCTGCTAACGGAGGCAAAATCGGAGACAAATAGCGCGCTTGCCATCAGTTCCAGCTCTTGCTCTGACGCTTTTTCCAGATTCTCGATAACCGCCAGCGCCGGGCCGCTCATCTCTGGCTTCAGTTCGGCAATCAGCGAATGCAGTAGCTTGTGCCAGTGCTTGTCGCGCGGTAAAACGTGAATATCGAGCGGCGGTTTGCCCTGATCGTTCGCTTCTTTAATGCGTGCGGTGAGATCCATCTGCAGGGGATGATCGTACAGCACCACTTCCTGCGCGTGGGCGATAAGCGCAGCAAAGCGCAGATAATCCCCCAGCGGATTATTTTCAGCCAGTTCGCGCAGGCGCTCGGCACGACGGTTATATAAATTTTTGAGTCGAGGAAACAACAACGGTGGAATCATATCCGTCGCGCGTTTCTCGCTCTTTTCCAGCTCATCTTGCGGGATGATACGAATGCTCATTCAGTCACTTCCTGGTTTCAGCAGATTCGGCGATGGTCGCGTCCGCTCTGTGATTTGGCGGGCATCATGCGCCCGCTCTGGTGATGTCATTAATGATAACCGTAATCGGCATACGGGATATACCCATGACATCGCAATGTGTGCGCTACGATACCTGATATCGATACCCCAGACTATGCGCCGTTAGGATTAGCCATCCTGCCCCATGAGTTTAGAGTGCCAATCCCGCCTGCGGTGCATGAGGGCTGGAGGCGGCAAAAGCGAACGGTATCCGCAAAAAAATGGCGTCGATATACGACGCCATTTATAAGACCAGCAAAGCGCACGCTTACGACTGGCGCTTATCCTGCTTTTCGCGGACTTCACGATACCAGCGTGGATGATGCTTCTTCGCCCAGGTCTTCGTGACCCAGCCTTCCACCATCGCGGTTATCGTGCCCTTCACCCACAGCGCGGCGTAAATATGCACCATGATCACCACAATCAGCGCCACCGCAGAGAAGGAGTGCAGCATCAGCGCGAAGCGGATAACCGGGATGGAGAACGCCGGCGCAAAGTACGGACGCCAGATAATCACCCCGCTGACCAGCAGCAGCACCAGCAAGATAATCGCCGCCCAGAACACGCATTTCTGGCCGAAGTTATAGCGTCCGGTATCGCCCACTTCCTCGTTGACGACAATCTTGCGAATATTCTTCGCCCAGAAAATATCGTCCCGGTTGATCAGGTTGTGGTGCCAGTAGCGGAAGAACATGATGATGAACGAGGCAAACATGATCACGCCCACAAACGGGTGCAGAATGCGCGCCAGCTGCGGTGTGCCCATGATTTGCATCAGCCAGTTGAAGGACGGGAAGAAAAAGCCCAGCCCGCTCACCGCCGCCAGCACGAAACAGAAGGCGGTGACCCAATGGTTGATTCGCTCCGGCGCGGTGTAGCGCACGATGGTGTCACGTCTTTTCATTTGCGCACCTCGTCTTTCTCTTCATCCAGATTGTCCTCTTCCTCTTCCGCGCGGTTCGGACCGACGCCGACGTAATGGAAGATGCTGGCGGCGAAGGTGGCCGCAAATCCGACCGCGGCCAGCGGTTTCCAGATCCCTTTCCAGAACTTCACGGTAGCGCTGATTTCCGGATTTTCCGGCAGGCCGTGATAGAGATTCGGCTTGTCGGCGTGGTGCAGCACGTACATCACGTGCGTGCCGCCAACGCCTGCCGGATCGTACAGACCTGCGTTGTCATAACCGCGGGTTTTCAGCTCGGCGACGCGCTCGCCTGCCAGCGTTTTCATATCCTCTTTGGAGCCAAAGTGGATAGCACCGGTCGGGCAGGTTTTCACGCAGGCCGGTTCCTGGCCAACGTTAACGCGGTCCACGCACAGCGTACATTTATAGACGCGGTTGTCTTCCGGGTTCAGACGCGGCACGTTGAACGGGCAGCCAGCAATGCAGTAGCCGCAGCCGATGCACTGCTCAGACTGGAAGTCGACGATGCCGTTGGCATACTGAATGATTGCCCCTTCCGCCGGGCAGGCCTTCAGGCAGCCCGGATCGGCGCAGTGCATACAGCCATCCTTACGGATGAGCCACTCCAGTTTGTCGTTCTGCTCCACTTCCGAGAAGCGCATCACGGTCCAGGATTTGGCGGTCAGATCGGCGGGGTTATCGTACACCCCGACGTTATGACCCACTTCATCACGAATGTCGTTCCACTCGGAGCAGGCCACCTGACAGGCTTTACAGCCGATACAGGTCGTGACGTCGATAAGCTTCGCCACCTCTTCCTGATGGTCCCGCGCGTGCGGCGCGGGGGTGAAGCCGTTAGTCGCGGAACGACGGATAATGTCTTGCGATTGATAAGCCATAATTCGTCTCCGTTACGCCTTTTCCACGTTCACAAGGAAAGCCTTGAACTCCGGCGTCTGCGTGTTCGCATCCCCGACAAACGGCGTCAGGGTATTGGCGATAAACCCTTTCTTCGCCACGCCTTCGTAGCCCCAGTGAATCGGAATACCGATAGTATCGATATCCTTGCCGTCCGCTTTCAGCGTGCGAATACGCTTGGTCACCACCGCCTTGGCTTTAATATAGCCGCGGTTAGAGGAGACCTTCACGGTATCGCCATGGGCGATGCCGAGCTTGTTCGCCAGCTTCTCGCCGATCTCCACAAACTGCTCCGGCTGCGCGATGGCGTTGAGAAGCGCGTGCTTGGTCCAGTAGTGGAAGTGCTCGGTCAGACGGTAAGTGGTACCGACGTAAGGGAATTTTTCCGCTTTGCCCATCTGCTCAAGGTCGCCTTTAAAGACGCGAGCGGCCGGGTTAGAGACGACATTCGGATGCAGCGGGTTAGTGCCCAGCGGCGTTTCAAACGGCTCGTAGTGTTCCGGGAACGGCCCCTCCGCCATCTTATCGATAGCGAACAGACGTCCCATCCCTTCCGGCTGCATGATAAACGGCCCGACATCGCTGTCCGGCGCAGCGGCGCTGTAGTCTGGAATATCCACGCCGCCCCACTTCGCGCCGTCCCATTTCAGGAGCTGACGCTTCGGATCCCACGGTTTACCCTGCGGGTCAGCGGAGGCGCGGTTATACAGGATACGGCGATTAAGCGGCCACGCCCATGCCCAGCCGAGGGTATTGCCAAGGCCAGATGGATCGGCGTTATCGCGACGGGCCATCTGGTTGCCGTCAGGCGTCCAGCTGCCGGCGAAGATCCAGCAGCCGCTGGAGGTCGTGCCGTCGTCACGCAGCTGCGCAAACGAACTGAGCTGCTGGCCTTTCTTGACGATCACAGCACCGGTTGCCGGGTCGGTGATGTCAGCCAGCGCCTTGCCGTTGCTCTCCATCGCCACTTCTTCCGATGCCGGTTCATGCGGCGTGGCGTAGTTCCACGTCATGTTCAGCACCGGTTCCGGCGCCGGTCCGCCCTGTTCGGCGTACATCTTGCGCAGGCGTAAGAAGATACCGGCGAGGATTTCACCGTCGGTGGCCGCAATCCCCGGGGCGTCAGCGCCTTTCCAGTGCCACTGCAGCCAGCGGCCGGAGTTAACGATGGAACCGTTCTCTTCGGCGAAGCAGGTGGACGGCAGGCGGAACACTTCGGTCTGGATTTTCGCCGGATCGACGTCGTTCGACTCTCCGTGGTTTTGCCAGAAAGTGGAGGTTTCGGTGTTGAGCGGATCGATGGTCACCAGGAACTTCAGTTTCGACAGCGACGCAACAACCTTGTTTTTGTTCGGGAACGAGGCTACCGGGTTAAAGCCCTGGCAGATATAGCCATTCACTTTACCCTGATTCATCATCTCGAAGTATTGCAGGACGTCGTAGCCCTTGTCCCACTTCGGCAGCCAGTCAAAGCCCCAGCTGTTTTCCGCCGTTGCTTTATCGCCAAAGAAGGCCTTCATCATCGAGACGAAGAATTTCGGGTAGTTACCCCAGTAGTTCACCTGATCCTTCAACAGCGGTTTCGGTGTATTGGCGGCGAGGTAGGTTTGCAGGTCAGTCTGTTTCTCGCTCGGCAGCGTCATATAGCCAGGCAGGCTCTGCGACAGCAATCCTAAGTCGGTGAGACCCTGAATGTTGGAGTGGCCGCGCAGGGCGTTTACGCCGCCGCCCGCCATGCCCATATTACCGAGCAGCAGCTGGATCATCGCCATGGTGCGAATGTTCTGCGCGCCGATGGAGTGCTGCGTCCAGCCCAGTGCGTACAGGAAAGACGCGGTTTTATCCGGAGCGCTGGTTTCCGCAATGTACTCGCAGACTTTCAGGAAGTCCGCTTTTGGCGTCCCGCAGATATTTTCGACAACTTCTGGCGTATAGCGGGAAACGTGCTGCTTCAGCAAATTCCAGACGCAGCGCGGATGCTGCAGCGTGGTATCGCGTTTAGCAAAGCCGTTTTCATCCAGCTCATAGTTCCAGGACGTTTTGTCGTACTTGCGGGCTTCGGCGTCATAGCCGCTGAATAAACCGTCTTCAAAGCTGTAATCTTCACGCACGATCAGGCTGGCGTTGGTATAGGCTTCGGTATATTCACGGTTAATCTTTTCATTGTTCAACAGGTACAGGATGACGCCTGACAGGAAGGTAATGTCAGTACCGGAACGAATTGGGGTATAGAAATCAGCCACCGACGCGGTACGCGTAAAGCGCGGATCGATCACAATCAGCTTCGCGCCATTGTGGATCTTGGCTTCCATCGCCCAGCGGAACCCAACCGGGTGAGCTTCAGCGGCGTTGCCGCCCATCACCACGATAAGATTGGCGTTCTTTATGTCGACCCAGTGGTTGGTCATCGCACCGCGACCAAATGTTGGAGCAAGACTTGCTACCGTTGGTCCGTGTCAGACGCGCGCCTGGTTGTCGACCGCGAGCATACCGAGCGCGCGGGTAAATTTCTGGGTTAAATAACCGGTTTCGTTACTGGAGGCGGAGGCGCACAGCATACCGGTGGTCAGCCAGCGGTTGACGGTGGTGCCTTCGCTATTCTGCGCGACAAAATTGGCGTCGCGGTCTTCTTTCATCAGCTTAGCGATACGGTCGAATGCTTCATCCCAGCTGATTTGCTGCCATTTATCAGAGCCTGGCGCGCGATATTCTGGAAATTTCAGGCGACTTTCGGAGTGGATAAAGTCTACCAGACCGGCCCCTTTAGGGCAGAGCGCACCACGGTTGACCGGATGGTCCGGATCACCTTCGATATGGAAGATAGACGCTTTGGCATTTTTTGCGCCGTCGCCGAGGCTGTACATTAACAGCCCACAGCCAACGGAACAGTAAGTGCAGGTGTTACGGGTTTCGCGGGTGCGCAGCAGCTTGTACTGCCGTGTTTCCGCTAGCGCTAAACCGGGCGCAAAGCCCAGCGCCGCTGCCGTGGTTCCTGCCATACCGCCAGCGCAGATCTTAAAGAACTGCCTTCTGCTGACCTGCATGGTTCGCTCCTTGTTTCGACATTGTCACGTATAGTTATTTGCTTTGCGGTAAGGGCCACAAAGGTTCAGAATTGGGGGTAATTTCCCTCGTTCCCGGAGGGATATAAACAGAATACCACATTGTGTGTATGCCTGTTCCAATACGGTTAAGACAAAGTGAACAAGAAGCCTCTTGAACAAATCGAAAATGTGATCGATATCACAGGTTATCGCCAGGTATCGCTCTGGAAGCGCCCAAATTTGCAACATCCCCAGCCAGACGAGTTAGCTGAAGAGGTACCCGTTGCGCTGGTTTATAACGGCATCTCGCACGTGGTGATGATGGCGACGCCGAAAGACCTGGCGCAATTCGCCGTCGGCTTTTCCTTATCCGAAGGGATTATAGAGAACCGGCGCGAGATTTATGGCATCGACGTCGTTCAGGCCTGTAACGGCCTGGAAGTGCAAATTGAGCTCTCCAGCCGCCGCTTTATGGGATTGAAAGAGCGCCGTCGTGCGCTAGCCGGCCGCACCGGCTGTGGCGTATGCGGCGTGGAACAGCTCAACGATATCGGTAAGCCCGTGCAGCCTCTGCCTTTTACCCAGACGTTCGATCTGGCGAACCTCGATCGCGCGTTGGCGCATCTGCGGGATTTTCAGCCAATAGGCTGCCTTACCGGCTGCACGCACGCGGCGGCTTGGGTAACGCTTTCCGGCGAGCTCGCGGGCGGCCACGAAGACGTTGGCCGCCACGTGGCGCTGGACAAACTCCTCGGACACCGCGCGGAAGATGATGGCGCCTGGCAAAACGGTGCGGCGCTCGTCTCCAGCCGCGCCAGCTATGAAATGGTGCAGAAGGCGGCGATGTGCGGGGTGGAAATTCTTTTTGCGGTCTCTGCCGCGACCACGCTGGCGGTTGAAGTTGCTGAGCGCTGTAACCTGACGCTGGTGGGCTTCTGCAAGCCGGGTAGGGCAACCGTATACACGCATCCGCAGCGGTTAATTGCAGGTTAAAATTAAGTCAATTTTTTTGAATGATAACAGCAAATCCTTCCGCTTTTTGTTTGGTGATGTGAGGGCTACTATTTATCACATCAAGGCACGGCGCCTTATCAAAATAACTAACGTAAAGGGTTTATCTCATGAAAAGCATCAAAACTTTTGTCGCTGTTATCGCACTGTCCGCTTCTTTTGGTTCCTTTGCTGCGGAAACCGTCACCGCTACCGCAGCAACGATGGACGGTGCGGAAGCGAAGATCGCCGCTCAGGCCCAGGCCGCAGGCGCGTCGTCTTACAAAATTACCGAAGCGTTTACCGGTAACCGCGTGCACATGACCGCTGAACTGAATAAATAAGCTTAAAGCTACTGTCGAAAGAGCGCCCAAGGGGCGCTTTTTTTGTCTTTTTGTGGCCTGCAGATGTGCATCAGCTATGGAGATTGTGCTTATCATTGGCCGGGCGGTGCGTCAGGCGCCGCCCGGCAGAAATGCGGGCACAATAGCTGTTGCCCTTGCATCCTTTAATCGAAGTAATAGCGAATGCCGAGGCGGAATCGTACCTGATCGTCGTGATTCTGATCCTGATCGAGCCAGGCCACTTCTGCATAGGGAAGCCAGTGTTTATCGACGCGGTAGCGCGCCACAATGCTTGGCTCCCAGTGGGTTTTCTGCCCGTTAGAGGCATTGAAGTCGTTAGCGTTGACGAAGAACTCAGGGTTGAGCTGGAGCCACAGTTTTTCGGTCGCCTGGTAATTAAGGAACAGGTCGAGCTGATGGCTGTCGTTATAATCCATATAGCCATTATAATCGCGATCTTTATGGGTCATATGGTTATAGCGATAGCGGCTGCTGAAACTCAATGTTTTACTGATTTTATAGTCGAGACTGATATAAGGAGCCAGTTTTGTTCCTTTATTATCAATATCGGTTAATCCGCCAGGCGTCAGCGTCCATTTTTCATTAAGCGGTAGCGGATACCAGCCTTCAAACTCCTGAAATGAGCTTTTCATTTGATTAAAGTCTTGCCCGAGGTCGTACATTGCGGAAGCCAGAACGCCTGCGCCATTATCAAATATATGACCCAGGCCAATTTTATACTGGTTTTTCTCAGAGGCCGTCGTGTGAGCGTAGCGATTATCAACCCAGGTTGCTGCGGCAATTGCATTTAGCGTAAAGCAGGACAGCGGTATGGCGATACAAAGCGTGCGTGATTTTTTCATTTTTATTCCTGTAGGATTTAATAAGTGCCATAATTTCTGGAGAGAAATAAAAGACACTTATTAAATAGCAATTGCTGTGCCAGAATATAAAGTTCTTAAAATACATGAAGTTGTTTTTATGTGTTGAGCCTTAATTCGACACTGACTGATTTTTTATTTGCGTCGATACTCATCACGAGTAATAAGACGGCTCCCTTTTATTAAAGGGAGCCAGGGGATGCGTTAAATTATGCCAATACCCGCAGCGGCAAAACCGAAGACAATCAGCATAATTAATACTTTATTGGGGCTAACTTTTTTATTCAGAAGCTTCAGGCAGCCCAGAACTAAAAGCAGAGGAATCAATCCGACGCAAATTTTGTCGAGGATCTCTTGCAGTACAAAGGGTTGGCCGGCGATGGTGGTTTTAAAGGTGGTGGTAAACTTCACCATGCTGGCGCTCATCGCTCCCACCATCATCAAACCCATAATTGATGAGGCTTTCGTTATACAGCTCAGCAACCCTGATTGCGTCGCTTCGGCGATATACTTAGAGCCTAAACGGTAGCCCATGACGCCGCCGTAATAGCGCAGCAGATAGCTGGGAATATTGTAAATCAGCAGGAACAGCAGCGGTCCCAGCGGATTCCCTTGCGATGCCAGACCGATGGCAATCCCGGTGGCGATAATACGCAGTACGCCATAAAAGAAGGAATCCCCGACGCCAGCGAAGGGTCCCATCAGCGCCACTTTGATGCCGTTAATACTGGAAGTATCAAAGTTCGGATTGGCTGCGTTCTCTTTCTCCATCGACAGCGTCAGGCCCATAATAAAAGGAGCCAGATGCTGGTTGGTATTAAAAAACTGGCTGTTACGTTTTAACGACTCAATATAGCCGTGTGGATTGCCGGTATAGATTTTTTTCAGCAGCGGCGCAAGGATCCAGCCGTAGCTCAGCCCCTCCATGCGGGTAAAGTTCATGGAGCCCAGCAGCTGGAACTGGCGGAAGAACAGCTGACGGAACATCTTTTTTTCGCCTTTGCTGTCATTTTGTGCGCTGAGCGCACTGTGTTGGATATCAGTCATTGAAAAACCCATCCTTATCATCAACTGACGCTGGGGCAGCGGTTGCCGCCTGTTTATTGGCTTTAAGCTGATTAAATTCGTTAAAGCACAGATAGACCGCTACCGAGGCCGCGATAATGGCAATGCCCATAATCGGTAGCTGCAGATAGGCCGCCATCGCAAAACCGATAAAGAAGAAGGCGGCGATATTCTTGTTCCATAATGCTTTGAGCAAAATTGCGAAGCCCAGCGCCGGGAGAATGCCGCCAACGGCAGTCATTCCACGCATCACCGTATCCGGGATACTTTCGACCAGACTGCGAATGACGTCAGTGCCAAACAGAATGCCGAAGAACGCCAGTACCGCAAACGGCACGCCGTAAAACAGGGTCATGCCGAAAGTGATACCCAGCGCCGCACGGTCGCGGCCTTCTTCCAGTAAGGCGTCATATTTTTCAACCAGTCCGGTATAAACCAGCTTTAGTACCTGATAGACGAAAACCGCCAGCAGGCTGATGGGCAGCGCCAGCGCGACGGCCACCGCTGGTTCCGCGTGAGTAAGAATGGTAAAGGCCGTCGCCAGGACTGAACCCACAGCCAGATCTGCGGGAACGGAGCCGCCGATAGTGATAGTGCCCAGAAAAATGAGTTCCAGCGTGGCGCCGATAATAATGCCCTGTTGAAAATCCCCCAGCACCAGTCCTACCATCGCGCCGCAGATCAGCGGCCTTTCGATGAGCGGTTGTCCCAGGGTGTGATCCGCGAACTTGGCGATATACATCACCAGCGCGACAAGGAGTGCAGACGTTAACATAGCGACCTCGCTTAGCTGGCGGCGTTGCCCAGCATCTCAATCAGGTTTTTTACCGGATGAGAAGGCAGGACCTGATATTCAACGGCAATGCCGCGGTTGGCGATGGCGTGGAAATCCGCCACATCTTCCGGCGTCACGTAGACGGTATCGCTGATGCGCTTTTTCGCCGCCAGATTGTCGGTGATGCGCCCAAAGTTAGCGACATTTAACGTTTTTATTCCCGGAACCTGTTCGACGAGTCGACGGGCGTCGGCGGCGTTGTTGACGATCACCATAATTTTCATTGCGTCCGAACGCGGGTCGTTAAGCACATCCCCTGCATCCTTTACCGCCATGATGGCGCATTTTGCGGTATCAGGAGCCGCCATGCGCAGCGACATTTTTTGCACTTCGTTATTCACGATCTGGTCATTGGCGACCAGAATGCGGTTCACGCCCAGATGCTTGGTCCAGACCACGGCAACCTGTCCGTGGATTAGACGATCGTCAATACGTACTAAAGAAATCATGGTGTAGCTCCAGTTAGCAAAAGTAGGGTGTCCAGACGCGGGAAAGGCGAACCAGGGCTTCGAAATAGAAGTAATCGCCCCAGAGGTTTGGTTCGTTAATGCCCATATTGCGGCCAAAGTTATAAACGCCTTCGCGCAGCAGGCCGTCCTGCGTGTGGGCAAGGTAGCGCTCGTGTAAACTGCGCATCATCAGTTCGATAGCATTGCTGTAGGCCGGGCGCAGCGGGTCGGTGAGCGGTAACAGCTTCAGTAGTTCCGCCAGACCGCAGGCGGCTATCGCCGCTGCGGAAGTGTCCCGATACTGGTTATCCCTGGCGGTGAAAATCAGATCCCAGTAGCAGACAAAATCTTCCGGCAGGCGGTTAAGAAAATAGTGCGCCAGGCGGCGAGAGAGCTCGGGCTGCCAGGCATCGCCGGTGTGGGTGTATCCCAGCGCAAAACCGTAAATTCCCCACGCCTGGCCGCGCGACCAGCAAGAGCTATCGCTGAATCCCTGGTGCGTATCCCCACGTAGCGGCTTACCGTTATGAATATCCATATAGAACGTATGAAAAGTAGAAGCATCATCACGTACCAGATAGCGTGCGGCCTGTGCCAGATGACGGCAGGCGGCTTCGCGCCATTGTTGATTTCCGGTTTCGTTGGCGGCCCAAAACAGCAGCGGAACATTAAGATTGCAGTCGATGATCATTCGCCCCTGGCGTGCCGGGTCGTTTAAATCTCCCCAGGCCTGAATGACGCCCGCCGTGGCGTTAAAGCGGCGATAGAGCAGCTCGGCCGCGCGCAGGGCGAGTTCGCGAGCGCGCAGGTTGCCGGTGAGCTTCCAGGCGTTAACGCAGGAGAGGAGATAGAGAAAGCCCAGATCGTGGGTATCCACTTTAATCTGCTTATCGAGACGTTCTTCAAAGCTATCGAGCAGGCTTTCCGCCACCGCCCGATATTTATCATCGCCGGTGACCTCCCAGGCGAGCCACAGCATGCCGGTCCAGAATCCCTCGGTCCAGTCGACTTTCTCCACGCTTTCATAACGGCCCCGTGTCGCACTGGCGGAGGGAAAGGTCGCCGTAAAGCGCGGCAGTATAGCATCGAGGCGGATCAGAACGTCGCCGATGGCGCCGTCAAGCCAGGCGCGGTCCAGCCCTGGCTGCGGTGAGAAGTAGCGAGTATCAAGCGCTTCGAGTGCGATAGTCATAGCTTTCCCTCCCCGGCAAAAAAATCGTCAATATCATCCTGGGAGTGAGGCTGTTTCGTCTGGCGCGCAGTGATGATTTCCGGCAGCTGGTTCATGTACTGCATTGCTCCGCTGGCGGCGGCAAATGCGTCCTGGAGGCGCTGGGCGGTATCAGTGTGCTCCGACATACAAAACTCCATCAGCATAATCAGGTTAGCGCCGCTGATCACGTGAGCGTGGGGATATTTAACCATCATCTGTACAGCGGTATTGTTGACACTGCCGCCCGGCATATCGGTAAACAGCACCAGCTCATTGCCGCGACCGGCAGCCTGTTGGGCTATAACATCAAAACGGGCTGCTAACTCTGCGGTTGAGCCAATTTCGCCGCAGTAGGCGCAAACGGGCGTGACGCCATGGTCGTCGCCAATCAGCAGATTTAATGCCGACACTATCCCTTCTGCGTAGCGGCCGTGAGTTGCGATGTACATCTCTCGCATTGCGTATTCCTTAATCTTTACAGGTGTCTGAGAAAGAATTAGCAATCAGCGTGCCATGTTTTTATTTATATGATTTTAAAGGATAAAAATATTTTTTTGGACGCTCTTTGCAGTGTTGAATAGGCAGCTTATGCAGTGTCGACAGATTTGCCAGCCGAAGCTGGCGGCGGGGGATTAATGGCCGGGATCAAAGGCAATCCACGGTTCCATAATTTCATAAATCATCAGCACTTCGGTAAGCGGCAGGGTGATATTGTATTTGCGGTTCAGAGCCTGAAAAAAGGTGTCATGGACGGCGACAAACGCCTGCTGTTCCAGCGTTAACTCCGCCTCTTCGCGATGGCGGACCCCATTGTTGACCATGACCCGTTCGATCATCAGCGCGATGTGCATGAACAGGTTGATGCGCAGATAGCTTTCAAAATGGATTTTGTAGAAGGATTCATACTGCTTAATGACCGCTTCGACTTCATCAATAATCACTACCGGATTGAGGAAGTTAAGGCGGCTGGCGACGCCTTCGACGGTAAACAGTTTAACCACTTCATCAATCATGGGCTCCAGACCGCCTTCCATCAACAGCCCGTTGAAGTAGTCGCGTTTTAACACCAGCGTCTTTTCTTTAATCAGCTGTTCCACGCTAAGCAGAGGAATATAGCCTGCTTCCAGATCGGTCGTGGTGATGATTAGCCGCGTACCGTTTAGCGCCGGGTCAGCATGGGCGATTTTCCATTTCAGATCGTCATACTCCATCGTAATAATGTCGATCTCCTCCTGGGCCAGGAAGCGCTGGACAATATCTTTTAGCTTGCGGGAGATCCCTTCGCCGGAGATACAGGAGATAATAATTTTATTGCCCGGTAACACGCCCGCGTAGTAGCGCGTTTCCACCTCGTACGCACCTTTAGCGCTTTCAATAATCGCCTCCATCGACAGCTTATCCTGAATTTTACCCGCAATATCCAGCGCCATGGCCGTGCTGACGTTATTGATAACCAGGAGTTCGCCATGCAGATGGAGCTTTATCTCTTCATAGATCTCTTTCAGCGACCCCATGTCCACCAGGATAATCAGCCCGGCTCCTTGCCTGAGGCGCGAAACGTGAGCAATCAGCAGGTCGATGATCTCTCGGGTAGAGGTCGCGTTCGCCATGTCGAAGGCTTTAAAGTAATAGCCGCCGGTCAGCTGGTTGGCGATCCCGGCAATGCTCGACGCGGTGGCGCGGCCGTGGGAAACGATAATGCCCTGAATCGGATCGTCTTCACCGGCGAGGGTGTGAAATGCGCAGCTTAGCAGCGGGAGCAGCAGGGGCAGCGGCTGCCGGGTGACATGTTTGCTAAGTAAAGCCAGGCACTCCTCGGCCAGCAGGCGCGCCTTTCCGGAAACATAATCGGAAATCGTTTGCAGTTCGCCTGGGTCGACCGCCTCTTCCGGAGCATGGAGCGCATAGCTTAGACAGAGCCAGACCACCTTGCGAATCTCCAGGCTACAGGAGACGCCGGTCAAGTTCTCCAGCTCCTCCAGAGCATGAACGGTGTTCTGCCAGATATAGCCGCTGTACAGCGACTCGGCGGCAACTGCGCCGCCGAACGTCGTCAGCCGCTGTTCCATTTTGCGATTCAGCAACAGCACGTTACCGCTATGGCAAAAGTCGCGAAAAATAACGTCGTCGCGCATTGCTTTTGGCAGTAGATGGCTAATATTCAGCGCATCATCATGTGGGTTAGCGTTAATGCTAATTATCTCACCGCCGGATATGGGGCCGCGTAGCGTGATGGCGTCGGCCTCGCGACTATCGCTCCAGGCGCTGGCGCACATTACTTTGATCTGGTTTTTTAACTCGCCGATATTGCCGCGTACCGGGGAGGTTACCAGCTGATGCATCAGTTGGTTATCGAGATGGATACTGCGCCGCAGGCTGAGCGCTTCCTGATGCAAAAAATGGCTAACCTGAGCGACGCGTTCGGTAAGCGGGCGTGAAATATAGTTGGGTAGCGTGACGCGCACCGGGATACGCCGGCGAAAGGTATTGAGCAGTACGGTGTCGATATTTTCCGTGGTGGCGAAGATGAACCGCAGCGATGCAGGGTGGCGCGTGCGATTATCGCCAAGACGGTAGAAATACCCCTTGTCCATAAACAGAAACAGCTTTTCCTGATTCTCTGCCGAGAGGCGATGCACTTCATCAAGAAACAGAAATCCGCCATCGGCATCATCAAAGGCGCCGCGTTTCTCGCGGTCAGCTCCGGTGAAGGCGCCGCGGGTATAGCCGAAAAGTGTCGCCGAAAGCAGCTCCGGGTTGTTAGCGTAATCCGCGCAGTTAAGCTCGACGAAGGGTTTGTCCGCCGCGATAGCCCCGCGCTCAATAGCATATTGATAGATCAGCGTCGCCAGATGGCTTTTACCGACGCCGCTTTCTCCGGACAAGAGGATAGGTAAGCCGTCCGGATAGTCCACCGCAGAGCGGCACAGCGCGACGGCTTCCGCCAGGCTCCCGTGGGCACCAATCAGCGGCAGAAAGGCGTCATGTTTTTTCGACACTATGCGAGACGCCTGAGTAGTTTCCCCGCCTTTTTGCTGTACATAGAAGCGTACCGGACGGGTGTTTTCTTTGCGCAGATGACCGTCATCGCACAGTCTATTGAGATAATGACTAATGACGCTGCGATTAACCTGCATAAAATCCGCACAGTCCTGAGCCGTGAATCCTGCGGCTTTCTGCGCGTAATGGGTGACTATTTTCTGGAATAATTTTTCTTTTGCCGACAGCGCCATCTCTCAATGCCCCGCGTAGAGTAGAAAATAGCGTCGATTTTATTTAGACACTAGACACTACTGTTTTTATTAGACACTGAGTACTTTCTACGGCATTAGATAAAAATGAAACTGTGTTTTGATTGAAGTGTGATGAAGATCGCCACAGATTTTACAGGGGATAACATCTGGTCTCTCCATCGCGAGCGTGACAGCCTGAACCGCGAGATTAAGCGCTGTGAACCCTCCCGACGCAAAAAAATGCGCTATTTATCACATTTCCGCCTTTTCATTACCGCCGGGTTTATTGGTCGAAACCGTCAAGCTGGCCGCAGAACGGCTCATTCAGGCAACTTAATGATCTTAAAGAAAATAAAAAAATAATTGTTAAGGCGATCGCCTTTTATAAAGGAGAGATTGATCACAAAAAACGTGATAATAAACCCGGTGTCAATATTAGGTGTGACTAAATTTATCGACATATTGTGATCTCTATTGCAAATAACAGCCTTGAAGTCGGGGAAAAATGTTGGCAGGTAAAACGGCGGGGGCAGACAATGAAAATTGGCATTGTTATTAGCGGTGGCGATGTTTCTGGAATTAATAACTTTATATTTCAGATTGCCAGACTGGCGAGCGCCGATATCACCGTTTTTAACGGGGGCATACCCGGGTTATTGGATAAAAATCATCACGAAGTTGCGTGGCGCGATCTGGTTGATTTCTCCATAACGTCTATTCCGATCATCACATCCGGTCGGACCAGTCGCAAGCTGTTGCGCAGTGAATATGAAACCATAGCTAAAAAAATTAAATCATTGCGTATCGATGTGCTGATTATGGCCGGCGGCGACGGCAGCCTGCAGTTTCTCAATACGCTGAGTGAATTTGATATTAACTGCTTTGGCGTCGGGATGACTATCGATAATGATGTATACGGCAGCGATTATACGATTGGTTTTTCTACTGCCTGCGAGCAGATTATTAAAGAAGTTTCCCGTTTAAGAAATACCGGAAGAGCATTACCGGGTCGGGTATTTATGGTTGAAATATTAGGAGGCTATTGTGGAGAGTTAACGTTGCAATCCGCTATTAAATCTAATGCTGATATTGCCCTGATTCCGGAATCACAGATGCCGTTAGAAGCGCTGGCCGAGCGGGTGAAGCACAAGCTAAAACAGCAAAATAGCGTGGTGATCCTCTGCTCTGAAGGCTACACCAGAGAGTATTCTCCCGGTTTTCAGGGGGCCATTGATACCATGATTAAGCAGCTTGAACCGCAAATTGGCGTACGCATCCGCAAAACCATCGTGGGCTACGGTTTACGCAGCGGCGACCCGACCTGCGAAGAAATCTATCAGGGGACGATTATGGCCTGCGAAGTGGTTCGCTGCATTCAGTCCGGCATGAAAAATAAAGCCATTATAATTAATTCCAGTAACAAACCTATTCCGATTGATTTAGTCAGTATGAAAAAACGTCTGGTCGATACCGAAGGACACCATTATAAACTTGCCAAACAACTCAATATTATTTGAGGAGACCCTACATGCTGAAAATTCTTTGCGTATGTGGCTGCGGCCTCGGTTCTAGCTTTGCCATCGAAATGACGGCGAAGGCGGTTTTAAAGAAACTGGAAATTCCGGCGCAGATTGAACATACCACAATTTCCGAAGCCGGGGCGTTTAAATCAGACATGATTCTGACGCAAAAAACCTTTGCCGATATATTAACCGCAGATGCCAGTGAGGAGGAAATTAAACGTGTGGTGGTACTGCATAAACTGACGGATAAAGATGAGGTTGAAGCCAAAATCGTCGCATTCTTAAAAGAGCGTAACCTGAAGGTGGCAGATTATGAATAGCTTTGTAGAGTTTATCGTCAAAGATTTGCTCGGCCAGGCTTCGATATTAATTGCATTTATTGCGATGCTGGGCCTGATTTTGCAAAAAAAATCAGCGGGCAAAACGGCGGAGGGAACCTTTAAAACGCTGCTCGGTTTCTTAATAATGATGGCCGGAATCAACATTATTGTCGCCACGCTAACGTTCCTTAACGATATCTTCACCCAGGGATTCGGCATGAAAGGCTACATTACTGATGTTGCCGCCATCGCCGGGTTAGCCAACCGTGAATTAGGTTCCGAAGTGGCGCTGACCCTGATGGTCATTTTTGCCGTTAACATTATTATCGCCCGCCTGACGCCGCTCAAATATATCTTCCTGACCGGCCAGGCTCTGCTGTGGATGGCGACCATCGGCGCGGTAATAGGCTATAAAGCCGGGCTGACCGGACTGTCGCTGATTTTAACCGGCGGTATTTTCGGCGGCGTAATGGCGGTATTGATGCCCGCTCTTGCGCAGCCGGTGGTCAGACGTATTACCGGTTCCGATGATGTGGCCCTGGGGCACTTCTGCACCATCGGCTATCTGGTGCAGGCGGCGGTGGCTAAAGTGGTCGGGAAAGGTTCCCGCTCAACCGAAGATCTTGAGCTACCTGATAACTTTAAGTTCCTCCAGGATACCTACCTTGCGATGGCGGTGATAATGGTGCCGATGTACCTCATTCCCGCGCTTGCCGCAGGCCCGGAATATATCGCTCAGTTCTCCGGTGGTATTAACTACCTGATGTACGCCTTTATGCAGTCTATTCAGTTTGTGGCGGGGGTATTCGTTCTCTATAGCGGCGTGCGCTTATTGCTTAACGAGCTGGTGCCGGCATTCCGCGGCATCGCCATGCGCATTGTCCCGGACGCAAAACCCGCGCTGGATTGCCCGGTACTGTTCCCCTATGCGCCCAATGCGGTGATTGTCGGCTTCCTGGCAACGACCGTCGGCTCCATTATCGGCATGCTGGTATTCCCGATGTTTGGTCTGGCGATGATCCTGCCCGGCCTGTTAACCAACTTCTTTGCCGGCGGTACGGCAGGCGTGTTTGGCAACGCGCTGGGCGGCCGGCGCGGAGCGATGATTGGCGGCGTCATTCACGGCCTGTTTATTACCTTTCTGCCCGCCATTTTAGTGCCGATGCTGGAAAGCTACGGCTTTACCGGCGTCACTTTCAGCGATTCTGACGTCATTAGTTCCGGTCTGGTATTGGGCCACGTCTTCCAGAATAACTGGCTATTTGTTGCTCTGTTCATTGTTTTTGTTGCCGCACTGGCATGGTTCGTAAACGGTAAATCAGCTAAGCCAAAAGGGGAAAATATTCATGAGTCTGTATAACTTCAACGCGATTCTGAAAATTGCGCAGGAAAGAGATTTTAAGGCCATTGGCTCATTTAATTTGCACTGTATTGAAATGCTGCCCGCCTTTTTTAAAGCGGCGCAGATAAGCGATAGCCCATTAATGATTCAAATCTCTACCGGGACGGCGGAATATCTCGGCTATCGTTTACTGGTGGATGCCGTGCGCTCGCTCGCGGAAAGTGAAAACGTGCCGACCTGTCTGCATCTGGATCACTGCTCTGATATCAGCGCCATTGAAACGGCAATGGATGCCGGGTTTTCATCAGTGATGTATGACGGCTCCCATCTGGGGCTGGAGGAGAATATCGGCAATACGCGTATCGTGGTGGAGATGGCGCGCCCGCGGAATATCACGGTAGAAGGCGAGCTGGGGGCAATAGGCGGCTCGGAAGATGGCAAAGCCGTTGCCGCAGAAGATATTTGTTTCACCACGGTGGAAGACGCCAAACGCTTTGTGAAGGAGACGCAGGTGGATATGCTGGCGGTCTCCGTAGGCACGGTACATGGCCTCTATACCGGCAAAGCGCAGATCCAGCATCAGCGGCTGAAAGAGATTAGCGCCGCCACAGGCGTACCGTTAGTGCTCCACGGCGGTACCGGCGTCAGCGATGATGATATGCGCCTGGCCGTAACGGAAGGCATCAACAAAGTGAACGTCGGTACTGAAATGAACGTTCAGTGGGTCGATCAATGTAAAACCACTTTTGAAAAAGGCAAAGTTAATGACAGCGTGCGCAAATTCTTAATTCCGGCGAATAATGCGGTCACCCAGGTATTAATGGAAAAAATCGCGCTGTTTAAATAATACTTTATTTTTAATCGTATTCCGTTGCCCTGCTGTCCGTCAGGGAGGAGCTCGCTATGTTTGAATCTTTGAAAACGCTGTGGAAAAAAGAGAGTAGCCCGCCGCAGGATTATGACGCACAGTCCCGCCAGCTGGCGGGGGAAATCGCCAGGCTGGAAGGCGAATTACAGGGCGACCCGGGAAATGGCGAAGTACAGAAAGCATTAATGCTGGTTTATAACCGGGCGCTGTCGGTATATGCCAAAAGCCATACGCATCGCCAGGAAATAGATGCGCTTTTTGTGCGCATTGATGAGTTACGTAATGTTATTCGCCGTAATATATAGGAAGTGATAATGACGATAAAAGAACTGCTTATTGAGGCCGATGCGATTCAGGTCGGCGTCACGGAGTCCGACTGGCAGAAGGTGATCCAACTGGCGGCCAGCCCGCTGGTTGCAAAGGGATATATCTCGGCAGATTACGGTCAGGCGGTGATCGATAATACCCTGCATCATGGCGCCTATTACGTTTTTGATGAGGGCATCGCCATCCCGCATGCCAGACCGGAGTGCGGCGTAAAGCGCAACTGCTTTAGTCTTGTTGTGTTGGATAAGCCAATTCAGTTTGCTGATAGCGAGAAGGCGGATATCGTCATTATGTTCGGCGCGCAGGACAGCAATGCCCATATAGAAGAGGGGATTCGTGCGATTGTTGCTCTGCTCGATAATAACGAGACCATGGAGAAGCTGCGGGCCGCCAGCAGCAAGGAGGAGGTCGTTGCGTTGCTATGAACAGATATCTCACACCCGGCTGCAAAACGGTAATTTTAATTAACGGCATTCCCGCCTCGGGTAAAAGCACCGTCACCCGGCAGCTATCGGTAGCGTTTAATCTGCCACAGCTGACCATCGACGGTATTAAAGAGCCGTTTATGGCGTGCTTTACCGGGATCGATCGGTCCTTCAACCGGCAGCTGGGCTGCGCCGCGTATGAAGTGATATGGTCGATTGTCGGTCAGTCACCGGCAGGCTGCATCTGGCTCATTGACGCCTGGTTTGGCTTTCAACCGCGCGACACGCTGCAGCAGCTGCTGCAACAAGCGGGCGTTGAAAAGGTTCTGGAGGTCTGGAATCATATCCCGCCTGAGCTTGCGGTGGCGCGCTATGCCAGCCGGTTACACGATCGTAAGCCGGGGCATCCGGGCGAAGAGTATCTGCCGGAACTGGCTCGGCTGGCGCAGCAGGCGGAACCAATGCGGCTGGGGCCGGTATTGACCGTGGATCAGCAAAAACCGCTGGATATCGAGCGCGTTATTCTTTGGATAGCAGCACAGATTTAGTCAGGCAAAATAACATCATTAGTTTAAAAGCGCCTGCGGGCGCTTTTTTTGTATCGGCATAAAACGATTATGCGATATGATTTATCCTCCTGTCTTTAGATTGATTTAATTGTTTTTAATAAAGGATAGTTATGAAAAGGAATTTATTGGCGGCAGCAATAAGCTGCGTCTTATTAATGGGGCTTGTTGGATGTGACGATAATAAATTACCCGAAAGCGCTCCTGCAGCAGCTCCGGCTAGTCCATCTGCATCTTCAGGTGCCGATAACAAGGAAGTTAAAAACGCCAGCCCAGACCGCATTATTAGCGAAAAGATGAGAGTATATATTGAGTGTTATAATGATATCGATGAAGATATTTATCGTAGCATTAAATACTATGCTCGCTGGTTAGACGATCTGAAGGTCGGTCCCACCGGAAAAGAAAAGAGGGTTGGTGGTATTACGGATGTTTCCGCAGAGTTTGATCAGTGCCTGGCCAATATGACACACGTTTCGAGTTTAAAGCCGTCGCTGGATCCTATCGATAATCTCGCTTTACCCTATATTAATTCATCTATTAAGCTGGCAGAAGTCATCAATAAGATGAATAAATATTACGAACAGCAAGATTATAAAGATGATGCTTTCGCTAAAGGCAAAGCGCTGCATACTCAGTTTATTCAGGCATTAGCCGCGTTCAAACCCGCGTCAGATGCTTACTCAGAAGCGATTCATGAAATTAATAACCGCCGTCAGGAACAGCAGTTGAAAAAGATTGAGGCCAAAGAAGGCAAGTCTTTTGATTACTATTCGCTATCCATTATGTTGACCAGCAAAAAGGTTAACCAGGCGCTTGAGGCGGATAAATTTGATACCGATGCTGCGATGAAACTCGTCCAGGATCTGGGTGAACAAATTGAGCAATTGAAATCAAAACAGGGCGAAACCAAAAAAGGTCCCCGGATGCGTGAGATCAGAGCCCCGACGTTTATCGAAGCGGCGGAAAAGTACCTTCTGGATGCCAAAACGCGCGTCCGCCGCGTTCGCGATAACACGCCGCTGACGTCTGGGGAAGCCATGTTGATGGATGGCGCCCCGCAAATGGTGGATGGCTCCTTTGAACATCTCATGGCGAGCTATAACCAGCTCGTAAGATGGTTTAATACATTGAGTGATTAAACTGGCTGAAGAACGATAAAAGCGCCTGTGGGCGCTTTTATCGTAAACCCGCCATCCGCAGCAGCGCCGTCACCACGGCAGCGGCGATAATCACCACGATCAGCGGCATCTTACGCCAGGCAAGAAATACCGCAAAGCCCACGCCCAGCACCCTCGCCATCCCGGCAAAATGTTCACCTTCGTAGAAGGTGGTTGCCAGCGCGACGGAAAAGAGCAGCACCGTTGCCGCATCGGAGAGTAGCGCCTGTGAGCGCTCAGAAAAGGCCAGCCGGCTGCCGAGCTTCGCTCCGCCTAAGCGCATTAAGTAAGTGCCCAGCGACAAAATCGCGATACCGGCGATAAATAGCGTCATATTGCCCATTATTTTCTCCTCGTCAGCAGGCCAAACAGCGACAGCAAAACCGGCAGACCAACCGGCGCAAAAGGTACGGCGGCCAGCGACAGAGCTGCTCCGCTGCAGGCGCGGATCAAGGTGGTGCGATTTTTAAATGCCGGAACCACCAGCGCCAGCAGAATGGCCGGAAAGACCGCATCGAGGCCAATGGTTTCCGGAGCCGGGAGCAGTTTGCCGACCCCCGCGCCCAATAGCGCGCCCAATGGCCAGATCAGCGCCACGCCCAGACCGCACAGCCAGTAGGCCGCCCGCCGCTGCTCGAGGGTTTTCTGCGACAGACCAAACACCACGCTTTCATCGTTCATAATATGGCAGCCGAGGAAGCTGGCGGCGCGCTGGCCGACCAGGTCGCGAACCGTCACGCCGAAGGGAATATGACGAGCGTTAACCAGTAAACCGGCCGCCGCCGCCGCCAGGGGATTTCCGCCGCTGGCGACAATGCCGATAAACATAAACTCCGAGGCGCCTGCCAGGACGCTGACCGAAAGCACAAAGGGCACCCAAATCGGGAAACCGTAGGCGATGGCCAGCGAGCCATAGGACATACCGACGATGCCCACTGCGAGGCAGACTAAAACAATTGCTCTGAGGGTGTCGCCTTTAAGACTGGCGAAGTGATGTTTCATACTCTTTAGCCATATCGAACGAATTTCCATTATAATGAACGCAACAGAATCGTATTTCAAGGCGAACGAAACGTTCGTTATAAAAAACACGGAGGGCTGGATGACTCAGCCAATTAGCCTGATTGCCAAAAGCCTGGTTCGTGAACGCGCGCGCACCGGTCTTTCCCTTGCTGAAGTTGCGCGACGGGCGGGAATTGCCAAATCAACGTTATCGCAGCTGGAGTCCGGTAACGGTAACCCGAGTCTGGAAACGCTGTGGGCGCTGTGCGTGGCCCTCGATATTCCTTTTGCCCGGCTGCTGGAGCCGCAGGTCAACACCACCCAGGTGATCCGCCGCGGCGAGGGGACGAAAGTGATTGCCGAGCAGGCAAACTATCAGGCGATTTTACTCGCCGCCTGCCCGCCGGGCGCGCGGCGCGATATCTATCTCCTGCTAACCCAGCCGGGGGCTGACCGTATCTCTCACCCTCATCCACCCGGTTCCGTGGAACATATTATTATCACCCAGGGGCGAGCGCGGGTCGGCCTCACGGAGGCGCCGGAAGAGTTGGGAGAGGGGGATTACATCTGCTATCCCGCCGATCGGGAGCACGTTTTCCAGGCGCTGGAACCGGATACCCAGGCGCTATTGGTCGCCGAGCAGAACTAGTCACGGCGGCAGGGTGGACGCCATGCCCGTATTGCGGGACACTAGCCGCATTCTCCCGCGAAGACAGGGAAACTTATGTCGCTGAAAGCCATTGCTAAAGAACTTGGGATCTCGGTTACAACCGTCAGCCGCGCGTTGAACGGCTATGACGACGTGTCGCAGGAGACGCGCGCCCGCGTCGAGGCCGAAGCGCAGCGTCGCGGCTATCGGCCAAACACCTTTGCGCGCCGCCTGAAAATGGGCAAAATCGATGCCGTCGGCCTGGTGTTCCCCGTGCGTCCCGCGCCGTTGAATAACAACGTCTTTCTCGAAATGGTAGGCGAAATCAGCCACGAGCTGGCGCGCTATGAGATCGATTTACTGCTGATAGCCGATGACGAACAGGCCGATAAACACGGTTATATGCGTATGGTGCAGAGTCGTCGTGTTGATGCGCTGATTGTTGCCCATACTCTGGACGATGATCCGCGCCTGATTCAGCTGCTCTCTTCCGGCTTTCCTTTTCTCGCCCTGGGGCGCAGCCGTCTGCCACAGCCCTATGCCTGGTTTGATTTCGATAACCAGGCGGGAACGTACCGCGCAACCCGCCATCTGATTAGCCAGGGGCACCAGCGTATAGCGCTGCTGAGCGAAAATAACAATCAGGCGTTTATTACGCAGCGCCGCAATGGTTACCTGCAAGCCCTGCGCGAAGCGGGGCAGGCGGAAACCTGGCTGCGCAGCGTGTCGCCCACCCGCCGCGGAGGGTTTCAGGCGACGATGGAGCTGCTGCGTCTGCCCGAACCGCCTACGGCGATAGTCACCGATTGCAACACCCACGGCGACGGCGCGGCGATGGCACTTGCTCAGCTCGGGCGTCTTACCGGCTCCGATCGCGTCTCACTGGTGGTTTATGATGGCTTGCCGCAGGACAGCATCATCGAAACTCCGGTGGGCGCGGTGATCCAGTCCACCCGGCAGGGCGTGGGCCGCCAGATAGCCAGCATGGTTCGCCGCTTAATCGCCGGCGACGATCTCGCCTCTCTTCAGGTGCTCTGGCAGCCTGAATTTATCCCCGGCGAAACTGCCTGATTCCCCTCCCGTCAGATTAATTTCCTGAACTCGATCACGGATCCGAAACGTTTTGGTTGGCGTCCGAAACGTTTCGGATCAACAGTAAGCTATTCCTTGTTGTGGAGAAGTCTGATGTCTGATTCGATTTTACGCCTGCAAAGCGCAGCGGCTGATGTGGTGATCAAAACCCGTCCGTTCGCCGAAATTATCTACTGGGGGCCGCATTTAAGCCATTTTTCGCCGCAGGATGCCCTGAGCATTGCCCGCCCGGTGGCCAATGGTCGTCTTGATGTGGATTCACCGGTGACCTTAATGGCTGAGCTGGGTCACGGCCTGTTCGGCGCGCCGGGCATCGAAGGCCACCGTCAGGGGCTGGACGCTTCGCCGATGTTCACCACGACCGAGGTGGCGCAGGATGGGCAGAATTTAACCATCATTAGTGAAGATGCTCAGGCAGGCCTGCGGTTATGCAGTGAAATTCAGCTTGATAACAGCGGCGTGCTGAGCGTTCGCCATGGCTTGACCAACCTGCGTCCGCAGCCGTGGCAGGTAGATCGCCTGGCCGTCACGCTACCGGTCGCCGAGCGCGCCCGCGAAGTCATGGCTTTTCATGGCCGCTGGATCCGCGAATTCCAGCCCCATCGCCTGCTCCTTGAACATGACAGCTTCGTGCTGGAAAACCGTCGCGGACGCACTTCCCATGAACATTTTCCGGCGCTGATTACCGGCAGCCAGGCCTTTAGCGAGATGCAGGGGGAAGTATGGGGCGTGCATCTGGGCTGGAGCGGTAACCATCGCCTGCGGGCGGAAGTGAAAACCGATGGCCGTCGCTACCTGCAGGCGGAAGCGCTCTATCTGGCGGGCGAAATGGCGCTGGCGGAGGGGGAAACCCTGTGGACTCCGCACCTCTACGGTAGCTATTCAGCGCAGGGGCTGAACGGCATGAGCCAGCAGTTCCATCATTATCTGCGCGAACGGATTATTCGCTTTCCGGGTAACAAACCGCGCCCGGTGCATCTCAATACCTGGGAAGGGATCTATTTCGACCACGACCCGCAGTACATCATGCGCATGGCGGATGAGGCGGCGGAACTGGGCGTTGAGCGCTTTATCATTGATGACGGCTGGTTTAAAGGGCGCAACGACGACTGGGCGGCGCTCGGCGACTGGTATCTTGATGAGCAAAAATATCCGCACGGTCTGACCCCGGTTATCGACCACGTAAAATCGCTGGGCATGGAGTTCGGCATCTGGGTTGAGCCAGAAATGATTAACCCTGACTCCGATTTATACCGCGCGCATCCTGACTGGGTGCTGGCGCTGCCGGGCTATACGCCGCTTCCCGGGCGCCATCAATTTGTGCTGAATCTGAATATCCCGGAAGCCTTTGATTATCTGCTGGAGCGGATGAGCTGGCTGCTGGGCGAGCACGCGGTGGATTATGTGAAGTGGGATATGAACCGCGAACTGGTACAGCCCGGGCATAACGGTAAAGCTGCCGCCGATGCGCAAACCCGCCAGTTCTATCGCCTGCTCGATACGCTGGTGGCTCGCTTCCCGCATATTGAATTTGAGTCCTGCTCCTCCGGCGGCGGGCGAATCGACTACGAAGTGCTGAAGCGCAGCCATCGCTTCTGGGCTTCAGATAATAACGATGCCCTGGAGCGCAACACTATCCAGCGCGGCATGAGCTACTTCTTCCCGCCGGAAGTCATGGGCGCGCATATCGGCAACCGCCACTGTCACGCCACCTTCCGCCAGCACAGCATTGCGTTTCGCGGCCTGACGGCGCTGTTCGGCCATATGGGGCTTGAGCTGGACCCGGTAAGCGCTGACGAACAAGAGCGTGCCGGCTACCGCAAATACGCGGCGTTGCATAAGCAGTGGCGCGATGTGATTCATCACGGCGTGCAGTGGCGTATCGATATGCCGGACGCCACGACGCTGGCGCACGGCGTGGTAAGCGAAGACCGGAGCCAGGCGATTTTCCTCGTCAGCCAGCTGGCGATGCCGGACTACACCCTGATGGCGCCGCTGCGCGTGCCGGGACTGGAAGCGGGAGCGCGCTACCAGGTCACGCTGCTCGACCATCCGAATATTCAGATTACGGGAGAGGGCGGCCACACCATGCGTAAGCTGCCGGAATGGATGACGACGCCGCAGACCGTAAGCGGCGAGTGGTTGCAACTGGCGGGGCTGGCGCTGCCAATCCTTGACCCGGAAAGCGCCATTTTGATTGGCCTGCAACGCGTGTGATGACGACGGGCCGCGCGGCGGCCCTTTTTGAGGAATACACCATGAACCCGACCGTCTGTACCCATAAAAACAACCCCAATTTCTGGATTTTCGGGCTGTTCTTCTTTCTCTACTTTTTCATTATGGCCACCTGCTTTCCGTTTTTGCCGATCTGGTTATCGGATGTCATCGGCCTGAATAAAACCGAGACCGGGATTGTTTTCTCCAGCCTGTCGCTGTTTGCTATCTGTTTTCAGCCGATACTGGGCGTGATCTCCGATAAGCTGGGGCTGAAAAAGCATCTGATGTGGATTGTCACCGTGCTGCTGGTGCTGATCGCGCCCTTTTTCCTCTACGTTTTTGCGCCGTTGCTGAAAACCAATATCTGGCTCGGCGCGCTGAGCGGTGGAGCCTATATTGGCTTTGTGTTCTCCGCCGGCGCCGGGGCGATGGAGGCCTATATCGAACGCGTGAGCCGCAATAGCGGGTTTGAATACGGCAAGGCGCGGACTTTTGGCTGCCTCGGCTGGGCCCTGTGCGCCACCACGGCGGGGATGCTGTTCAGCGTTAACCCGGAGTGGGTGTTCTGGATGGGCTCCGCCGCCGCGCTGGTACTGGTTGTGCTGGTGGCTATCGCTAAACCGCAGGCCAGTCAGAGCGCACAGGTGATGGATTCTTTAGGGGCCAATCGTCCGGCGGTGGATTTAAAAACTGCCGTGAGCATGTTCCGCCAGCGCAAAATGTGGATGTTTATTCTGTACGTCATCGGCGTCGCCTGCGTTTATGATGTCTTCGATCAGCAGTTTGCCACCTTCTTTAAATCCTTTTTTGCCACCCCTGAATCGGGCACCCGCGCTTTTGGTTTTGCGACCACCGCCGGGGAAATATGCAACGCGATTATTATGTTCAGCTCGCCGTGGATTATTAACCGCATCGGGGCGAAAAATACGTTACTGATTGCCGGAATGGTGATGGCGGCAAGGATGATCGGTTCATCGTTTGCCACGACGGCTGCGGAAGTGGTGGCGCTGAAAATGCTCCACGCGCTGGAAGTGCCGTTCCTGCTGGTAGGGGCCTTTAAATATATCACCGGCGTATTTGACGTCCGCCTGTCGGCGACGATTTATCTGGTTGGCTTCCAGTTTTCCAAACAGGTGGCGGCGATCTTCCTCTCCGCTTTTGCCGGCAACATGTATGACCGCATCGGCTTCCAGGACACCTATATGATCCTCGGCGGAATTGCCCTGGCCGTTACGCTAATATCCGCCTTTACCTTATCGGGTAAGGCAAAGCCGGAAAAGATTAGCGATAGCGCTATGACGGTTTAGCCAACGGAGCAATTATTCACCGTGACAGGAGCGGTTTGTATGATGGATATGAAAGAAAGAATGAACAGCGGCGAGCTCTATATTGATTCAGGATATGGCTTACCGCAGCAGCGGTTGATGGGGAAGGCGCGAGCCTATGAGTACAACCACTCCCATCCGTTTAACCAGGAATTAAGAAACGACATTATTCAGCGGATGTTTGCCCGCGTGGGTAAAGAATGCTGGATAGAACCACCGATTAATTTTGCCTACGGAACTCACATCTCCATTGGCGATAATTTTTACGCTAACTTTAATCTGACGCTAGTTGATGATGCTGAGATCACCATTGGTAATAACGTGATGTTTGCGCCAAATGTGACGATTTCAACCGCCGGCCACCCGATCCATCCGGATCTGCGCCACACCCAGCAGCAGTTCTCTTTGCCGGTGGTTATTGAAGACGGCGTCTGGCTGGGCACCGGGGTGATTATCAATCCTGGCGTCACTATCGGAAAAAACTCGGTCATTGGCGCCGGGAGCGTGGTGAACCGTTCCATACCGGCAAATGTTGTCGCCGCAGGCGTCCCTTGTCGGGTATTAAGAGACATTACCGATGAGGATAAAAATAAATATCAGCTGTTCGCAGGCTGAACTTCAATAATAAAATAGAAAATCTTCCTGATATAAAAAATAAAAATATATACGGGTGAGTTTATGACTCACCTGGCCCTCTTTTACCTCCGGAAAATAAAAATGAATAAAACAGCATTATCGATAGCCATAGGTTTGTCTTTGATAACCGGTTCAGCGGTAGCGAAAAATAATCATCTGACGCTGGAACAAAGGATGGAGCTGCTTGAAGCGCGGCTTGCCGCCGCTGAAAGCCGGGCGGCGGTGGCCGAAGGCCAGGTGCGGGATTTACAGGCGAAGCAGAATTCCGCTATACAGGCGGCGCAAACCAGCGTAGCGGTTAAAAGCATGGCCCCGACCGCTGAGAGTAAAAAAAATATTTCAGTTCCTGAGCTGAAATTATCCGGCTATGGCGATCTGAAAATCTACGGCGATGTCGAATTCAATATGGATGCGGAAAGCAAACATGGGTTGCTGGCCATGACCAATGCCGACGTTGGCAGCGATACAACCTATGATAAGTGGGATTTAAATGGCCGCATTCTGCTCGGTTTTGACGGTATCCGTAAAATGGAAAACGGCTATTTTGCCGGGTTCTCTATCCAGCCGCTAGCGGACATGACCGGTTCGATGAACCTTGATGATGCGGTTTTCTTCTTTGGTCAGGAGAACGACTGGAAGGTGAAAGTGGGGCGTTTTGAGGCGTACGATATGTTCCCGCTAAATCAGGATACCTTCGTTGAGCACTCAGGAAATACCGCTAACGACCTGTACAGTGACGGTCATGGCTATATCTATATGATGAAAGAGGGACGCGGTCGTTCTGACGCAGGCGGTAACTTCTTGCTGAGTAAACAGTTAGATAACTGGTATTTTGAGCTTAATACACTGTTGGAAGACGGTACTTCGTTGTATAACGACGGCGGTTATCACGGTCGCGACATGGAGCAGAAAAAGAACGTGGCGTACCTGCGTCCGGTGGTGTCCTGGGCAAAGGATGAATTTTCCGTTGCGGCGGCCGTGGAAGCGAACGTGGTACAGAATGCCTACGGCTATAAAAATACGCAGGGTCACTTCGTCGATCAGTCTGACCGCACCGGCTATGGCCTGACCATGACCTGGAACGGCCTGAAGAGCGACCCGGCGGACGGTGTGGTAGTAAACCTGAATACCGCTTATATGGATGCCAATAACGAGAAGGATTTCACCTCCGGGGTGAACGCGCTATGGCGGCGCTTTGAGCTGGGATATATCTACGCGCATAATAAAATCAGCGATTATGCCGGCGTGATTTGCGAGAACGACTGCTGGATTAAGAACCAGGGCACTTACAATATTCATACTTTGCACGCCTCGTATCAAATTCCGAACGTCATGAACATGCAGAACTTTAATATTTATCTCGGCGCTTATTACTCCTTTCTCGACAGCGACGACAAGCTGAGTCAGGGGGATGATGACGATCGCTACGGCGCGCGGGTGCGCTTTAAGTATTTTTTCTGATAATTATCGTTATAGCCAGAGTACATTCTATTAAATTGCACATTATTTTAATGAACAGTAGCCGCTATATATAATTAAGCCAGCACTTCTAATGCCTCATCCTGAGTGAACATGTCATCTGACACTCTGTCGTTTACTCGGCAAAAAGGATGAGGCGCCTTCATGCGTTCAATACCTTTCAGCTAAATCCCACACGACCAACAGCAATATTTTTTTGACATAATATATTATTCTTTTACGCTGATTTATGCTTTTGTATAGGCCGGTCTTTAAGCTATGTAAGGAATAATAAAATTGCGAAGGCTAAACGTCATTCCATGTAACGCGACAACATGTGAACTGGCTTACATTTTCGATTTAGCTCACAATTTATAGTGAGCTCCAGGAGTCAGAAGGCGTATTCAATTACCATGGCATCGATTAAAGACGTAGCAAAAAGAGCTGGGGTCTCGACGGCAACCGTATCACGAGTCCTGAATAATCATCCCAGCGTGGTCGCGGAAACGCGTAAGGCGGTGCGGGAGGCGATGGATTATCTTTGCTATGTTCCCAGCAAAAGTTCGTTTCAACTTAGCGGTAAATGTTCCGGACTGATTGGTGTGGTTGTGCCTAATCTGGTCAATCCTCACTTCTGTGAACTGTTGGCGACAGTGGAAGAAGAGGCCCGGTACATCGGTAAATCGGTGATCGTCAAAACGCACCAGAATCAACCGCAACAAGATAAGCATATTATTCATACCCTGGTGGGGATGGGCATTGACAGTTTGCTATGGGTGCCGACAGAAGCAGAAGCCGGTCTTTCAGAATGGTTAACTATTACCCGAATCCCGGTTGTCGTCGTTACGCAGGTGTCCCGGTTCTTTAATTCTGTATCGATTAATCAGGATCGCGGGGCTGAAAGTATTGCGGAGCATTTCATACACACCGGACATGTTGCATTTGGTTTTGTTGCCCAGGAAGGCGTTGATAACCGCAAGGTATCGTCGTACAGCAAAAAAATAGCGAGTCACGGTTTAAAGCTTGCCAAAGATAATTCGTTCTGGATAACAAAAGGTGAGGGTGAGAAGGTCTCAGGTCATATAAGCATTCTTGATGATATTATTGAGAAACTCAGCGAGCCGAAGCGAACCTGTACATGTCTGTTAGTTTATAACGATATTGCGGCAAACTATCTTATCGATGGGCTAGAAGCAAAAGGCATCGCCGTTCCAGAAGATATTGCGATTGCCAGTTTTGATAATACTTTGCTGGCGCAAACAAAAAAAATTACCAGCGTTGCGCAGCCGGTAAGTGAAATCGCTCATCTCGCTTTCCAGATGGTGAAATATCAACAGCAGCCGGACAGTATTGAAATGCACGAAATTGTCTCTCGGCTAATTATTCGTGAGAGCAGCGTAAAAATTAATATTACTACCCTGTAAAAGATTTATGTTTAGCAATGGCGCGACGACTGGCGCCATGGGTCCCTTTTAATAAAAAAATAGGTATATTTATGTCTGCTACCGCAATGGAAAGGCCAAGCGCTTATGAAAAGCTGGGGCTGAGGGAGAAGATCGGCTACGGCATGGGTGATGCCGGATCAGGAATGATATGGAGCGTGCTGGCACTGTATCTGACATGGTTTTATACCGACGTGTATGGTTTAAGTGCCGGAGTTGTGGGGACCTTATTCCTGGTTATCCGTATCTTTGACGCTTTTAGCGATCCGCTGATGGGGGCCATCTGCGACCGCACCGTGACCCGTTGGGGTAAGTTCCGCCCATGGTTATTATGGATGGCGTTTCCGTTTGGGCTGGGTGCGGTGCTGATGTTCACTACGCCAGAACTAAGCATGAATGGCAAGATTATCTATGCCTGGGTCACCTATTTAATGATGTCGCTGATTTATACCGCGATCAATATTCCCTATTGCTCGGTCGGCGGCGTGATTACTCTCAATCAGAAAGAGCGTATGGGCTGCCTGTCATGGCGTTTTTTCCTTAACGGGCTGGCAACGTTAATTATCTCCTCATCTATTTTGCCGTTAACGGACTGGCTGGGTAATGGCGACCGCGCCTCCGGTTTCCAGCTGACGATGATGATTATGGGCGGCGCGGCAACCCTGATGTTCCTCTTCTGCTTTTCCAGCATAAAAGAGCGCGTGGTGTCGGTTAAGGAAAACGAGTCATTAAAGAAAGACCTGCGGGATATTATCAAGAACGATCAGTGGCTATTGATGATCTCTATAACCTTTCTAAATGTTTTCCCGGCCTTCATCCGCGGCGGCGTCACCATTTATTATGCTACCTATGTGATGAAGGCCTCTGTCGGATTTATCACATTGTTTATGGCGCTGGGCGTGGCCTGTAATATGCTGGGCAGCGTGCTTGCCAAACCGCTGACCGATCGCTTTGATAAACTCGCGCTGTTCCGCATTATTAATATTATTCTCGGTGTTCTGTCATTTGCGCTGTGGTTTATCGATCCGCAATCCCTGACCCCGCTGATGGCGTTATTCATCATTATTAACGTTCTGCATTTAATTCAGTCAGGCCCGATTCTGTGGGCGATGATGTCCGACGTTGATGACTACGGTGACTGGAAGTTCGGCAAGCGCCTGACCGGTATCTCCTTCGCGGGTAACCTTTTTATGCTGAAAATGGGTTTGGCGGTGGCCGGCGCTATCGTTGCGTGGATTCTGGCGTTTACCGGCTATGTCGCTAATGAGCCGCAGCAAAATGCGCAGACAATTCAGGGCATCATCATGATGTTCTCACTACTGCCGATGGTGAGCTATTTCATCAGCGCGTATCTGGTGCGCTACTTCAAGCTGAATAACACGTTCCTTGAAAAAATCAAAGCCGATCTTGCAAAACGTGAACTGGAAAAAGGACGCGATTAATCGCCAGCGGATTAGGCTATCCGTATTATTTATCATTAAATATCAGTGTTAATCAAAACAGTTTTTTTTAATTGATTTTCTGTTCATAGCAGAGGGGGTTCTTCATGACGCATAATAATTATTATGACGTGACGCAGTGGCATATCGGTAATCCGTATAAGGATATCGGCGAAGTTATCAACAGTATTATCCTCGATATTAAAAATCGGCAAACCGCAACCGACATGAATAATGGTGGAAAACCCGGCGCCGCTATCTATATCCCGCCCGGCGATTATCATCTGACGACTCAGGTTTTGATTGATATCAGTTATTTAAAAATAATGGGCGCCGGACACGGGTTTGTCTCTTCAAGTATTCGCTTTAATACGCCGGCTGACGAGTGGGCGAATTTGCATGATATATGGCCGGGTGGCAGCCGTATCCTGGTCGATCTTTGCCCGCAGCCCGGTGATGAAGAACACGCTGGCGCTGCATTTTACGTGAAACGCAGCGGAGCACCGCGAATAAGTTCAGTGGCGTTTGAAAACTTCTGTATTGATGGCTTGCATTTTATTGATGATGGGCTGGGAAACAACGATCCGGAAAATAGCTATATTAACGGCAAAACCGGGATTTATATCGCCAGCGCTCAGGATGCTTTCCGGATTACCGGCATGGGATTTATCTATCTTGAGCATGGTCTCACGACGTACAATAGTGATGCTATGGCGATCCATAATAACTTTATCGCCGAATGCGGCAACTGCATCGAGCTTCGTGGCGCTGGACAGGCTTCTAAAATAACCGATAACCTGATTGGCGCAGGCTATAAAGGCTATTCGATTTATGCCCAAAACTTTGGTGGGTTATTAATTTCTGGCAATAATATCTTTCCGCGTGGCGCCAGCAGCGTTCATTTATCTGGCGTTGTTCGTTCTACCGTGACCGGTAATCGGTTGCACTCATTTTATCCAGGGATGTTGGTACTGGAGAATAACAGTGCGGAGAATCTCATCGCGGCCAATCATTTTTTCCGCGATCGCGAACCCTGGCCGCCGATGCAGACCTATGACAACGGCCTGGATGATGCCTATGGTCTGCTGCATATCAATGGTAGTCATAATTCGTTGATTGCCAATCATATTTCCGAAACGATTGATATCCAGTATCTCAAGCCGCTGGGAATAAAACCGGTCATCATCCGGCTGGTTTCCGGGAAAGGGAATTATATTGCCAATAACCATATCGTGGCGACCACGGAGACGTCAGCGGCGCAGGCGCAGCCCTCCGAAGAGGATGCCTGCTTTGCGGCGCAGGTCAGCGCTTTGCTGACGACGGCCAGGTTAAAGGAGCTTGATGCGGTTGCCGTGCAGGTAGAAAAAGAATCCGCGCAAAACACGATACTGGATAGCGGAAGCGACGATCGGGTGCTGATGGACAGGGCGGTAAACGCCTTCAGGGCCACGCCCGTTCCCGGAACGATGTAACGCTCTTCGATCTGAAGCGGTGGCCCCGCTAAATGCAGCGGGGCCGTCATGGATTTAATCGAGATAAAACACCTCTTTGAGCTCTGCGCTCACCGGACTGTTGTCCGGATTGGCTGGCATGACATCGCGCATATACTGCCACCAGCGCTGACACACCTCGGTCCCGGCGACGGCGTTCCAGCGCGCTTCGGATTCAATCTCCACCGTGGCGAACAGCAGATGGCGCTCTTTATCGAGATAAATCGCGTAATGGTGCGCGCCGTGGGCTTTCAGCACCGCTTCCAGCTCCGGCCAGATGGGATTATGGCGGCGCTGATACTCTTCATGCGCGTCCGGGTTTACCTGCATCACGAAAGCTTTGCGGATCATAATGCCTCCAGATACAGTTCGCGGACTTCGTCGCGGCTGGCGGTGCGCGGGTTGCACGGCGCGCACGGGTCGGCCAGCGCTTTGTCCAGCCAGCCTTCGATATCGGCTTTGCTAACGCCAAGCTGACTAAAGCCTTGCGGGATACCGACGCGTTTACTCAGCGCGCGGATGGCGTTGATGGCCTCCATGCTGGCTGCCTCATCGCTCATGCCGCGGGTATCGACGCCCATCGCCTGCGCGACGCGAGCGAAACGGGTAACCGCGTTCGGGCGATTAAAGTTTTCGATGATCGGCAGCAGGATGGCGTTGCACACGCCGTGCGGCAGGTTGTGGGTAGCGCCAGGCTGATGAGCCAGCGCATGCACCAGGCCAAGACCGGCGCTGTTAAACGCCATGCCCGCCAGATACTGGCCAAACGCCATTTGCTCGCGGGCTTCAAGATTGTGCCCGTCGTCCACGGCTTGCGGCAGCCATTGGTTGATCAGGCGAATCGCTTCCAGGGCATTGGCATCGGTCAGCGGGTGCGCGCCAACGGAAACAAAGGCTTCAATGGCGTGGGTCAGCGCGTCCATGCCGGTGGCGGCGGTAATGGACGGCGGGATATCCAGCATCACGCTGGCGTCATCGACGGCAATATCGGGAATGATATTGGGGTCGATGATCACCTCTTTCACCTGACGTTCGGCGTCGATAATGACCGCATTGCTGGTCATCTCCGCGGCTGTTCCTGCTGTGGTGTTGATTGCTACCAGCGGCACCCCGGCGTTTTTCACTTTGCCGACGCCGGAGTAGGCGGTCGATGGCCCCGGGTTGGCGGTGAGGATTTTCACCGCTTTAGCGGTATCGATCGGGCTGCCGCCGCCGAAGGCGATAAGGTAATCACACCCGGCCTCGCGATACGCCGCGTAGCCTTTTTGCACCAGCGCTTCCGTTGGGTTAGGGAACACCTCATCAAACAGATGATAAGACATTTGCTGTTCATCCAGGGCGGTAAACAGGCTGTCGAGCAGACCCATCTTGACCAGATGACCGTCGGTGACGATCAGCGCTTTACCCCACCCTTTACCTGCCACCAGCTTAACCATATCACCGATTGCGCCCGCGCCGTGGAGGCTGATTTTGGGTAGTGCCAACATAAAACTCATGATAATTCTCCTTAATGTTGATTTGGGTAATCCGTTTCCCTTCACCTGCTCCCGGGTCGCGGCTGGCGCCTTACCCGGGCTACAGGTTCACTGGCGTCTGCAGGCCGGTAGCCAGGACAGGTGCGTAGCACCGCCTCCGGGATTTAGGGTGAAGGGGAAATTAAATTCGTCTTCGTTGCAAAATCCGCCGGGTAATAATCGGCAGCGAAATAACCACAATCAGCATCGCGCCGATGATGATCGACATCACGATGCCCGGCACGTTGAGCAGGCTCAGGCCAAACGTCACCAGCCCCATCAGGAAAGCGGCGATAATCACCCCCACCATGCTGCCGGAACCGCCGAGAATATTGACGCCGCCGAGTACCGCCATCGTGACGACCGCCAGCTCCCAGCCCATCGCCAGCGTCGGGCGGGTACTGCCGAGCCTTGAGGTCAGCAGAACCGCCGCCAGGCCGGCCATCAGTCCAACCAGCGCAAACAGCATCAGGTTGTGGCGCTTGACGTTAATCCCGGAGTACCAGGCTCCGGTCGGGTTATTGCCGATGGCGTAGGTCCGGCGGCCAAAGTTGGTTTTATGCAGCAGGAAGGTAAAGGCGGCAGCAAGAAGGATAAACAGCGCAAACTCAAAAGAGAGCGCGCCCCACACGTAGCCCTGGCCAAACCAGGCGAAGCTGTCCGGGTAGTGATTGAGCGCCTTGTCGCCCAGCAGAATGTAGGTTATCCCGCGATACAGGCTCATGGTGCCGATGGTGATCACAATCGACGACAGGTTAAAGCGCGTCACCAGGATACCGTTGAACAGGCCGCACAGCAGCCCCACGCCCAGCCCGACGGCCACCAGCAGCGGCGTATCTATACCCGCTGCCGCGCAGAAGCCCATCGCCGTTGAGCTCAGCGCCATCGTCGAGGCTACCGAAAGGTCGATCTCTCTGGCGATAATCAGCATCGCCATCGGCAGCACGATGATCGCTTTTTCGGTGAAGTTAAACGTGGCGTCCGACAGATTCCAGATATTAAGGAACCAGGGGGATGCCAGGGCGTTAACCATAAATACCGCCAGGGTTACCGCCAGCAGAAACCCTTCCCAGCACAGCAAGCGGCGCAGCGGCGACGGCGCGGCCGGGACGCTTTTCATCTCTTCAGACATCATTATTTTGCTCATGATTTCACCGCCTGTTTCTGTCGGGCTAATGCCGCGTCGCGCAGGATTAACCGTCCGTGGCCTTTATTGCCGCGTTCGTTAAGCAGCACCGCAATGACGATCACCGCGCCGGAAATGGCCATTTGCCAGAACGGCGAAATACCGATCACCGGCAGCGCGTTATTAATCACTCCAAGGAACAGCGCCCCGCACAGGCAGCCGAGCACGCGACCGGTTCCGCCCATGGTGCTGATGCCGCCGATGACGCAGGCGGCGACCACCTGCAGTTCAAAACCGTTGGCGACATCGACATAGGCGACAGCGAAACGTGAGATCCACAAATAGCCGCAGAAGCCGGCCAGCGCGCCGGAGAGGCAGAAGCTGACAAACTGCATCTTCCCGGCGTTAATCCCGGTGTAGTACGCCGCCGTCGCGTTGCCGCCCGCGGTGTACAAGGCCCGGCCGGTGCGGCTGTAGCGCAGGAAATAGCCCACCAGCAGCAGCGCGGCGATAGCGCACCAGCTCAGCAGCGGCATTCCCAGCAGCGAGGCGCGCGGCAGGCCGAGAAAATCGGCGCTCATCTGGTGCGAGTTGACCCAGCCGCCGTTGGAAAGCAGAAAGATAATCCCGCGATAAATACTCATGGTGCCCAGCGTGACCACGATGGCCGGAATACCGAGCCGCCAGACCAGCAGGCCGTTAATCATCCCCATCAGCAGGCCAAGCAGGGTCGCCAGCGCCAGCAGCGCCGCCACCGGGATACCCGGATAGTGGGCGTTGAGCAGAGCGACGATCATTCCGGTCAGCGCCAGATTGGCGGCCATCGACAGATCGATGCCTTTGGTGAGCAGCACCATCATCTGCCCGAGGGCGAGGATGATCAGAATGGCGGTGTCGTTAAACATCTCCACCAGATTGCCCGGCGAGATGAACGACGGCGCCCGGCTGCCGATAGCGCCGATCATCAAAATGATCACCGCCGCCAGCAGCGCTTCGCGGTGTTTAAGCAGCTGTTTGCCCATTACGCTGCCTCCTGATTCACGCCGCTGGCGGCGCTGACGATGGTTTCCGCCGTCGCTTCACCGGCGCGATATTCGGCTACCATCAGCCCCTCGTGCATCACGATAATCCGGTCGGCCATGCCCATCACTTCCGGCAGCTCCGAAGAGACCATAATGACCGCCAACCCCTGGCTGACCAGTTCGGACATAAACTGGTGCACCGCCGCTTTGGAACCGATATCGATGCCTTTGGTCGGTTCGTCGAGGATAATCACCTCGGGATGGGTCGCCAGCCATTTGCCGATCACCACTTTTTGCTGATTGCCGCCGGAAAGGGTTTCCACCGCCTGCCGCCAGCTAAAAGCTTTGACCTGTAAGCGCGAAGCGTACTCATCCGCCAGCCGCCATTCGCGGGCGTCGTTCAGTACGCCGTTGGGGTTGAGTTTGCTGAGCTGCGGCAGGCTGATGTTCTGGGCGATCGGCAGGGCGATAATCGCTCCTTGCTTCTGCCGCTCTTCCGGCACGCAGACGATACCGGCGTTGATGGCGTCGGCCGGCTGGCGAAAGCGCATCGCTTTGCCCTTCAGTACGATGTTGCCGGAGGAGGGGGTCGAGACCCCGGAGAGCGCCTGCATCAGCTCGGTGCGCCCGGCGCCCACCAGGCCGTAAAAGCCAAGAATCTCCCCTTTGCGCAGGCTGAAATTGATATGGGCAAACTCGGTGGGGTGACAGAGGTCTTGCACCTCCAGCACCGTTTCCCCTGGGGTACAGTCAACTTTCGGGTAGGTTTGGGTAATCGCGCGGCCCACCATCATCGCCACCATCCGCTCTTCGGTGATGTCTTTTATCGCTCCGGAGCTGACGTAAACGCCGTCGCGCAGAATGGTGTAGTAGTCTGCCAGCTCGAAAATCTCATCGAACTTATGCGAGATAAAAAGAATCGCTTTGCCGTCCTGCTTCAGGCGCTCAACGATTTGATAAAACTCCAGAATTTCATGCTGTGAGAGCGCGGCAGTCGGCTCATCGAGGATCACCACCTGGGCTTCAAAGGAGAGCGCCCGGGCGATGGCCACCATATGGCGCTGGGCGATGCTGAGGGTTTTCAACGTCGCGCGCGGGTCAATCTGCACCTCCAGGCGGGTGAGAATCTCGCTGGCTTTGCGGTACATGGCGGGCCAGTCGAGCCTCTTCAGCAGACCGCGATGCAGATACTGGCCGACGAAAATATTTTCAGTGACCGACAGCTCGTCGAACAGCACGGTTTCCTGATGAATGGCGGTGATCCCGACCTTGTGCGCTGACTCCGGGGTCGGCAGCTGGATAGGGATCGCTTTATAGAGAATCTCGCCCTCTTCGGGCTGATAAATACCGGTCATCACTTTGACCAGCGTGGATTTGCCCGCGCCGTTTTCGCCGATTAAGGCGGTGACTTTGCCGGGCCAGAGATCGAGCTGTACGTTCTCAAGTGCGCGCACGCCGGGGAAAACCTTGGTGATGCCCTTAAGCGACAGCAGTGGGGTGGATGCTGACATGATAGTTCTCCGTAAAATCACCCTAACCCTCTCCCCAAAGGGGCGAGGGAACCGCTCAGAGCTCTCTGCCAACATTGCGCAGAGGGCCTGGCTTTCCCCCTCTCCCTTCGGGAGCGGGCCGGGGTGAGGAAGCAGGGTTAGAAAATCTTCGAGAACTTATCGATATTGCTCGCATCGTAGACGAACGGTTCGGCCATCGCGCCGCTACCGTCGGCGTCGAGCTTCACTTTGCCCAGCTTGCCCATATTGGCTTCGGTTTTGGTCGCCGTGCCTTTGACTAAATCGTCGGCCAGATACGTGGCGGCATAGCCAAGGTCGATCGGATTCCAGATAGCAAAACTTTTGCTGGCGCCGGACTTAATCGCCCCCGCCATTTCCGATGGCAGCCCCAGTCCAGTCACGTAGACCTTGCCGATTTTGCCCTGATCTTTCACCGCCTGCGCGGCGGCAACGATCCCCACCGACGAAGGCGAAACGATCACTTTCAGGTCAGGATATGACTTCAGCAGGCCCACCGCTTCGCGGTAGCTTTTATCCGACAGATCGTCACCGTAGGCGACGGTCACCAGATTGACGGACGGATACTGCGGCAGCACCTTTTTCATCTCCTCAATCCAGATGTTCTGGTTGGTGGAGGTTGGGGTGGCGCTTAAAATCGCCACCTCGCCTTTTTCCACGTTCAGCGCCTTCAGCGCATCGGCGGCGAGCTTAACGTTGGTTTCGCCAATCAAGGCGTTATTGGACGGATTAAGATGGATCTGGCGTCCCGCCGGCGCGACGCCGGAGTCCCAGGAGACCACCTTAATGCCGCGCTGCATCGCTTTCTTCAGCACCGGCACCACGGCATCGGGATCGTTAGCGGAAATGGCGATCGCATCCACCCCTTGGGCGATCAAACCATTCAGCACTTCGATCTGTGCTTCGGCGGTGGTGGTGGTCGGGCCGGTATAGATCACTTTGACATCGCCTAACTCTTTGGCCGCTTCCTGCGCGCCGACGTTCGCTGCTTCGAAGAATCCATTTCCCAATGATTTCGCCACGAGGGCGATTTTGACTTCGGCTAAAGCGGAACCGGACAACGCCAGGATGGCAACGGTGAGGATCAAGCTTGTCTTTGTTTTCATTGCTTTTACTCCACAAGAGTCAGTTTGGTAGGGTTTGCAGGTGATGTTTCGCCCCGTCTCGGTGAGCGGGGCGCGATGTTGTTATTGATAAAGGTCTAACGCGGACTGCATCGGTTGAACGTTGAAGCGTTTGCCAAGAGCGACCAGCTCTTCGCGGGTGATGGTTTGTTTCATCCCGCCCATTGAATAGACTTTCACCAGCACCTCAGCGGATTTCTCGGCGGTATCGATCAGGCCGAAGGTTTCATCCAGATTGGGGCCGCTGCCGAAAACGCCGTGGAACGGCCACAGCACCAGCGAGTGTTTCTGCATCGCCTCAGCGGTGGCCTGGCCGATTTCGTCGGTGCCCGGCACCATCCACGGCAGAATGCCGACGCCGTCCGGGAAGACCACCAGGCATTCGGTGCTGCCTTCCCAGAGCTTACGGGTGAACAGATCGCTGTTGTTCTCCAGCACGTAGGTCAGGGCAATCAGGTTAGTGGCGTGGCAGTGCATGATCACCCGGTCCTTGCCGTTGGTCAGGCGGATACGCTCGCTGTGCGACAGGAAGTGCGCCGGTAGCTCGGATGTCGGTACCGCATCGTTGGTCAGACCCCAAAGAATATGGTATCCCGCGCCGTCGCTGTCGACTTTCACCACGCCGAGGTTCGCCGCCGGGTCGAGCTGGACGTTACGGAAGAATTTACCGGAACCGGTGACGATAAACGGCTGGTTGGCCAGCGTTGGCATCGGCTGGCTCAGGGCGATATAGCGCGGTTTAGCGTGGAAATCCGCCGCGTAGGGTTCAATATCCGCTTCGTCGAGGCGCAGCGTCAGGTTGCCGCCGTTGCGCTCGTCCCAGCCTTTCAGCCAGGCGTCGGAAGTGGCTTTAATCATGCCCTGGACGAACCAGGCGTCGATAATGGTCTGCATAGTCTTGTCTTTCCTGTTGATTCGGCGCGGGGTTGGCCCCTCGCCCTGAATATGTGCGAACCCCCGGATTGCGCCGTAAATGGCTTATCCGGGCTACCGGTTCGTAGCCCGGCTGCGTCCGGGGAAGTCCAGGCATTACCCGCGCTGGCTCAGAACCGCATTTTCATAAGCGCGTACGTTATCCAGCCACTGGCTGCCTGCCGGCGTATCGTGACGCTGACAGTACATTTCCCAGATGGCCTGCCACGGCAGGCACTTCTGCTCTTCCAGCAGCGCCAGACGGGCGGTGTAATCGCCGTCGAGCTCCAGCTGACGCAGCTGCTCGGTTGGTTCCAGCAGAGCGCGCAGCAGCGCTTTCTTCATATTGCGGGTACCAATCACCCACGCCGCGATGCGGTTGATCGAGGCGTCGAAGAAATCGAGACCGATATGCACGCGGTCGAACAGATCGTGGCGGATGATTTCGCTGGCGATGGCCTGGGTTTCATCATCCAGCAGCACCACGTGGTCGCTGTCCCAGCGTACCGGACGGCTTACGTGCAGCAGCAGACGCGGGATATAGAGCATGGCGGCGGAAATCTTATCGGAGATGACCTCCGTCGGATGAAAGTGGCCGGCATCCAGGCACAGGGCAGTCTGGCGGCTGGTGGCGTAGCCCATATAGAACTCATTGGAACCGACGGTGTAGCTTTCCGCGCCGATACCGAACAGTTTGCTCTCTACGGCGTCAATATGGTGCGCCGGGTCCAGCTTCTCGCTGATCACTTCATCAAGCGCGTTCAGCAGGCGCTGGCGCGGCGCGAAGCGGTCAACGGTAATATCCTTCATGCCGTCCGGGATCCAGATATTCATCACCGACGGCGTGCCCAGCTGCTCGCCGAAGTAAGCGGAAATGCGGCGGCTGGCCTTGCAGTGATCGATCCAGAACTGGCGGATTTCATCGTTGGCGTGCGACAGCGTAAAGCCGTCAGCGCTCAGCGGATGCGAGAAGCAGGAGGGGTTAAAATCCAGCCCCAGCTTGTTGGCTTTCGCCCACTCAACCCAGTTTTTAAAGTGCTCTGGCTTAATTTCATTACGCGCTACCGGCGCGTCGGATTCCAGATAGAGGGCGTGCAGGTTCAGGCGTTTTGGCCCGGGGATCAGGCTCAACGCCTGCTCAAGGTCGGCGCGCAGCTCGTTGGCGTTACGCGCTTTTCCCGGGTAGTTGCCGGTGGCCTGAATACCGCCGGTCAGGCTTCCTTCCGGGTTTTCGAAACCGACGACGTCATCGCCTTGCCAGCAGTGCATGGAAACGGGCAGGCGGTCCAGCTGGCGCAAGGCCTCCTCGACATCCACGCCGACGCTGGCGTAGCGCTGTTTGGCAATTTCCCAGGCTTGTTCAAGTTGAGTGGTCATGCGCAAAGCTCCTTGGTCTGTTGTGGCTGAAACTGCGCGCTAAAGCGGGCAATTTCACTTTCATGATTGGGGGTAAAGGTGGTGAGGGCGTAGTTTTGCCGCACGACCTGACGGAATTCATCGACGTTGTGCAGCTCGTCCAGGGTCATCAGCTGAATGCCGATATTGCCCAGGGTGGAGGCCTCAACCGGGCCAGCGACCACGGTGATGCCGCAGGCGTCGGCGCAAAGCTGATTGAGCAGTTCGTTCTGGCAGCCGCCGCCGACAATATGCAGCTGGCTGAACGGCTGACCGCGCAGCGCCGCCAGTTCGTTGAGCACCCGAGCGTAGAGCAGCGCCAGGCTGTCGAAAATGCAGCGGGCCAGCTCGGCGTCGCCGGCAGGAACCGGCTGCCCGGATTCGCGGCAGGCGGCCTGGATTTCCGCACTCATGTTGTCCGGGTTGATAAAGCGGTCATCGTTACAGTCGATAACGCAGCGGCAGGCCGGAAGCGCAGCGGTGCGTGCGATCAGCGCCGGCAGGTCGCTGACGTTTTGCTCCTTGAGCACCCGCTGCAGCAGCCAAAGACCCATAATATTTTTCAGTACCCGATAGCGGCCTTCGGCCCCGCCTTCGTTGGTGATATTGGCCTTTAGCGCCGCATCGCTGGTGCAGGGGGTTTTGCTTTCAAAGCCCATCAGCGACCAGGTGCCGGAAGAGAGATACGCGGCGTTTTTGCTGGCCAGCGGCGAGGCGATAACCGCGCTGGCGGTATCGTGACTGGCGACGGCGACCACCGGGATGTTATTGCCCTGCGGACATATCCAGTGGCCGATAACGTTGCCGGGGTGCGTCGGCGTACCGAACCATTCGCGCGGCGCGCCGCTCCAGTTCAGCAGCTCTGCATCCCAGTTATCGCTGTTAATGTTGACCAGCTGCGTGGTGGTGGCGTTGGTGTACTCCCAGTTCATGTTGCCGGTCAGGCGGAAGCTAAAGTAGTCCGGGATCAGCAGCGCATGCGCGGCCTGGCTGACCAGTTCCGGCTGTTGTTCAACCAGCGCGCGGAGCTGGTAAAGGGTGTTAAACGGCAGAAACTGAATGCCGCTGCGGCGGTAGATCTCCGCCCGGCCCAGCTGCTCTTCGGCATGGCGCATCAGCCCCTGGGTACGAGAATCGCGATAGGAAACCGGCAGGCCGACGCGCTGGCCCGCTTTATCCAGCAGGACATAATCCACGCCCCAGGTATCGATGCCGATGCTGTCGATCAGGATGCCCTGTTCGCAGACCTTCTCCAGACCGTGGCGAATTTCCCCTTCCAGGCTATCGAGATCCCAGCAGTCGAAACCATCCACCTTCTGCAGGCTATTGGTAAAACGGTGAATTTCACGCAGCGCCAGCGTTTGCTGCCCGGGTTGATAACCGGCGAGCATCACCCGCCCGCTGGAGGCGCCTAAATCAACGGCGACACAATGACGAAAACTCATGGGAAGATCCTTGTGAAAATCATTGCATGCAGTCTAAAAAAGTCGCCTCAGGCTCACCTTCTTGTTACTGACAGGGAAAATTGGCCGCTGGCAAGAAAGCAAAGGTGACCGTGAGAGAGGTCACAGTTTCGTTTTATCTGCGCTGGATGGAGGGATGTGATGTTGTCCGCAGTTCCCGATCTTTCCCGCCATTTCTTGAAAAAGCGGCAGGCTTTACGAATTTTGCGGTCAAAAATTGAAGGCCGGATCGCCGCCCCTTAATTACTATTTGCTCCACTGATTGATAACTTTTCTCATTTCGAGGAGCGGCTATGACTATGTTGCACAGTGTGGATTTCTTTAAGTCCGGCGTTTCAGCTGTCGCCATTGAGCCGCGGCTCCCGCAATCCGCTTTTCCTGAGCATCATCATGATTTTCATGAGATTGTTATTGTGGAGCACGGCACCGGGATTCACGTTTTCAACGGCCAGCCCTATACCATCAGTGGCGGATCGGTGTGCTTTATCCGCGATCACGATCGTCATCTCTACGAGCACACGGATAATTTATGCCTGACTAATGTGCTCTATCGCGCGCCGGACGCATTTCGCTTTTTGTCCGGCCTGAACGAACTGTTGCCGCAGGAGCAGGAGGGGAACTATCTCTCACACTGGCGGGTGAATCAGAATGCATTGCAGCAGGTGCGGCAGATTGTGGAGCAGATGGAGAACGTTGGCGCGGATGCGGATATGCATGCCATCGCCAGCCGCGAGATTTTATTTATGCAGCTGCTGGTGCACCTGCGTAAAAGCAGCCTCGCCGAAGGCGCAGCCAACAATGACGCGCGGCTTAACCATTTAATGGCCTGGCTGGAAGATCATTTTGCTGAAGATATCTGCTGGGAAGAGGTGGCGGCGCGGTTTTCGCTCTCCTTGCGAACTCTGCATCGTCAGTTAAAACAGCAAACCGGACTGACGCCGCAGCGCTACCTGAATCGGGTGCGGTTGATGAAAGCGCGCCATCTGCTGCGCCACAGCGATGACAGCGTGACCGATATCGCCTATCGCTGCGGATTCGGCGACAGTAACCACTTTTCGACGCTTTTTCGCCGTGAATTTGACTGGTCTCCGCGCGATATTCGCCAGGGGCGCGACGCCATTCTTCAGTAACGGGAGAGCAGTCAACGTTTTAGCAGACATAAACGCGAATAATGAAACGTTATTTATGTTCGGAGTTGATGTCGTGGCAGGTCAGCTGATTCTTCGCAAAGATGAATTTTTTGCCTCCCCCGCTCAGGCGGTGGCGGTAGCGGATCGCTATCCGCAAAACGTCTTCGCCGAGCACACCCATGAGTTCTGCGAACTGGTGCTGGTGTGGCGGGGAAACGGCCTGCACGTTCTTAACGATCGCCCGTGGCGCATTACCCGCGGCGATCTGTTCTATATCCGCGCGGAAGATAAGCACTCCTACGCCTCGGTAAACGATCTCGTCCTGCAAAACGTCATTTATTGCCCGGATCGGCTGCGGCTTAACTTTGACTGGGCGGCGCACATTCCGGGCCTGTTCGGCACCCCGTGGGTTCCGCACTGGCGAATCGGCAGCAGCGGTATGGCCCAGGTCAGACAGGTGATTACCCAGCTGGAGCATGAGAGCTGTCGTAGCGATGCCCAGGCCAATAATATGGCCGAACTGCTGTTTGCGCAGCTGGTGCTTATTCTTCAGCGCTATCGCTACGCCACCGATAATCTGGCGGCAACTCAAAGCGAAGCGCTGCTCGATAAGCTGCTCACCGAGCTGGCGGGCAGCCTCAATCGTCCCTTCTTTCTTGACCGTTTTTGCGAGCGGGAAGGGTGCAGCGAGCGCGCGCTGCGCCAGCAGTTTCGTCAGCAGACGGGGATGACTATCAACCACTACCTGCGCCAGCTGCGTATTTGCCACGCGCAGTATCTGCTGCAGCATACCGAACGGCTGATTGGCGAAGTGGCGATGCAGTGCGGGTTTGAAGACAGTAATTACTTTTCGGTGGTGTTTAACCGCGAGATAGGCATGACGCCGGGGCAGTGGCGGCAGCGCAGTCGCGCCGCCGCCTGACGACGCTAGTTCGCCATTCCCAGACCGACGATATTGGCGGCGATGATAATCACCACGCAGCCGAGGCTGAGGACGCCCACAGGACGACGACCGGCGTTGTTCCACTCTTTGAGGATCAGGCCTACAAGCCCGCCGCACAGCACATAGAAGCTCATATGCAGCATCCAGCTCATGTAGTCGTACTGCGCCGGGATGCTGGCGTGGCCCCAGGCGTAGAAGAAGAACTGGAGATACCACATCAGGCCGCCTAACGCGGAAAGCAGGATATTGCTGATGATGAGCGGTTTTGCCAGCGAGAAGTCGGCTTTTATCGACAAATTTTTCACTTTTGCCAGCCGGATAAAGCAGAAGCCGAGGTTAACCAGCGCGCCGCCGCCCATGATCACCACATAGCTTGGCAGCGCGGTGTAAAGCGGGTCGACGCCGAGCGCGGCGGCGGCTTCGTGCATCGGCTTGGCGGCGTTCATGGCGAACGACATACCTGCGGAGAAGATGCCGCACATTACCGCCAGCAGCAGGCCCTTTTTCAGATTGAAGTCTTCGGCCTTGATGCCCATTTTGCGTTCTTTCAACTGGCCTGCACGGGTGACGATGCCCACGCCAATCAGCGCAACCAGCACGCCGAGCAGCGTCATCTGGCCGCCTTTAGTGTTAATGAGAACATCAAACTGACCATTGAGAATCGGGGTCATGAGCGTACCGACAATCAACGTAATACCAATGGCGATGCCGATCCCCATCGACATGCCGAGATAGCGCATCGTCAGGCCGTAGTTAATATTACCGATGCCCCACATGGCGCCGAACAGGAAAACGGGCAGAAGCGTGGAGGCGTTAAAAGAACCGTAATAGGCCCAGAAGTCGGGCAGCAGCATGGCGCTGATGGCCCAGGGGAGGATCAGCCAGGAGACGATCCCGCCGATTGACCACATTGTTTCCCAGGACCAATGTTTAACTTTCTTGAACGGGGCATAGAAACAGGCTGCACTGGCTGCACCTATCAAATGCCAAAAAATACCCATCGTAATCGCGTGATTCATTGATTTTATCCTCATCTATTTTTTATCGGATAAATCTTCTTCCGACCCGATGAGTGTAAAAATCGGTCAGTTTTTCCGCCTTTAAGCTGTTGCCACCAGAAGGCGGAAACTGGCAACCAAAAACTTAATTAGTTGTTCTGTATCACAAAACTACATCTATTCCCCCTTGTTATAACCTTATTAAAAATACGGCATTGATAAGCGTTTTCAATATCATTTAATTAACTATAATGAACCAACTGCTTACGCGGCATTAACACTTTCCGCCGCTCGACAATAATGGAGATGATTATGAGTTATACACTGCCTGCCCTGCCGTACGCTTATGACGCCCTGGAACCGCATTTTGACAAGCAGACAATGGAAATCCATCACACTAAACACCACCAGACCTACGTTAATAATGCCAACGCAGCGCTGGAAAGCCTGCCTGAATTCGCGAACCTGTCCGCAGAAGAGCTGATTACCAAACTGGATCAGCTGCCGGCAGACAAAAAAACCGTGCTGCGTAACAACGCCGGCGGCCACGCTAACCACAGCCTGTTCTGGAAAGGCCTGAAAACCGGTACCACCCTGCAGGGCGACCTGAAAGCGGCTATCGAGCGTGATTTCGGTTCCGTTGATAACTTTAAAGCGGAATTTGAAAAAGCGGCTGCTACCCGTTTCGGCTCCGGCTGGGCGTGGCTGGTGCTGAAAGGCGACAAGCTGGCGGTGGTTTCTACCGCTAACCAGGACTCCCCGCTGATGGGCGAAGCAATCTCCGGCGCTTCCGGCTTCCCGATTCTGGGCCTGGACGTATGGGAACACGCTTACTACCTGAAATTCCAGAACCGTCGTCCGGACTACATTAAAGCGTTCTGGGACGTGGTGAACTGGGACGAAGCCGCAGCGCGTTTTGCCGCCAAAAAATAAGGTTGCATTGTGCTGAGCGAGAAGCGAGTCTGATGACTCGCTTTTTTTATATCCGCAGCAAAGGAGCAGCGATGCACTATCCGGTGAATGTCTTTGTGGGCAAGGTGAGGGATTACGACGGCAGCCGTCCAAGCGCCATCGGTAAAATTCAGATCGACGGTGAACTGACCCTCGGCGATTTGGGGCTGGAGGGCGATGAGCAGGCGGAGAAGAAAATTCACGGCGGGCCAGACCGCGCGCTGTGCCACTATCCCCGTGAACACTATGCCCACTGGGCCCGTGAACTTCCGCAGCAGGCGGATCTTTTCTGCGCCCCGGCGTTTGGCGAAAATCTCTCGACCGAAGGGCTGACGGAAAAAAATGTCTATATTGGCGATATCTTCCGCTGGGGAGAGGCGCTGATTCAGGTGACGCAGCCGCGATCGCCGTGCTTCAAGCTTAACTACCATTTTGCCGTCAGCGACATGGCGCAGCTTATGCAGAATAGCGGCAAAACCGGCTGGCTGTATCGGGTAGTGGCGGGCGGACGAGTGTCCGGCGATGCGCCGCTGGCGCTGGTTTCCCGCCTCAGCGACGTTAGCGTTCACGAGGCGGGAGCTATTGCCTGGCAAATGCCGTTCGATGACGAACAGTATCACCGCCTGCTATCGGCGGCGGGGCTGTCGGTAAGCTGGAGCCGTACCATGCAGAAACGGCGCCTGAGCGGGAAGATCGAAAATAATTCGCGGAGATTGTGGGGGAAATAGCGCTTCCGTGCGCGTTCCCGGATGGCGGCGCGTTGCGCCTTATCCGGGCTACCCGTTTCGAACCCGGCCTGGCGAAGCGCAGGCCGGGGGAATCAGGTACGCTTGTACAGCGGCAGCCACAGGGTTAAGCGCAAGCCGCCCAGCGGGCTGTCGTCGGCTTTCACCCAACCGCGATGCTGCTGGATTGCCGCTTCGACAATCGCCAGCCCCAGCCCGGTACCGCCAGACTCGCGATCGCGCGCCTCATCGGTACGGTAGAACGGACGGAAAATCTGCTCGCGATCCTCCGGACTTACGCCCGGGCCGTCATCATCGACGTTAACCGTGATGCCATCTTTATCCACCGAGAAGCTTACCGAAATTTTGGTATGCGAGTAGCGCAGCGCGTTACGCACGATATTCTCCAGCGCGCTTTCCAGCGCATTGGGGTTACCGTACAGCGGCCAGGGCCCCGGCGGATACTCGACGGTGAACGATTTCCCCATCTGTTCGGCTTCAAAGGCGGCGTTATCCAGCACCTCGCCCCACAGCTGGTTGGCTTTCACCGTCTCGCTGACCAGCGCGGTTTTCGCCTGATTGCGCGACATCACCAGCAGGTCGTTGATCATGCTATCCAGCCGGTGCGCTTCCATCTCAATCCGCTCCAGCTCTTTGCTTTCCCCGCTGCGGCGGCGCAGCAATGCGGTGCCTAACTGCAGGCGGGTCAGCGGCGTGCGCAGTTCGTGCGAGATATCGGACAGCAGACGATGCTGGCTGGACATCATGCGCTCCAGCGCGGTCACCATCTGGTTAAAACTGGTCCCGGCGGCTAAAAACTCCTGCGGACCGGCTTCCAGCTCCGGATGCTGACGCAGGTTGCCCTGGGCGACTTCATCGGCGGCATTTTTCAGCTTACGCGCGGGTTTCGCCAGGCTCCACGCCAGCCATAGCAGCAGCGGGGCGCTGACTAACATCGTGACGATGAGCAGCAACAAAGGCCGGTCGAACAGCAGATTGATGAAGTCTGATTGTGAGGTATTAGCAGGGCGAATCAGATAGAGCTGGTAGTTATCTTCTCCATCCCTGACGGAAAAAGGCCCGACCATTTCCAGACGACCATAGCGTTTTTTCTGCGGATGGTCGGCGTTATCCGCCTGGCCGATAAAGTTGCGGATAATCTGCATTTCGTTGCGTTCCGCGCCGATGACGCGACCCTCGCTGGTGACCAGCAGCAAACGCTGGCCCGGCGGAGCCCACTTATCGATAGCGCGAAACAGACGACGCCACCACATCAGGTCGTTCGGCGGATCGTTCGCCAGTTCGGCCTCGACGTGCTGTTCAATCATGATGCCCTGACGTTGCTCGCTCTCCAGCAGCTCGGTCATCTGGCGCGAGTCCAGCTTGGGCAGCATCAGAACCAGCATCAACACCAGCGCCAGCGTGAGCCAGAAAATAGCGAAGATGCGTGCGGTTAAACTTCCAATCATGAAGCCGATACCATCAGATAGCCGCGTCCGCGCAGCGTTTTAAACCACGGATGGCCGTCCTTGCGCTCCGGCAGCTTACGCCGCAGGTTGGAGATGTGCATATCGATTGCGCGGTCGAATGGCGTCAGGCGTTTACCTAATACTTCCTGGCTAAGATGTTCACGCGATACCACCTGGCCAAGATGCTGCGCCAGAAGATAGAGCAGGGTGAACTCGGTGCCGGTCAGTTCCAGGGTCACGCCATCGAAGCTGGCTTCCTGGCGACCGGGGTTAAGGCTTAGCGCATCCACTTCCAGAGTCGGTGAACCGGCTTCGGTTGTCTGCTGCTGCTCGCTCCAGTGCGATCGGCGCAGAATAGCGCGTATACGCGCTACCAGCTCACGATCATTGAACGGCTTAGGCAGATAATCGTCCGCGCCCAGCTCGAGGCCGAGAACGCGATCCAGCTCGCTCCCGCGGGCCGTTAGCATGATAACCGGGGTCTGGTGCGTCTGACGCAACTCTTTGAGTGTATCGATACCGTTTTTCTTCGGCATCATCACATCAAGCAAAAGTAAATCGATGCTGTCGTCCAGAAGGGCCAGCGCCTGTTCCCCGTCATGGGCTACGAGCACATTAAAACCTTCCATATCGAGCAGCTCTTTTAACAGGGAGGTGAGCTCCCGGTCATCATCTACTAACAGGATTTTATTCATTGTTTAAATACCTCCGAGGCAGAAATTACGTCATCAAGGCTCGCTAATCCATGACTTTACGTTGTTTTACACCCCCTGACGCATGTTTGCAGCCTGCATCGTAAACTCTCTATCGTTGAATCGCGACACAAACGTTTTGGGAGTATGTGATGCGCAATGTTATCGCTGCCGTCATGGCCTCAACGCTGGCGCTAAGTGCATATAGCCAAGCCGCTGAAGTCGTCACCAGCGTTAACTGGCTCCCCGGAGACGAAGGGGTCCAGCGCAGCAGCCAGAGCCATATGTTTGACGGCATAAGTTTAACTGAACACCAACGGCAACAGTTACGAGATCTTATGCAGCGGGCACGCCACGAAAGGCCACCCGTTAATGTTAGCGAAATGGAGACAATGCATCGCCTTGTCACCGCAGAAAATTTTGATGAAAACGCTGTACGCGCTCAGGCAGATAAGATGGCGCAGGAACAGGTTGCCCGCCAGGTTGAAATGGCAAAAGTTCGCAACCAGATGTACCACCTGTTAACGCCAGAGCAGCAAGCGGTTTTAAACGCTAAGCACCAGCAACGAATGAACCAGTTGCGTGAGGTTGCAAGGATGCAAAAAGGCTCAGCGATGATGCTTTCGAGTAGTAGCAATACCCTGCAACCCCAGTAACAACCCTGTTTTCCTTGCCATAGACACCATCCCTGTCTTCCCCCACATGATGTGGGGGTTTTTTTTGCCTGTTATTCAGCCTCTTCCCGGCTCCCCGTCGCGGTAAATTATCGGGTTATACTAAGCGCATCGCGAAGTAAGGAGCGTTTATGAATCAATCCTATGGGCAGCTGGTGAGTCGCGCGGCGATTGCGGCGACGGTGATGGCCTCTGCGTTACTTTTAATTAAGATTTTTGCGTGGTGGTATACCGGCTCAGTGAGTATTCTGGCGGCGCTGGTTGATTCGCTGGTAGATATCGCCGCCTCGTTAACCAACCTGCTGGTGGTGCGTTATTCGCTACAACCCGCCGATGAAGAACATACCTTTGGTCACGGCAAGGCGGAATCGCTGGCCGCGCTGGCGCAAAGCATGTTTATTTCTGGATCGGCACTGTTTCTGTTCTTGACTGGTATCCAGCACCTCGTGCGGCCTGAGCCGATGAACGCGGCGGGTGTCGGGATGGTAGTGACGCTGGTTGCGCTGATAAGCACGCTGGTGCTGGTGACCTTTCAGCGCTGGGTAGTGAGAAAAACGCAAAGTCAGGCGGTGCGGGCGGATATGCTTCATTATCAGTCTGATGTTATGATGAACGGCGCAATTCTGGTGGCGCTGGCTCTCTCATGGTACGGCTGGCATCGTGCTGATGCGCTGTTTGCATTAGGTATAGGCGTCTATATTTTATATAGCGCGCTGCGCATGGGTTATGACGCCGTTCAGTCGTTATTAGACCGCGCGTTACCTGATGAGGAACGCCAGGAAATTATCAATATCGTGACCGCATGGCCAGGCGTCAGCGGGGCGCACGATCTACGTACGCGGCAGTCAGGGCCGACTCGCTTTATTCAGATTCATTTGGAAATGGAAGATAATCTCCCGCTGGTTCAGGCACATGTGATTGCCGATCAGGTGGAGCAGGCGCTGTTGCTCCGATTCCCGGGTTCCGATGTGATTATCCACCAGGACCCCTGTTCGGTGGTGCCGTTAGCGCAGCAGGGTGTTTTATGATCTTTAAGTTGTTATCTGTAAACTCGATGTAAAAATGTGGGGCGGATCGGCATTATTTGTATAAATTACCGCCATTTGGTCTGACCTGAATCAATTCAGCCAGAAGCGTTTGATATACTATTGCAATTATCGTTGTGCACTCCTGGTGAGGGGCGCTTCAGGCAACAGGATTATTTTTTGCTTCCTAAGTTCAGAGGTAGTCATGATTAAGAAAATCGGTGTGTTGACAAGTGGCGGTGATGCCCCGGGCATGAACGCAGCAATTCGCGGCGTTGTGCGCGCGGCATTAACGGAAGGTCTGGAAGTTTTTGGAATCTATGACGGTTACCTCGGCCTGTATGAAGATCGCATGGTTCAGCTCGACCGCTACAGCGTTTCCGATATGATCAACCGCGGCGGCACCTTCCTGGGTTCGGCGCGTTTTCCAGAATTCCGCGAAGAACATATTCGCGCCGTCGCGATTGAAAATATGAGAAAGCGCGGCCTCGATGCGCTGGTAGTCATCGGCGGTGACGGTTCTTATATGGGCGCCGTACGCCTGACTGAGATGGGCTTCCCTTGCATCGGTCTGCCGGGCACCATCGACAACGATATTAAAGGCACCGACTACACCATCGGTTTCTTTACCGCTCTGAGCACCGTGGTTGAGGCTATTGACCGCCTGCGTGATACTTCTTCCTCTCACCAGCGTATTTCCGTTGTTGAAGTGATGGGCCGTTACTGCGGCGACCTGACCCTGGCGGCAGCCATCTCCGGCGGCTGCGAATTCATCATGGTTCCTGAGGTTGAGTACACTCGCGACGATCTGGTTGCTGAAATCAAGGCGGGTATCGCGAAAGGCAAAAAACACGCGATTGTGGCGATCACCGAGCATATGTGCGACGTCGACGAACTGGCTCACTATATTGAGAAAGAGACCGGCCGTGAAACTCGCGCAACCGTACTGGGCCACATTCAGCGCGGCGGCTCCCCGGTTCCTTATGACCGTATTCTGGCATCCCGCATGGGCGCGTACGCGATTGACCTGCTGCTGCAGGGATTCGGCGGCCGTTGCGTCGGTATTCAGAACGAGAAGCTGGTTCACCACGACATCATCGACGCTATCGAAAACATGAAGCGTCCGTTTAAAAGCGACTGGCTGGATTGCGCTAAGAAGCTGTACTAAGCTCAGACGCAAAACAAAAAGGCCTTCTCAGAGAGAAGGCCTTTTTTATGGGCGGGACACGCTACTCGATATCCAGAGCATCCTCCGAAAGGATGATCCCGGTGTTATCGGCGTAGAGATGGTCGCCGGAAAAGAAGGTGACGCCGCCGAAGTTGACGCGAACGTCGCTTTCGCCGATGCCTTCCCCTGCGGCGCCAACGGGAATGGCGGCCAGCGCCTGGATACCGATATCCAGATCTTCCAGATCGTCAACCTGACGCACTGCGCCATAGACGACCAGCCCCTCCCACTCGTTTTGTACGGCCAGACGCGCCAGGTCAGCGTCAATCAATGCGCGCCGAACGGAACCACCACCGTCAACTAACAGGACATGGCCACGACCGTTCTGTTCGAGCATATCGTAGAGCAACCCGTTATCCTCGAAACATTTTACCGTGATGATTTGTCCACCAAACGACGAGCGCCCCCCAAAGTTGGAGAACAGAGGTTCCACGACGTTGACATCTTCCTGGTAGATGTCACAAAGCTCGGAAGTATCGTATTTCATAGGCTTAACGTTCAGTTGCTGCGAGAATTTTCAGTATATCTCGTGAATCGTGCTGTTGGCAAAATCATCAATTGTTAATTGATATTTGTCAGTTAAGCCGCGAGTCGGCTGCAAATAATCCCGATAACAAACAGCAGGTTGGTTAACAGGGCGCCTTTTACGGTTCTTTCCAGCATTGGGCGCATGGCGACCGGATCGCGCTCGCGCATGACATAACGCGCCTGCTTAACCAGCAGCGGGGTGGCCAGCAGGAACAGCCAGCCCCACGGATTATGCAGTGAGATCAGATTAAACAGCGCCAGGCATAGCAGCGCGCCAAGCAGCAGGCAGGCATGATAGCGACGAGCGTTAACCGGCCCGAGGCGTACCGCAAGGGTGTTTTTACCGTTTTCACGATCGCTGTCGATATCACGCAGATTGTTAATATTCAGCACCGCCGTCGCCAGCAAACCGCAGGCCGTGGCGGGTAAGAAAATGACCGCTTCCACGCTGTGCGCCTGAAGATACCAGCTTCCCACGACGCTCAGCCAGCCGAAGAAAATCAGCACTGAAATATCGCCAAGGCCGATGTAGCCGTAAGGACGGGTGCCGACGGTATAGGTAATTGCAGCAACGATTGAGAGTCCGCCAAGCACCATAAAACCGATAAAGTCGGCCATGGTTTGCCAGGCCAGGAACAGCAGCGCCAGGCCAGAAAGGCAAATCAGCGCTACGGTGAGTATCAACGCGCGTTTCATCTGCGCCTGGGTAATTGCCCCTTTCTGCATGCCGCGCAGGGGGCCGATACGGTCGGGCTTATCGCTGCCTTTTACCGCGTCGCCATAATCATTGGCCAGATTGGAGAGGATTTGCAGTAAACCGGCGGTAATGATTGCCAGCAGGGCAACCCAGGGATCGAAACTTCCCTGATGCCAGGCCAGAGCGGAGCCGACAATAATGGCGGCAAAGGCCAGAGGCAACGTTTTGGGGCGCAGGCTTTCCAGCCAGGCCTGAGTGCGAGTGATAGCGTGTTCGGTCATAAGTCCCGGCCAATAAAAAATGGGGCTCTACCCTTGATACGTCAAGCTGCAGGTGCGTTGGCTACGCTCATTCAACCCAGCCATGTACTCAGGTACACTGCTGGGAAAAATGAGGGCACTCAGCCAAAGGCCGCCTTGTGACAACTCGAATTATTTAGGGTATCTATAGCCCCATCTATAGTGATGAAAATATATTGAACCGGATTATAAGATAAAACGACTCAGATCTTCATCTGCCACCAGAACATCCAGATGCTTACCGACATATTCCGCATCAATGGTGACGGTTTGGCCATTCATTTCGCTGGCATCGTAGGAGATATCTTCGATCAGACGCTCCAGGACGGTATGCAGGCGACGCGCGCCGATGTTCTCGGTGGTTTCGTTGACCTGCCAGGCAGCCTGCGCGATACGCTTGATGCCGTCATCCGTGAATTCGATATTGACGCCTTCGGTGGCCATCAGCGCTTTATACTGTACGGTGATGGACGCGTTCGGCTCGGTCAGAATACGTTCGAAGTCGTGGGTGGTCAGCGCTTTCAGCTCAACGCGAATCGGCAGACGCCCCTGTAGTTCAGGAATCAGGTCGGATGGGCTGGCTACCTGGAACGCGCCGGAGGCGATAAACAGGATGTGATCGGTTTTCACCATGCCGTGCTTGGTGGAAACGGTGCAGCCTTCAACCAGCGGCAGCAGATCGCGCTGTACGCCTTCACGAGAGACATCAGGACCGGACGAGTTGCCGCCGCGCTTACAGATTTTGTCGATCTCATCGATAAACACAATACCGTGCTGTTCAACGGCGTCGATGGCATCCTGCTTCAGCTCTTCCGGATTGACCAGCTTAGCCGCTTCTTCTTCGATCAGCAGCTTCATCGCGTCTTTGATTTTCAGCTTACGCGGCTTTTGCTTCTGTCCGCCCAGGTTCTGGAACATCGACTGCAGCTGGCTGGTCATCTCTTCCATGCCCGGAGGGGACATGATTTCTACGCCCATCGGCGCGGCGGCGAGGTCGATCTCAATCTCTTTGTCGTCGAGCTGCCCTTCGCGCAGTTTTTTACGGAAAGACTGGCGCGCGGCGGAGGGTTCCTGAGGCTGTTCAGCCTGGCCCCAGTTGTTTTTCGCCGGTGGGATCAGCACGTCGAGGATGCGCTCTTCCGCCAGCTCTTCGGCACGGTAGCGGTTTTTATCGATGGACTGCATGCGTACCATTTTGATCGCCGCATCGGTCAGATCGCGGATAATCGAGTCCACTTCCTTACCAACATAGCCCACTTCGGTGAATTTAGTTGCTTCCACCTTGATGAACGGCGCGTTGGCGAGCTTTGCCAGACGACGGGCGATTTCTGTTTTACCGACGCCGGTCGGACCGATCATCAGAATGTTTTTTGGCGTGACTTCGTGACGCAGCTCTTCGTTGAGCTGCATACGACGCCAGCGGTTACGCAGAGCGATGGCGACGGAGCGCTTGGCTGCGTCCTGGCCGATAATGTGTTTGTCCAGTTCGCTGACAATTTCGCGTGGGGTCATTTCAGACATGGGAGATCCTTACGCTTTAGACGGTAATTCTTCGATGGTATGGAAGTGGTTGGTATAAATGCAGATATCACCTGCAATATTCAACGCTTTCTCTGCGATATCGCGTGCGCCCATATCGGTATTTTCCAGCAGGGCGCGAGCCGCGGCCTGGGCGTAAGGACCGCCGGAGCCGATAGCAATCAAATCATTTTCTGGCTGCACCACGTCACCGTTACCGGTGATGATGAGGGATGCGTTTTCGTCAGCCACAGCCAGCAAGGCTTCCAGCTTGCGCAGCATGCGGTCTGTACGCCAGTCTTTCGCCAGCTCAACGGCGGCTTTCACCAGATGGCCCTGATGCATTTCCAGCTTACGTTCAAACAGTTCGAACAGCGTGAAGGCGTCAGCGGTGCCGCCCGCAAAGCCGGCGATCACTTTGTCGTTGTACAGGCGGCGCACTTTTTTCACGTTGCCTTTCATTACGGTGTTGCCCAGCGTAGCCTGGCCATCACCGGCAATAACGACATGGCCATTACGGCGAACACTTACAATTGTAGTCACGAGCAGACCCCTTGGTTGCAAAAGCGGAATAGGGGCCCCGCGGTTTACGCGGGGCAGAATGCAATTATAGATGGGGGGGTTTTTAAGGGTTTCAACCCCTGGCGGCGAGACGAATGCAGTTTGCGTGTCCGGCCATCTTCAGCCGTTCAATCATATTGCTGGCGTTTTCTTTGCCCTTCAGCGGCCCAATCACTACGCGGTTCCAGCCGTTATTGGTGGTGATATGCGAGGCGAAGCCTTCAAACGCCAGCTGCGCGCGAACGGTCTCCGCCTGCTCTGCGCCTTTAAAGGACCCGCACTGGATCATCCAGCTGCGATCGTCTTTTTTCTCCGCGGTAGCGGTTTTAGGCGCTTCTTCAACGCGGGTTACCGGCGCGGCGGCCTGCGTTTTTGGCTGGGCGGTGCTGGTATGCGCCGGCGTTTGCAGCAGATCCTGATACGGCTGCTGATTCGATGCCGTTTGCTTCGGCTGCTGCTGTACCGGTTTGGCCTGCTCGACGGCCCGAGGCTGCGTACGCGGTTGCTGTACCTGCGTCTGGGCCTGCGCTAACTGCTGTTGCTGCACCTGCTGTTGCGCTAAACGCTGACGCTGTAGGGTTTGCTGGCGCTGCGCCGGGGTTTGTTCATTCCACGGCACCTCGGTCAGCTGCGTAGGCTGCTGACGCATATCAGCCTGCATTTGCGCTAACAGCTGGCGCTGCTCGTCCGTCAGCTGCTCCGGTTTCATGACTTCACCGCCTGCCGTGGGTTCCGTAGGCGCGCGGACGCCGGGCTGGCGACTCTCCAGCTCTTTAATATAGCGCCAGCGTTCTTCGGGTTTCGGCGGCAAGCCATTGCCCGCCGCCTGGCGATTCTGCAGCGCTTCAGCTTCTTCTTTCTTGTGGTGCGTGATGAAGTACAGTCCACCGATAAAGGCCACCAGCACCGCCGCGGCGATCGCCACCATAGCAGGTGAAACCGCCGAAAGGCCGCCTTGCTTGTTCCTTGAGCTTCGGGAGTTGCTCTTTTTGCGCCGCGAAGAAGCCGGTTGGCTGCGGCGTACATAATCTCGTTGTGCCACTATCGTTTCGCTGTCTTATTCGTTTTTCAGCCCGCCATGTTACTTAAGCGGCGGGCCTTTGACCAGAAGAGCAGGCCCGAAAGCCTGAAGATTATGTTCGGATTTTGCGCGTACTGCCGCGAACGATAAGCTCGCAGTCGAGCAATCGTGACCCGCTGCTGACGCTGTGGCCGTGCAGTTGATCCAGTAAAAGTAGCATCGCTTCGCGGCCAATATCAAAACGTGGTTGCGAGACCGTCGTCAATGGCGGATCGCAAAATTCAGACAAAGAGATGTTATCAAAACCAATAATAGACAGATCTTCAGGAACTTTCAGGCCGCGACGCTTCGCCAGCGATAATGCGCCCAGCGCCATGATATCGCTATGGCAGAAAATCGCCGTCGGTGGTTCCGGGAGCGTCAGCAACTGCTCCAGGGCGTTGGCGCCGGCTTCATAGGTAAAATTACCGCGGGCGATATAGTGCGGATCGACGGTTATTCCGCTCCGGCGTAGCGCCTGGACATAGCCCTGCAGGCGGTAATGGCATAACGGCATCTCTTCCGGACCGGCGATACAGCCAATGCGGCGATGCCCCAGTTCGTGCAGATAGTTAACGGCGTTGAACGCGGCGGTGAGGTTGTCGATATGCACCGTCGGCAGCTCCAGCTCGGGAGCGAATTCATTGGCCATGACCATCGGCGGCAGATTGCGCTGTTCTTCTACGCCCGCATCGAAGGGCAGACGAGAGCCCAGCAGCAGCATGCCGTCGATCTGCTTGGTAATAATCAGGTCAATAAAGGTCTTTTCCTGACGATTCTGATGGGCGCAATCGCCAATCAGTACCAGATACTCCTGCTCCGCCGCGGTGACTTCAATGCCGCGAATAATCTCGCTAAAGAAGGGATCGCAGATATCCGGCACTATCACCAGAATGGTGCGCGACTCGTTGCGTTTCATGTTGCGCCCGAGCGATTGCGGTAAATAGCCGACTTCAAGCGCGGCCTGTTCAACCCGGTTGCGCGTGCTCTGCGAAACCTTATCCGGGTTCATTAACGCTCGGGATACGGTTGCCGTAGAGACGTTTGCCTTCTGGGCGACGTCTTTCATGGTGGCGGCAACGATCTGTTTTTTGGGCTTCACCTGTTTTCTCCTCGCTGGCTTGCGCAGACACATCCCTGGCGTTCTGACATCAGCCACATTTTTAACAGATAGTACATCCAGAGAGTTACAGAATTTTCATGAAAAACGTGATGGTGGTTGAATTTTTCGATCCGCCTCGCAACAGAAGCCTTAACCTTCAATAGGATCGACATCCAGAACCCATTTCACTTTTCGCGCTTCCGGCAGCGTGTTGATCAACGCCAGCGTCCCGCTGACGATATGCTGTAGCTGACTACGCGACGGATGCTGCAGGAGTATTTGCCAGCGCCAGCGGCCTCCGCGCTTTGGCGCCAGCGCCGGAACCGGACCGAGCACCCAGAGCTTGCTATCCGCCAGCGGGCTGGCCTGCAGTAAATTCCGCAACTGCTGTAAAAAGAGCGGCGCCTGCTGATTGTTATGGTCTTCGGCGCGAATCAGCACGTGGCTGGTCCACGGCGGCAGCTGCATGCTTTGCCGCTCCGCCAGCGCCTGCTCAGCAAACGCGTCGTATCCTTTATAGAGGAGCGTTTGCAGCAGCGGATGTTCAGGATGATGGGTCTGCAGGATCACCTCGCCCTGTTTGCCGGCACGGCCTGCGCGGCCCGATACCTGGGTATAAAGCTGAGCGAAGCGCTCCGCCGAGCGGAAATCGGCGGAGAACAGCGCACCGTCAACGTCCAGCAGGGAAACCAGGGTGACATCCGGGAAGTGGTGACCCTTCGCCAGCATCTGTGTGCCGATAAGAATGCGCGCGCCGCCGCGATTAACATCGGCAAGATATTGCTCAAGCGCGCCTTTGCGGCTGGTGGTATCTCTGTCGATACGGGAAATCGGGATATCGGGGAACAGCGGTCCCAGCGCCTGTTCAAGCTGCTCAGTGCCCAAACCTACCGGCACCAGATGCGTAGAGCCGCAGGAGGGGCACTGGCGCGGGATCGGGCGCTGGCTGTCGCAGTGGTGGCAGCGCAGATGATGCTGAGCCTGATGCAGCGTGTAGTAGCTGTCGCAGCGCGGGCACTCTGCTATCCAGCCGCAGTCGTGGCACAACAGCGCCGGCGCGAATCCGCGGCGGTTCAAAAACAGAATGACCTGGTTATCGGCCTGCAGATGCTGGCGCATGCGGCTAATCAGCGCCGGGGACAGCCCGGCCTGCAGCTGCTGGCCTTTTAAATCCAGGACATGCTGTTGAGCCGGCCGCGCATTTCCCGCGCGCCTGGTCAGCTTGAGCTGGCGATACTTGCCCTGGCGGACGTTATGAAGCGTTTCCAGCGCCGGGGTTGCCGTGCCCAGGATGATCGGGATTTGCTCGCTGTGGGCGCGCCAGACCGCCAGATCGCGCGCATGGTAGCGCCAGCCCTCCTGCTGTTTGTAAGAGCTGTCGTGCTCTTCATCGATCACGATTACCCCGAGGTCTTTAAAAGGGGTAAATAGCGACGAGCGGGTTCCAATCACAATCGCCGCTTCGCCGTTTTTGGCTTTTAGCCACGCGGAGAGGCGCTCGCTGTCGTTCAGCCCGGAGTGCAGGACCTCTACCGGGGCGTTAAAACGGTGGCGGAAACGGGCGATTGTCTGCGGCGTCAGGCCGATTTCCGGCACCATTACCAGCGCCTGGCGCCCCTGCGACAGCACGTTTTCAAGGACGCTCAGATAAACTTCCGTTTTGCCGGAGCCGGTGATCCCGGCCAGCAGCCAGGCGGAAAAACGGTCCGAGGCGCTATGAATCGCGCCAACGGCGGTGGCCTGTTCGGTATTAAGCCGCAGGCGCTCTCCGGGCACCGAGAAGCCTGTTCGCCAGTCGGTGATAGCGGGCGCTTCGCTGGCGAGTTCGGCAAGGCCTTTACCCCGCAGCGCCTGCAGCGCGGCATCGTTAAATTCCAGTTCGGCAACCTGATGGCGCCAGATTTTTCCCTGACGCAGCGCCGCCAGCGCCTGCTGCTGTTTGCGCGAGCGCTTAAGGCTGTTGATATCAACCGCTTGCCCCTGTTCGGTGGCAAACCAGTACCACATTGGCGCCGCGCTGGCGGGTTTCCCCTGGCGCAGCATGATCGGTAGCGCGTGAAACAGTACATCGCCGATGGGGTGGTGGTAATAGTCCGCCGCCCACAGCAGCAGCCGCCAGACCGAAGAGGAGAAGACCGGCTCGGCATCAAGAACTTCGGCCACCGGCTTGAGTTCGTCAAGCGGCAGCTCGCTGCGTTCGCTGACTGCCGTCACGATACCTATCCGCTCCTGCTTGCCGAACGGAACGCGCACGCGACAGCCCGCTTTGACCGGCATACCTTCAGGCAGCAAATAGTCAAAAGTGCGGGGCAGCGGAACGGGCAGGGCAACATGAGCGACGGGCATTTAATCTTCCTGACTTGAAATCTGGCGGGTTAGTATACACATTGTGATAAGGGCTCGCGGATCAGTTTGCATATGCTGGTCAAATTCTGTATGATTCGCCGCCTTTGATGTGCTTCGTGCAGCATCAAAATCTATTACCCGGTAGTGTAATCGCTCCGGGAATTATTAACATCGCGTGGTGTCTGGCGTTAGGGCTGGAAGAGCGACGCGGCCTTAACTGAGGTTCTCCCATGAAAAAAGATATTCATCCGAAATACGAAGAAGTTACTGCTTCCTGCTCTTGCGGTAACGTCATGAAAATCCGTTCTACCGTAGGTCACGACCTGAACCTCGACGTGTGCGGTAAATGCCACCCGTTCTACACTGGCAAACAGCGTGATGTTGCTACCGGTGGTCGTGTTGACCGCTTCAACAAGCGTTTCAGCGTACCGGGTACCAGCAAGTAATTTGCTGAAGAAGCCGCCTCAGGGCGGCTTTTTTGTCTCTGCTTTACAGAGGATAGCAGTATCGATTCAGGCAGCCTTTATTCTCTTCTACCGCTTTCATCACGCTTCCCGCCGTCAGTTTTAACGAAGTGTTCATGGTCATTCCCGCGCTTTCCAGTCCCTTTGCCGTCCATTTATTACAGGTATTAAAGATCCCGTAGCGGCCGTTTGCTGCGTAAAACTGGCTGTCGCCGTAGATACCTTTTTTCAACGGTATCAGCTCCCCTCGTTCATTACGGGCAAAGCTGCGACCGATGTAGCGCAGCAGGCTATTATTCTGGCCCGGGGTAAGGCTTAATGCCGTCATTGCGCTTGCGGAAAAATAGCTTTCGGGCGCTTCTGAAAAGGCGACTACGTGCATTACCGCGCCGGATGACCAGAACATAGCCTGCAGCGTAAGTCGGGTGGTTATCTCCTGCGATTGATAAAAACCTTTATCGCCCCAGCCGATCTCATACCACTGTTCCCGCTGAGGAAAGCGTACTTTAAGCTGCGGCAGAATTTTGTTCACGTCATTGGCGGCCAGGATAATCCCGGTGTGCCAGCCGTGATTGACGAGATAGATTTCTGGCCCGGACGACGGTTTTTCTGGCATCGGTTTGATGGCCTGAGGATAGGTGGCGCAGCCGTAAAGCAGGAGGACTATCCAGGCAACAAGCAGATTTTTCACGATCAATTACCTCGGGAACAGAGGCCAGTTTTTTCAACGGTTCCCAGCTGCGGCGCGTCAAATAGCGCCTGCGGCGAGATGACGGTTTCGTCCATCGGGATCGCCTGACCGTAACGCTCTCTGAGTCTGGCACGAACGAGCGGCGATCCGAGGTCGAACTCGCTCAGCTTTTGCAGCGGCGTGTAAACCACGGGCCCGATGGCTTCAAAGACGTAAGGTTTTTTTATGACGGATCACCACCATACCGGTGTGGCTGTAAGCGGAATGGGTCGCCAGCTGAATGACTTTGCTTTGCGATGAGCGGGAGATTTGAAAAACGATATCGCCGGTTTGCGGCACCCAGGCGTGCGCCGGAAAGGCCGACGCCAGGCTCAGCGCCAGTACGCAGTATTTCATGGCATAACATCCTTGTTATCCAACTAAAAAGAGCGGCTGGTTTACCCCGCCGCCCTGAGTGATTTTAGTATTCCCACGTATCCGGGTCGATGCCCAGTTCGCGCATAATCTCTTTTGCCGCTTCCGGGATTTCATCGCTGCGCTCTTTACGCAGGTCTTCATCGTTAGGCAACGGTTGACCGGTAAAGGCATGCAGGAACGCTTCGCACAGCAGTTCGCTGTTAGTCGCGTGACGCAGGTTGTTCACCTGACGACGCGTGCGTTCATCGGTGAGGATTTTTAACACCTTCAGAGGAATGGAAACCGTAATTTTTTTTACTTGTTCACTCTTCTTACCGTGCTCAGCGTATGGGCTGATATATTCGCCGCTCCATTCAGCCATGAGTTACCTTTAATCCTCTATTCATTAGTTAAGGGCCTGAACGTGGGTCCCGGCCATAATTGCGCGTAGTTTACCGTAGAGGGGCGCGTCTGACACCAAACAAGCCGCCACGGATGTGCGCTAATGCATATAATTTTAACGGCTATTTCCGGTTTGCTCAATCTATACGCAAAGAAGTTTAGATGTCCAGATGTATTGACGTCTATTATAACAATGATTACTCTGACACCTGACTTTTCACCGACTCAGCCAGGAACTCCCCAACATGACGCGTAAACAGGCCACCATCGCAGTGCGTAGCGGTTTAAATGACGACGAGCAGTACGGTTGCGTTGTCCCGCCCATTCATCTCTCCAGCACCTATAACTTCACCGGATTTAACGAACCGCGCGCCCACGACTACTCTCGTCGCGGTAATCCGACACGTGATGTTGTGCAGCGTGCGCTGGCGGAGCTGGAGGGCGGCGCAGGGGCGGTCCTGACGAATACCGGGATGTCGGCAATTCTGCTGGTGACTACCGTCTTCCTGAAACCGGGCGATCTGCTGGTGGCGCCTCACGACTGCTACGGCGGCAGCTACCGTCTGTTTGATAGCCTGGCGAAGCGTGGCTGCTATCGCGTGCTGTTTGTCGATCAGAATGACGAACAGGCGCTGCGCGCCGCACTGGCGGAAAAACCGAAGCTGGTTCTGGTCGAAAGCCCAAGTAATCCATTGCTGAGAGTTGTGGATATTGCGAAAATCTGCGGTCTGGCGCGTGAGGCTGGAGCGGTCAGCGTGGTTGATAACACCTTCCTGAGCCCGGCTTTGCAGAATCCGCTGGCGCTGGGCGCCGATCTGGTGTTGCATTCATGCACCAAATATTTGAACGGTCATTCTGATGTGGTGGCCGGGGTGGTTATCGCCAAAGATCCGGCGACCGTCACCGAACTGGCATGGTGGGCGAATAATATCGGCGTCACCGGCGGGGCGTTTGATAGCTATCTGCTGCTGCGCGGTTTACGTACGCTTTCTCCGCGTATGGAAGTGGCGCAGCGCAACGCGCTGGCGATTGTCGACTACCTGAAAACCCAGCCGCTGGTGAAAAAACTGTACCATCCGTCCCTGCCGGAAAACCAGGGGCATGAGATTGCGGCGCGTCAGCAAAAAGGCTTTGGGGCGATGTTAAGCTTCGAGCTGGATGGCGATGAGCAGACGCTGCGTCGTTTCCTGAGCGGGTTATCGCTGTTTACGCTGGCGGAATCGCTGGGCGGCGTGGAAAGCCTGATTTCTCACGCCGCGACGATGACCCATGCGGGCATGGCGCCTGAAGCGCGTGCGGCCGCCGGGATCTCAGAAACGCTTCTGCGTATTTCGACCGGTATTGAAGATGGTGAAGATTTAATTGCCGACCTGGAAAATGGCTTCCGGGCAGCAAACGAGGAATAAACATGAGTGTGATTGCGCAGGCAGGGGCGAAGGGTCGTCAGCTGCACAAATTTGGTGGGAGTAGTTTAGCGGATGCGAAATGTTACCTGCGCGTCGCGGGTATCATGACGGAGTATTCGCAGGCGGGCGATATGATGGTCGTCTCCGCCGCCGGCAGTACCACCAACCAGTTGATCAGCTGGCTGAAGCTCAGCCAGACCGATCGCCTCTCTGCGCATCAGGTGCAACAATCGCTTCGTCGTTATCAGATGGAGCTGATTTCCGGACTGCTTGCTCCGGACGCTGCCGACGCGCTAATCGCCACGTTTATTCTGGATCTTGAACGCCTTGCCGGGCTGCTTGATGGCGGCGTAACGGACGCGGTCTATGCCGAAGTCGTCGGCCACGGCGAAATCTGGTCGGCCCGCCTGATGGCGGCGGTGTTGAATCACCTGGGCGTAGAAGCCGCCTGGCTGGATGCGCGTAGCTTCTTACGCGCCGAGCGCTCCCCACAGCCGCAGGTGGATGAAGGTTTATCCTACCCGCTTTTGCAGCAGCTGATAGCGCAGCATCCGAATAAACGCCTGGTTGTAACCGGCTTTATCTCGCGTAACAACGCCGGGGAAACCGTACTGCTCGGGCGTAACGGTTCCGACTATTCCGCCACCCAGATCGGCGCGCTGGCCGGGGCGTCCCGCGTCACTATCTGGAGCGACGTGGCCGGGGTCTACAGCGCGGATCCGCGCAAAGTGAAAGATGCCTGCCTGTTACCGCTGCTGCGTCTTGATGAAGCCAGCGAACTGGCCCGTCTGGCGGCTCCGGTACTGCACGCCCGTACGCTGCAGCCGGTTTCCGGCAGCGATATCGATTTACAATTACGCTGTAGCTACACCCCGGATCAGGGCTCTACGCGCATCGAACGCGTACTGGCTTCCGGTACCGGCGCGCGAATCGTTACCAGCCATGATGATGTCTGCCTGATTGAGTTCCAGGTGCCCGGCGGCCAGGATTTCAAACTGGCGCATAAAGAGCTGGACGCGATTTTAAAACGCGCTCAGCTGCGTCCGCTGGCGGTTGGCGTACATGCCGACCGTAAGCTGCTGCAGTTCTGCTATACCTCTGAAGTCGCCGACAGTGCTCTGAAGCTGCTCGACGAAGCGGGGTTGCCGGGCGAGCTGCGCCTGCGTCAGAAGCTGGCGCTGGTGGCGATGGTCGGCGCTGGCGTGACCCGTAACCCGCTGCACTGCCACCGCTTCTGGCAGCAGCTAAAAGGCCAGCCGGTAGAGTTCACCTGGCAATCAGAAGAGGGGATTAGCCTGGTCGCGGTGCTGCGCGCCGGGCCGACAGAAAGCCTTATCCAGGGCCTGCATCAGTCGCTGTTCCGCGCGGAAAAACGCATTGGTCTGATACTGTTTGGTAAAGGCAACATTGGTTCCCGCTGGCTGGAGCTGTTTGCTCGCGAGCAGACCACGCTTTCCGCCCGCACCGGGTTTGAATTCATCCTTGCCGGCGTCGTGGATAGCCGCCGCAGTCTGCTCAATTATGAAGGGCTAGACGCCAGCCGCGCGCTGGCTTTCTTTAATGATGAGGCCGTTGAGCAGGATGAAGAGTCGCTGTTCCTGTGGATGCGCGCGCATCCGTATGATGATTTAGTGGTGCTGGATGTAACCGCCAGCGAGCAGCTGGCCGATCAGTACCTCGATTTTGCCAGCCATGGCTTCCACGTTATTAGCGCGAATAAGCTGGCTGGCGCCAGTAGCAGCAGTAAATATCGCCAGATCCACGATGCGTTCGAGAAAACCGGGCGCCACTGGCTGTACAACGCCACCGTCGGCGCCGGTCTGCCGGTCAACCATACGGTGCGCGATTTGATTGATAGCGGCGATACCATTTTGGCGCTGAGCGGTATTTTCTCCGGCACTCTCTCGTGGCTGTTCCTGCAGTTTGACGGCACCGTACCGTTTACTGATCTGGTCGATCAGGCCTGGCAGCAGGGGCTGACGGAACCGGACCCGCGCGTCGATCTTTCCGGGAAAGACGTCATGCGTAAGCTGGTGATCCTGGCACGAGAAGCGGGCTACGACATCGAGCCGGATCAGGTGCGCGTAGAATCGCTGGTGCCCGCCCACTGTGAAGAAGGTTCGGTGGATCACTTCTTCGAGAACGGTGAAGCGCTGAACGAGCAGATGCTGCAGCGTCTGGAAGCAGCGCGCGAGATGGGGCTGGTGCTGCGCTACGTGGCGCGTTTTGACGCCAACGGTAAAGCTCGCGTCGGCGTGGAAGCGGTGCGCGAAGAGCACCCGCTGGCGGCGCTGCTGCCGTGTGATAACGTCTTTGCCATTGAGAGCCGCTGGTATCGCGATAACCCGCTGGTGATACGCGGTCCGGGCGCCGGTCGCGATGTGACCGCCGGGGCAATTCAGTCGGATATCAATCGTCTGGCGCAGCTGCTGTAAGCGTCTCGTTATACTCTTGAGCCAACGAGACCAGTATTTGCGTCACCCGCCCTGCTGAAAACAGGGCGCTTTGCGTGAACTCGGGTCTCTTTTCCAGCCAGGTTGTGAAGCGTCGGCTGGCCGCGAGGTCAGGGGTAGAGGCGTTCTCGTCCGGCGTTCCGGCAAGCTGGCAGACCATTTTTCGGTTCTCTCCCTGCGTCCAGAGCTGCCACGGATTTTGCCACCAGCCATGATGCGTTTTGCCCTGCAGCCGCCACGGTGCCGAACTGGCGGGGTTGTTTATCTCTTCCTCCACATACCACAGCTCTCCTTTCCGCTGGCGAAACAGAGGCGCCCAGGCAACGATCGCCGCGCCGCGTAAAAAACATTCATGAGCAATGATGTGCCTTTTTATCGCTGGAAAACGACGGCTGAGCAGCTTGAAATGGCCGTGTGCGGCGATGACCGGGCGCAGAATGGCGCCGCGGGAATGACGCTTTGGCGCGGCGCTGCCGTACTGTATCTCATCGAATTGACTGCGTTGTAAAAAGCCCGCTTCGGTCTGAGAGATTCGCTGAACGATATCGCCCGCAATGCCCTGAGGCGCTTCTCTTCCCCGCCAGCGATAGCGTAGTGATACGCCAACCGGAAAAGGCGTGAAGTTCGACGAAAGATGGAGAACGTTGCCGCGTACGGCGTCGAAGCTGAGTAAGAGATAGAGTTTCTGCCCGGCCTCATAACCCTGAAACGGCACAATCAACGGTACGCTGCAGATGTGCTGCGGGCTCTCCATTACCGGGCTATGGTGATGTTTTGGCGTCCAGACTTTTTCACAGCGGCGGCACTGAAGCCGCTGGGTTCCCTTCGGATTGTAGCCATAGCGAATTATATCTCGCCGATAACAGGCCGGGCAAAAATAGCCAGAGCGCCGGGCGTTATCCGTCAGATAGGCGGCCAGCCAGGGTCGGAACTCATCATCATTAAACAGCGGTGGATAGCTGCCGCAGGCTGCGCAGTACAGCGCGGGATAACCCAGCCGATAGTCCGGAAAACGGTAGTCGGCCGCAGAGGATAAACCCAGGTTACGGCAACCGTAGGTTTTACAGGCGTTAATGGTAAAAAGAGTCTCCACGAGCGGGCCAGCACCAACGATTTTTGCAGGTCGTTAATTTTGCCCTGCTCAGGTTGCATACAAATGTGAATGCTCTCACATAAAAAAGTCTTTCAGAACGTAACTTAGCGCTTCTTGACCTCTCTGAAAGGAACTCCGATGAAATTAAAAACAATGAGCGCCGCCCTCCTGCTGACTTTGCCTTTCTGGGCCTGCGCCAAAGATGTCACCCTCATTTACACCAACGATCTCCATGCCCACGTCGAACCCTATAAAGTGCCGTGGATTGCCGACGGTAAACGGGACATCGGCGGCTGGGCGAATATCACCACGATGGTTAAGCAGGAAAAGGCGAAAAATAGCGCGACCTGGTTTTTTGATGCCGGCGACTATTTTACCGGACCCTATATCAGCAGCCTGACAAAGGGCAAAGCAATTATCGATATCATGAACACCATGCCCTACGATGCGGCGACGATAGGTAACCATGAGTTCGATCACGGCTGGGACAATACGCTGCTCCAGCTTAGCCAGGCGAAATTCCCGATTGTGCAGGGCAACATTTTTTATCAGAACAGCGATAAAGCGTTCTGGGATAAGCCCTATACCATTATCGAAAAAGAGGGCGTGAAAATCGGCGTGATCGGCCTGCACGGCGTTTTTGCCTTTGACGATACGGTATCCGCCGCAACGCGGGTGGGTATCGAAGCGCGCGACGAGGTGAAATGGTTACAGCACTATATCGATGAACTGAAAGGTAAAGTGGATCTGACCGTAGCTCTGATTCACGAAGGCGTCCCGGCACGCTAGTCGAGTCAGGGGGGGACCGATGTACGGTGTGCGCTGGATAAAGATATTCAGACCGCAAGCCAGGTCAACGGGCTGGACATTTTGATTACCGGCCATGCCCATGTCGGCACGCCGGAACCGATTAAAGTCGGTAATACGTTAATTCTTTCTACCGATAGCGGCGGCATCGACGTAGGGAAACTGGTGCTGGATTATCAGGAAAAACCGCATCAGTTCACCGTGAAGAACTTCGAGCTGAAGACTATCTATGCCGATGAGTGGAAACCTGACCCGCAGACGCAGCAGGTCATCGACGGCTGGAATAAAAAGCTGGATCGCGTGGTGCAGCAGGTTATTGCTCAAGCGCCGGTCGAGCTTACTCGCGCTTATGGCGTCTCTTCACCGCTGGGCAACCTTGCCGCGGATGCCTTGATGCAGGCGGCAGGTAAGGAGACGCAGCTGGCGTTAACTAACTCAGGCGGTATTCGTAATGAAATTCCCGCCGGGGCAGTGAGCATGGGAGCCGTTATCAGTACCTTCCCGTTCCCTAACGAGCTGGTCACCATGGATTTAACCGGGAAGCAGCTACGTAGCCTGATGGAGCATGGCGCGGGATTAAGCAACGGCGTGCTGCAGGTCTCCAGAGGCCTGGAAATGAACTACGACAGCAGTAAACCGGTGGGCCAGCGCGTCGTATCGTTTTTGCTCAATGGTCAGCCGATTGAAGATGCCACGGTTTATCATATTGCCACCAACAGCTTCCTTGCCGATGGCGGCGATGGTTTTGCCGCGTTTACCCAAGGGCAAGCGCGTAATACTTCCGGCGGCTACTACGTTTCAAATGCGGTAGTGGACTACTTCAAAGCCGGAAATAAGGTGACGGACGAGCAGCTTAACGACATGCGTGTCGTCGATGTGAAGAAATAGTCGTTTCAGGCCGGGCGGTTAGTCCGGCCTGCCGATCGCTGCGCTGCGAAAACTTCTTTAGCGGCAAACAGGCCATTCAGGGCTGCCGGGAATCCGGCATAGACCGCCATTTGCATGATAACTTCCGTCATCTCTTCTTGCGTCAGACCGACATTTAATCCGGCGGCGATATGCACTTTTAGCTGCGGCGCTGCGTTGCCGAGAGCCGTAAGCGCCGCGATGGTCGCGATTTCCCGGCTGCGTAAATCGAGCCCTGGCCTGGCGTAAATATCGCCGAAGGGAAACTCAATCAGATAGCGGGCGAAATCGGGGGCAATATCCTTCAGGCTATTGACGACGGCATCGCCGCCTTTGCCATCCACGCGCTGTAGCATTTCTTGTCCGATAGTAAAACGTTTGCTGGTCATCGCTTTTTCCTCAGTGTGATTGTGCATAGCGATGAAGGTTAGGTAAGTTTACCGGGCTTGAGTAATACCCTTTTCGTGATACCTTTTCAGTATGACAAATTCACGTTTACAGAATCTGGATATTCGCCTGCTGCGCTACTTCGCCGTGGTTGCGGAGGAAAACAACATCAGCCGGGCGGCGCAGCGGCTATTTATTTCGCAGCCGCCGCTGAGCCGTCATATCCGCCATCTCGAGGCGCAGCTGGGGCTGACGTTATTTTTGCGCCATACCAAAGGCCTGATTCTTACCGAAGAGGGAAGGCGAGTGCTGGACATGGTCCGGCCGCTGCTGGCGCTTCAGGAACGCACTCTGGCAGCGCTGAGCCAGCTCTCGGCACACTCGCAGCAGCCTCTTCGTCTGGGCCTGACGACCGCTTTTGAACAAGGAGTTTTCGCCGCCGCAGAAGCTGCTTTGGGCGAACATAACCGCGCTTTGCATATTACCCGTCAGCCCTCGCCGGCGCTGGCTCAGCGGGTGCGCAAGGGTACACTCGATGCGGCGCTGATCGCCCTGCCGCTGAATACCGATGGCCTTCACCTGCGCGCTTTATCGTATTATGAACCGCTCATTGCGGCCCTACCGGCAGCCTGGCCAGAGATCGGTCAGGCGGATCTGGCGTTAAGCGCGCTCAATCACCGGCCGCTGTTTTGGTTTAAACGCGAGCGTAATCCCGATTTTTTTGACTATACGCGACGCATTTTTGACCGGGTTGGCTATACGCCCGCCTACGTGGAGGAGCCCGCCGAGCACGATGTTCTGCTGGCGCGGATTGCGCGTGGGGAAGGGATGATTTTACTGCCGGCATCCTTTTCTGCTATTCAGCGTCAGGGTGTGGTTTTCTGTCCTCTTCAGGATGCCAGTCAGCAGCTTCCGCTCAGGCTGGGCGTGGTCACGATGCCGGCAAATAAGATGTTGTTGGAAGAGTTGACTGCAGTACTTGAAAAATCATTGCCTTAGTACAGAGGAGATGAATTAATTTCATCCAGGCTGAATATTCCTCACTGTTTACGCTGATTTTTCTATTGACGCCAGTGTCCTTTTCCGTCATTTTTACATCTGGACGTCTAAACGTATAGAAGTTCGCGATACAACAAACAATAAAATGCGATTGATGAGGTAAGGTATGAGCTTTTTTCACGCCAATCAGCGGGAAGCCCTGAATCAGAGCCTGGCGGAAGTACAGGGCCAGATTAACGTCTCCTTTGAATTCTTTCCGCCGCGCACCAGTGAAATGGAGCAAACCCTCTGGAAATCCATCGATCGCCTCAGCATCCTGAAGCCGAAGTTTGTCTCCGTAACCTACGGCGCCAACTCCGGTGAACGTGACCGTACCCATAGCATTATCAAAGGTATTAAGGAGCGTACCGGACTTGAGGCCGCGCCGCATCTGACCTGTATCGACGCCAGCCGTGATGAGCTGCGTACCATTGCCAAAGATTACTGGGATAGCGGGATCCGCCATATTGTTGCGCTGCGCGGCGACCTGCCGCCGGGCAGCGGAAAGCCGGATATGTATGCCGCTGACCTGGTGACTCTGCTGAAAGAGGTCGGGGATTTTGATATTTCCGTCGCGGCTTATCCGGAGGTTCATCCCGAAGCTAAAAGCGCGCAGGCAGACTTGCTCAACCTGAAGCGTAAAGTCGAAGCCGGAGCAAACCGCGCGATTACCCAGTTCTTCTTCGATGTGGAAAGCTACCTGCGTTTCCGCGACCGCTGCGTCTCCGCGGGTATCGATGTCGAAATCATTCCGGGTATTCTGCCGGTCTCTAACTTTAAGCAAGCGAAAAAATTTGCCGACATGACCAACGTGCGTATCCCGACGTGGATGGCGAAAATGTTTGAAGGTCTGGACAATGACCCCGAAACCCGCCAGCTGGTAGGGGCGAATATCGCAATGGATATGGTGAAGATTTTAAGTCGTGAAGGGGTGAAAGATTTCCACTTCTATACCCTGAACCGCGCGGAAATGAGCTACGCGATTTGCCACACGCTGGGCGTGCGTCCGGCGTAAACAAGATTCAGTTTCCTCCCCTTATCTTCCTTCTTTTCTCTGCGGTGTCGAAAACGCATTCGACGCCGCTGCTTTTGGTTTATCGTCCCGCCAGCAAAGCGAGTATAGTGCCCGCAAAATATTCATGATGGTTGGATGATGATTATGGCAGGGAAAAATAGCCCGTTGGCCTTCGGCGGCCTGATTGTGCTGACGCTTATCTGGAGCTACAGCTGGATTGCGATGAAGCAGGTGACGCTCTATATCGGCGCGTTCGATTTTACCGCGCTGCGCTGTATTTTGGGGGCGGCTTTGCTGTTTATCGTTTTGCTGCTGCGCGGTCGCGGAATGCGGCCCACGCCATTTGGCTACACGCTGGCGATTGCCCTGCTGCAGACCTGCGGGATGGTTGGGCTTGCCCAGTGGGCGCTGGTCAGCGGCGGGGCCGGGAAGGTTGCGGTTCTAAGCTATACCATGCCGTTTTGGGTGGTCATGATGGCGGCGCTATTTTTAGGCGAACGCATGCGGCGGCTGCAGTATGCCGCGATAGGCGTGGCGGCGCTGGGTTTATTGCTGGTGCTGCAGCCGTGGCAGCTCGATTTTTCGTCGATGAAAAGCGCCCTGCTGGCAATCCTCTCTGGCATAAGCTGGGGGGCCAGCGCGATTGTGGTGAAGCGGATGTATGCCCGCTATCCGCGCGTGGATTTACTGGCCTTGACCAGCTGGCAAATGCTGTATGGCGCGCTGGTGATGAGCGCCGTCGCCTGGCTGGTGCCGCAGCGCAGCATTGACTGGCAGCCTGGGGTTTTTTGGGCGTTGGGATATAGCGCGATTCTGGCCACGGCGCTGGCCTGGTGCCTCTGGTTATTTGTGTTACGTAATTTGCCCGCCAGCGTCGCGGGGCTGAGCACCCTGGCGGTCCCGGTCTGCGGAGTCCTGTTTTCATGGTGGCTCTTAGGGGAAAACCCGGGTCCGGTTGAAGGCGCCGGTATTGTGCTGATTGTCCTCGCGCTGACCCTAATCAGCCTCAAGAAGCGTGACGCTCGGGGGCAGGACGCATAAGTATTATCAACGCAAAACGCTCAATTACCCCTATGCGGACGCCGGGCCATCAGAAGCGATTTCAGCCAGCAGTAGCTGTACGTTTTGCCTGTCCATCAGAGAGAGAATATCGGCGGAAAGACCGGACTGGCAAACGGCGAAGTCAAGGTCTGCCAGACGACCGTAACCCGCAAGAAACGTTTGGCCAAATTTCGTTTTGTCCGCCAGCAGGATTTTCTGTCTTCCGGCCCGCATCAGCGTTTGCTTGACGTGCGCGCCGGCCATGGTTGCTACCGTCAGCTCGCCCTCGTCGTTGATTCCCTGAGTGCCAAGGAAGACCTTGTCGGCATGGATGTTATGAAAGAAGTCGGCGGTACTGAAAGAAATCATTCCCTGAGCCTCCTCGTCATATTCGCCAGGCGCTACGATCAATTTAATATTTTTACGCCCTTTCAGCAGATTAACGACCGGGAAGGAATTGGTTATCACCATGATTCTTTTATCTAAAATAAACTGAGCGAGCGCCAGCGGAGTGGCGCCGCAGTCGATAATAAGGGTATCGCCATCTTCAATCAGTTCGGCGGCTTTCTGGCCTATGAGATGCTTATCATCATCCATTTGAATCGAGTTCAGCAGAAAGCTGTGACCGGCGCTGGCGCCGCTGGTCAAATAGGCTCCGCCGTAGGTCGTTTTAACAATACCTTGTTTTTCAAAGAAGGAGAGGTCGCGACGGATGGTCATTTTAGTGACAGCGAACTTTGCGGCGAGCTCATTGACGACGACTTTTTTGTCCTGCTGCAGAATAGCGTAAATGCTCATTCTTCGATCTGATGACTGCATATCTACGACTCACCCAAAGGAAAATCGCACTATAAAATACATCGTTTTGGCGGGCAATGGCGGGTGAGAAGAAGATACCCGCCTGCTGGCGGGTATGTCGGGAGGGGTTATTCCCACTCTTGCAGGAAGCGTTGACCGTATTGGTCGGCAACCAGAAGCGCGGCATAAACCTGATCCGGCGTTGCGCCGCCGGGCATATTATGGATGGTTTCGCCTTCTGCGCAGGCGGCTTCCGCTACGGTACGCATTTTGCCTGGGATATCGGCTTTAATATCCAGCTGCGCCAGGGTGATAGGCAGTCCGACGCTATGGCACAGCGCCGCTACGGTTTCGATCTCTTCTACCGGCGCGTTTTCCAGTACCAGCTGCGTGAGCGTACCGAAAGCTACTTTTTCACCATGATAGTAGTGGTGAGCATCCGGGATCGCAGTCAGGCCGTTGTGGATAGCGTGCGCAGCCGCCAGGCCGCCGCTTTCAAAGCCGACGCCGCTCAGGTAGGTGTTGGCTTCAATCACCCGCTCCAGCGCTGGCGTCACAACGTGCTGCTCTGCCGCCAGCATCGCTTTTTCACCTTCTTCAATCAGCGTGTTGTAGCACAGTTCAGCCAGCGCCAGCGCTGCCTGAGTACATTTGCCGCCCGCCATGGTGGTGGCGCCGCTGCGGGAGCAGGCACGCGCTTCAAACCAGGTCGCCAGCGCGTCGCCGATACCGGCCGCCAGCAGGCGCGCCGGGGCGCCGGCAACGATTTGCGTATCGACAATGACCATGTTCGGGTTGCGCGGCAGCATCAGGTAGCTATCAAACTCGCCGTCATCGGTATAGATGACAGAGAGCGCGCTGCAGGGGGCATCGGTGGAGGCAATCGTCGGGGCAATCACCACCGGCAGATTCATAAAGTGTGCTAATGCTTTTGCGGTATCCAGCGTCTTGCCGCCGCCGATACCCAGCACGGCTGTGCAGCGGGCGGAACCGGCAATATCACGCAAGCGGTTGATTTCATTGTGTGAGCATTCGCCGCCAAACGGCGCGATTTCGCCAACCAGATCGGCATCCGCCAGGCTTTTACGCAGTTTTTCTTCGGCAAAACCGAGTACAAATTTATCGCCAACGATGAGCCAGCGCTCAGCCAGCGGTTTGAGGTATCCGCCAAGGCGAGAAATTGCGTCCGCGCCCTGAATGTACTTACCGGGTGATTGAATAATGCGATCCATTTCTATTCCTCCTGGATGACCGGGATGCCGCCTCCTGGGGCGGTCCGCCGATCGGGTTACAGGTTCAGAGTTCCAAAAGCGTTATTCCAGTCCTGCTCAAACTTCTCAATGGCTGACTCTACCGCAGGGGTGCCGAGCATTTGTTGCGCTACATCTAACGGCAGGGTAATAGCTTCGCAACCGGCTAACAGGCAATCCAGCGCCTGGCGCGGCGTCTTAAAGCTGGCGGCCAGCACTTTGCTTTCCGGCGCATGCAGCTCCAGCAGAGATTGCAGCTCCTGGACCATGCGGATGCCGTCGCCGCCCTGGGCGTCGACGCGGTTTACATAAGGTGCAACGTATTTTGCCCCGGCCAGCGCAGCCAGCAGGCCCTGAGATGCGCTATAGACCGCCGTACCAAGCGTGGGGATACCTTCTTTTTTCAACAGTTTGATCGCAGCGAGGCCTTCGGCAGTCACCGGAATTTTTACCACAATACCGGGAACGGCGTTGCTCAGGCGCTTGGCTTCTTCCACCATGCCCTGCGCGTCGCGGCTCATGGTCTGGGCGAACAAAATACCTTCCGGGCCGACGGCTTTTTGCAGGCGCGGCAGAACATCCCAAACCGGCGTTTTGCCTGCGGCGATAATGCTCGGGTTGGTGGTCACGCCTGCCAGCGGGTAAATACGGGCCAGGCGTTCAACTTCTGCTACGTTTGCGGTGTCCAGATAGAGTTCCATAATGCTTTCCTCAGTGCTTAATTCGTGGTGTCGTTGAGGTAAGAATACGGCTTTCACTCGAAGGGTCGCCAGATGACAAATTTGCCAAAAACTGGATAAATGTACGCATTAAGACTAAGGGTGATTTAGATCACATTTATCTCGAGAGCAGGATCAACAGTGGGATAAAACTACGTACAAAAGTCAGGTTTAACACACAAAAATCTAGTTTTCCGGCGAAGCGGTTTTTTCCGTCAACTGGCTATGATACTGACGGCGATACTCTGACGGCGAGCGTTCGGTGTTTTTGCGGAACAGGCGGCAGAAGTAGTTGCTGTCGGCAAAACCGCAGGCATGGGCGATATCTTTCACTTTCATATCGTGGCCTTTTAACAGCATTCTGGCCTGTTCCAGGCGAATATGATTCAGGTATTCGTTAAACCCCATTGGCCCGCATTTCTGGAACAGATGGGAAAGATAGTTAGGCGAGAGATAAAACGCTTGCGCCACCGACTCCCGGGTTAACGGATCGGCAAAGTGGGCATCAATATGCTTACGAATCGCTTCAAACAGCGCCTGGCTGCGCGATGACGTTTGCACCTGACTGCCCAGCAGATCGGCGCAGTGGCTGAGCAGGCTGGTGACGATACAGCGGGCCGTGTGCTGTTCCTGCGGCTGCATCTGCATTTCATTTAGCGCCTGCAGAAGAAAAGAGCCGACCCGGGGGCCGCGGCGCGGAACCTGCTGTTTATCCAGCACGCTAAGCGCGCCGCCGTCCCAGCGGCGCAGGGCGAATTCCAGCTGTTGTTTACCAAACAGGATGGTTAACAGCGTGGAGGGCACCAGCCATTGAGGAGCGTTCCATCCACCAGCCGGAATATAGAGCACATCGTGCGGCATGAGCCGGGCGCAATCGGCTTTAATCGCCGGATCCTGAAGCTGACCCTCAAGCATGATTTCGAGGCGCGGAAAATCGACGCATAGCGCTTTTTCAGAAGCCGGTCTGGACTCTGTGGAAAAATGGACTTTGCCGATTACCGCCTGACCTTTAATAAAAGAATCAATAACCTGATTGATGCCGTTATCCATTATCGCTCCGCAAAACATGCTTTATCTGCATCATACCGAACATCGTGGAAAAGGCAGAATACCAGAGGGTGGCATAAGATACTCCATCGAAGCAGGATTATTCTTCGGCTCTGTCTGTTTTTATATTTTTGCAATCATGTGCTTACAAGTTATTTCTGCGTACGGCGGATTGCTTCTGGCGGCATCACATATCAGGATTTTTCATTACTTAACATGGGAGTGAGCGAGGGGAATATCTTGTCGACAATCAGCTAACGGAAAGAGAGCTGGCTTAACCAGGAGGTTAGTCCAGTCTCTTTTCTTTATTGCCTGGTCAGTGACTGATTGAGGCCAGATTGTACTTCCATAAGCTCATTTTTGGCTTCTTGTAGCTTCTTCTCTTTTTTTCTGATTTTTTCTGGATCGCCTGAAGCCTGGGCGTGGCGTAGTTCTTCCATGCGCTCGCGGACCTTACTCTCCTTGTCCGCAACCTTCTCTTGCCACTCAGAAGTAAGTTTACCGTCTGTGCAGTAGCGTTGTACTTTTGTCAGCGCGCTTTCCAGCCCCCTGATTCTATGTATATTTCCGTAAGCTTTGGCATACTCCAGCTGTTTTTGAATTTGATATTCTTTTTCCGCACAACCAGACCATTTATCGGATGCAGTGGCTGCGGCAGAAACAAAAGGGCTAAGTAATATAAAACAGGTAAGTGATTTAATTATAAACTCCATGATAAGTCCTTTATCAATTTAAACAGTAAGGGCGAGAGTTTTGTAGTTATTTAATATTGAATGTTATTTGAGAAAAGAGACCCGGTCAATAACCATTGACCAGGATTTCTCTTATAATTATATGATGTAAAGTTAATTGTTAACTTTATGATTTATAATCAAAAATATAAAATACAACAATCCCGTTGAGTTGCGTGTGGCTACCTCGCTGGTAAAATATAAAGTAAAAGGTGCGCGGACATTCAGATGATGGTTTTAATAAATCACTCACTTTATTTTTTTAGAAATATTGATATCTATGAGGTTTATTTGTTTGTCGATGTTTTGCCCTTTTGCAAGAAAATGCACAACCACTATTGATGGATAAATTAGGCCATAGGTTTTTTCATGATATCTGCTGTTTTTTTATCTGGCCACTGAAAACCCATCTGCTAAAACAGATCTCAGGGATTATTTTCTGACCAAAGCGGCTGCTTTTCGGCGCAATGGGTATCCCGAAAAGGGGAAGTCAGGGTATGAAAGTGTGTTGCATAATATTAATGTTATGTTATACCGTAACATATTATTGCTAACCTAAACTCAGGAGAGAGTGATGACCCGAAAGATTTCCGCGCTTATGCTTGGTATGAGCCTGGTCCTGGCGAGCAGCCAGGCTGTTGCCCACGGCCACCATAGTCATGGCCCGGCGCTGACCGAAGCAGAGCAAAAGGCGAGTGAAGGCATTTTTGCCGACCAGGATGTAAAGGACAGGGCGCTGAGCGACTGGGACGGTATCTGGCAGTCGGTAAATCCCTATCTGCTGAACGGCGATTTAGATGCCGTGCTGGAGCAGAAGGCCAAAAAAGCCGGTAAAAGCGTGGCGGAATATCGGGAATACTATAAGAAGGGCTATGCCACCGATGTGGACCAGATTGGTATCGAAGATAACGTCATGGAGTTTCACATCGGAAAAACCGTGAATACCTGTAAGTACGCCTATTCCGGTTACAAAATCCTGACCTACGCATCCGGTAAAAAAGGCGTGCGCTACCTCTTTGAATGCCAGCAGGCGGATTCAAAAGCGCCAAAGTTCGTCCAGTTTAGCGATCACACCATTGCGCCGCGCAAATCCCAACATTTCCATATCTTTATGGGCAATGAGTCGCAGGAAGCGCTGCTGAAAGAGATGGATAACTGGCCGACCTACTACCCTTACGCGCTGCATAAAGAGCAGATTGTCGACGAAATGCTGCATCACTAATAAAAAGCCCCGGTAAACGCGATGCTTACCGGGGCCGAGGTTTTTAACCCGGCTCGCGCTACGCACGCTTAGCCGGGCTACAGGTTTCTCAAGGCGAATTAGCCGGTGTTACGCATACCAGCCGCAACGCCTGCGATGGTGACCATCAGCGCTTGTTCAACGCGCGGATCCGGTTTTTCACCTTTCTCTTCCGCCAGGCGTGAACGATGCAGCAGTTCGGCCTGAAGTACGTTCAGCGGGTCGGTATAGATATTACGCAGCTGGATGGACTCCGCGATCCACGGCAGGTCGGCCATCAGGTGGGAATCGTTGGCGATGGCCAGCACCACGTTGATGTCAGCAGACAGCAGTTCGCGCAGCTCTTCGCCCAGCTTCCACAGTTCGGGCTTCACCAGACGCTGATCGTAATATTCCGCCAGCCACAGATCGGCTTTTGAATAGACCATCTCCAGCATGCCGAGACGAGTAGAGAAGAACGGCCAGTCGCGGCACATGCTCTCCAGCTCGCTCTGCTTGCCGCCTTCGACGACTTTTTGCAGCGCAGCGCCGGCACCCAGCCAGGCTGGCAGCATCAGGCGGTTTTGCGTCCATGCGAAGATCCACGGAATGGCGCGCAGCGACTCGACGCCGCCGGTCGGGCGACGTTTGGCCGGGCGCGAGCCCAGCGGCAGTTTACCCAGCTCCTGCTCCGGCGTAGCGGAACGGAAGTAAGGAACGAAATCTTTATTTTCACGCACGTAGCCGCGGTACATCTCGCAGGAGACGTCGGACAGCTCGGCCATGATGTCGCGCCATTGCGCTTTTGGCTCTGGCGGCGGCAGCAGGTTGGCTTCCAGAATCGCGCTGGTGTAAAGCGACAGGCTGCTGATGGTGACTTCCGGCAGACCGTATTTAAAGCGGATCATCTCGCCCTGTTCGGTGACGCGCAGGCCGCCTTTCAGGCTTCCCGGAGGCTGAGAGAGCAGGGCCGCGTGCGCCGGCGCGCCGCCGCGACCGATAGAACCACCGCGGCCGTGGAACAGCGTCAGCTCAATGCCGGCCTTTTCACAGGTTTTAATTAACGCGTCCTGCGCCTGGTACTGCGCCCAGGAGGCGGCCATTACGCCCGCATCTTTCGCCGAGTCGGAATAGCCGATCATGACCATCTGCTTGCCCTGGATAAAGCCGCGATACCAGTCGATATTCAGCAGTTGGGTCATAACGTCGTCGGCGTTATTCAGGTCGTCCAGGGTTTCGAACAGCGGAGCGACCGGCAGCGCAAAGCCGATACCGGCTTCTTTCAGCAGCAGATGTACTGCCAGGACGTCTGACGGCGTTTTGGCCATCGAAATCACATAGGCTGCAATAGAGCCGCGCGGCGCTTCGGAGATGACTTTGCAGGTCTCAAGCACTTCGCGGGTTTCTTCGCTCGGCTCCCACTGACGCGGCAGCAGAGGACGTTTGGAATTCAGTTCGCGGATCAGGAAGGCCTGTTTGTCAGCTTCTGACCAGCTTTCATAGTCGCCGATGCCGAGGTAGCGGGTCATCTCGCCCAGCGCTTCGGTGTGACGGGTGCTTTCCTGACGGATATCGATACGCACCAGCGGTACGCCAAAGGCTTTTACGCGGCGCAGGGTATCGAGCAGCTCGCCGTTGGCGATAATCCCCATACCGCAGGCCTGGAGCGACTGGTAACAGGCGTAGAGCGGTTCCCATAGCTGCTCGTTTTGCGTGATAAGGCCCGCCGGTTTCGGTAGCTTCTGCCCCTTCAGGCGCGCTTCCAGCCAGGCCTGCGTCTCCATCAGCTGCGTGCGCAGTTTTTTCATCAGGTAACGATAGGGTTCCTGCGCGCCTTCCGCGCCTGCCAGTTCACGAAGCTCGTCGGTACACTCGACCATTGACAGCTCGGAAATCAGCAGCTGCACGTCTTTCAGGAACAGATCGGTGGCTTTCCAGCGGCTGAGCAGCAGGACGTGGCGGGTAATGTCGGCGGTTACGTTCGGGTTGCCGTCGCGGTCACCGCCCATCCACGAGGTAAAGCGGACCGGGACAAAATCCACCGGCAGCCGATAGTTGAGGTTATCTTCCAGCTGCTCATTCAGCTCACGCAGGTAGTTTGGTACGCCTTCCCACAGGCTATTTTCGACAACCGCGAAGCCCCATTTGGCTTCATCCACCGGGGTAGGGCGATGCTTACGGATTTCATCGGTATGCCAGGACTGGGCAATCAGCTGGCGAAGACGGCGCATGACCTGGTGGCGCTCATAGTCAGCAATATCGTTATTATCGAGCAGCTTCAGGCAGTTGTTGATCTCGCCCATCTTGTGGATCAGCGTACGACGCGTGATTTCTGTCGGGTGTGCGGTCAGCACCAGTTCCAGCGACAGGGATTCAACGGCTTGTTTAATAATCGTTTCGTTGAGATTCGGTTGCTCTTTGAGCTTTCTCAGGGTGCGGGCAATCACTTCAGGATTACTGGCCGCTTCGCCTTTTGGCGAAATGCTGTGGTATTGCTCAGCGGTATTGGCCAGGTTCAGAAACTGGCTAAAGGCGCGCGCCACCGGCAGCAGCTCGTCGTTGGACAAGTTTTGCAGCGTGGTGAGCAGCTCCTGGCGGTTGGCTTCATTGCCAGCGCGAGAAGATTTGGACAACTTACGGATAGTTTCGACACGATCAAGAATGTTTTCTCCTAGCGCATCCTTGATGGTGTCGCCCAGCACCTTACCGAGCATACTGACATTACTACGCAAAGCGGAATATTGTTCGTTCATGTTACCCCAGACACCCCATCTCATTTTATTTTGTTATATCCGGCGCTCGAAAATTTGAGCAGTGGATAAGCAACCGTCTTTTATAAAGCCACGTAAAACCCCCCGCGTCAATTGTTGCGAAATCGCTTCAGCAAACGAATAAATAGCGGCAATTTGCGAAATTTAACTCAGAGGTCGCTTGATAAGTGTTGCTTATGAAAACGTGATAATTGTCACCCTCTCGTGCGGAAAAAAATCACCAGAGGGCGCGCGTTTTAATGCCAGCAGAAATGGTGGACCACCTGGGTAATGAGCTCGCGGGTTGGCTTAATAAAGCGCGTTTCCAGATACTCATCCGGCTGGTGGGCCTGGTTAATCGAGCCCGGGCCTAATACCAGCGTCGGACAGAGGGTCTGAATAAACGGCGCTTCGGTGCAGTAGTTGACCACGTCGGTCTGCGCGCCGAGCAGTTTTTCGACTACCTCAACCAGCTTATGGTCCGGTGGGCATTCGTAGCCAGGGATCGGCGGATGCAGTTCAGCAACGGTCAGGCGACCAGGCCAACGCTCACTCACCGGTGCCAGCGCCTCGTTCAGCAGCCCGTTAAGATCGTTGAGGGTCATTCCGGGCAGCGGGCGAATATCCATATGCAGTTCGCAACAGGCGCAAATGCGGTTGGAGGCATCGCCGCCGTGAATGGCCCCAAGGTTAAGTGTGGGATACGGGACGGTAAATGCGGCGTAGTGATAACGCTCTTTCAGGTCATCGCGCAGCTGCATGATGCGGCCGATGGCATCGTGCATTAGCTCAATGGCGTTGACGCCGCGTGCCGGGTCGCTGGAGTGGCCAGACTGCCCCTGAACGCGAACGGCAGTAGAGATATGGCCTTTGTGCGCGCGTACCGGCTGCAGCGAAGTCGGTTCGCCGATAATGGCGCAGTCCGGCCGCAGTTGGGTCGTTTCGGCGAAATAGCGCGCGCCGGCCATGCTGGTCTCTTCATCGGCCGTCGCCAGAATATAGAGCGGCTTTTTCAGTTTAGCCACATCGACATCGCGCAGGGCATCGAGAATAAAGGCGAAGAAGCCTTTCATATCCGCAGTGCCCAGGCCGTATAGCTTATTGTCATGCTCGGTCAGGGTAAAAGGATCGCGAGTCCAGCGGCCATCATCAAACGGGACGGTATCGGTGTGCCCGGCAAGCAGCAGGCCGCCTGCGCCGTGGCCGGTACTCGCCAGCAGGTTGAATTTATTACGCGTATCCGGCACCGGCTGAACTTCAACATTAAAGCCGATATCACGGAACCAGCCCGCCAGTAAATTGATTAAAGACTCATTGCTTTGATCCAGCGCCTCTTCGGTTGCGCTGATGGAAGGTGTGGCGATCAGCGCGCGGTAAATCTCGATAAAGGGCGGTAAATTGTTTTTCATTGTTGACACACCTCGGGTCGTGATAGTATCAATATTCATGCATTATTTGTGAATAAAAATACATTATCGTTGAGCGTAAGGAAACCCATCGAACGTAAGGATGATGCGCTTACGGCTCAACAGGGTGGGGAAGGCAACGGTCTTCCAGGGCAAATATACGTAAGCAAGAAGGTGAAGAGCCCCAATGTTGAACACGCTGATTGTGGGCGCCAGCGGTTATGCCGGCGCAGAGCTAGTGGCCTATGTAAATCGCCATCCTCATATGACCATAACCGCTTTGACGGTCTCCGCGCAAAGCAATGATGCGGGAAAATTAGTTTCCGATTTGCATCCGCAACTGAAAGGCATTGTCGATCTGCCGCTGCAGCCGATGTCTGATATCAGCGAGTTTAGCGCCGGAGTCGATGTCGTTTTTCTGGCTACCGCCCATGAAGTGAGCCACGATCTGGCGCCGCAGTTTCTCGCGTCGGGCTGCGTGGTGTTCGATCTCTCCGGGGCGTTCCGCGTGAATGACGGCGCCTTCTATGAAAAATATTATGGTTTCACTCATCAGCACCCTGAACTGCTTGAACAGGCGGTTTACGGCCTGGCCGAGTGGAGCGTCGAAAAGCTAAAAGAGGCAAATCTGATTGCCGTACCCGGCTGCTACCCGACGGCGGCTCAGCTATCGTTAAAACCGCTGATCGATGCGGGACTGCTGGATCTTAACCAGTGGCCGGTGATCAACGCGACCAGCGGGGTCAGCGGCGCCGGGCGTAAAGCCTCTCTCGGTAACAGCTTCTGCGAAGTCAGCCTGCAACCCTACGGCGTTTTCAATCACCGCCATCACCCGGAAATCTCCACCCACCTGGGCGCGGACGTTATTTTTACCCCGCATCTGGGCAATTTTAAGCGTGGGATTCTGGAAACCATTACCTGCCGTCTGAAGCCCGGCGTCAGTAAAGAACAGGTCGCGGCGGTGTTCCAGCAGGCCTATGCGGATAAACCGCTGGTACGTTTATACGATCGCGGGGTCCCTGCATTGAAAAATGTCGTGGGTCTGCCATTCTGTGATATCGGTTTTGCAGTCCAGGATGAACATATCATCGTGGTGGCGGCGGAAGATAACCTGCTGAAAGGTGCGGCCGCGCAGGCCGTACAGTGCGCTAACATTCGTTTCGGCTTCGCTGAGACGCAGTCTCTTATTTAAGGTGTGATGATGAATCCTTTAATTATCAAACTCGGCGGCGTCCTGCTGGACAGCGAAGAAGCGCTGGAGCGCCTGTTTACTGCCCTGGTGAACTACCGTGAATCACATCAGCGCCCGCTAATTATTGTGCACGGCGGCGGCTGCGTGGTGGATGAACTGATGAAGCAGCTTAATCTGCCGGTGAACAAGAAAAATGGTCTGCGGGTCACCCCGGCGGATCAGATCGACATTATTACCGGCGCGCTGGCGGGAACCGCCAATAAAACGCTGCTGGCGTGGGCGAAGAAACACGGCCTGGCTTCCGTTGGGCTATTCCTCGGCGATGGCGATAGCGTCAAAGTGACGCAGCTTGATGAAGAGCTCGGCCATGTCGGATTTGCTCAGCCGGGGTCTCCGGCGCTGATTAACACGCTGCTGGCGGGCGGTTATCTGCCGGTTGTCAGCTCCATCGGCGTTACCGATGACGGTAAGTTAATGAACGTCAACGCCGACCAGGCGGCGACCGCGCTGGCGGCAACGCTTGGCGCAGACCTGATTCTGCTGTCAGACGTGAGCGGCATTCTCGATGGCAAAGGTCAGCGTATTGCTGAAATGACCGCCGGGAAAGCTGAACAACTGATCGAGCAGGGCATTATCACCGACGGAATGATCGTCAAAGTGAATGCGGCTCTGGACGCGGCGCGGACATTAGGCCGCCCGGTCGATATCGCCTCCTGGCGGCACGCAGAGCAGCTCCCTGCGCTGTTTAACGGTACGCCGATCGGCACGCGTATTCTGGCATAATCAATTTATCATTTTGTCGGCCCGGTAAGCGCAGCGCCGCCGGGCAATAAAATTCAAAGATATTAAGGAAGCATGTTATGGCACTTTGGGGTGGGCGTTTTACTCAGGCAGCGGATCAGCGGTTCAAACAGTTCAACGACTCTTTGCGCTTTGACTATCGCCTGGCGGAGCAGGATATCGTTGGCTCTGTTGCCTGGTCCAAAGCGCTGGTGACGGTGGGCGTACTGACCGCTGATGAACAGCAGAAGCTGGAAGAGGCGCTGAACATTCTGCTGGAAGAAGTACGGGCTAATCCGCAGCAGATCCTCGAAAGCGATGCGGAAGATATTCATAGCTGGGTAGAAGGTAAACTGATCGACAAGGTTGGCCAACTGGGCAAAAAGCTGCACACCGGGCGCAGCCGTAATGACCAGGTCGCAACGGACCTGAAGCTGTGGTGCAAAGATACCGTGGTGGAACTGCTGTCGGCGAATCGTCAGCTGCAAAGCGCGCTGGTTGAGACGGCGGAGACTAATCAGGACGCGGTCATGCCGGGCTATACCCACCTGCAGCGCGCGCAGCCGGTGACGTTCGCTCACTGGTGTCTGGCCTATGTCGAAATGCTGGCGCGTGATGAAAGCCGCCTGCAGGATGCGCTGAAGCGTCTGGACGTCAGCCCGCTGGGCTGCGGCGCGCTGGCGGGGACCGCCTATGAAATCGATCGCGAACAGCTTGCCGGCTGGCTGGGTTTCGCAACGGCGACCCGCAATAGCCTGGACAGCGTGTCCGATCGCGATCACGTCCTGGAACTGCTGTCCGATGCCTCAATCGGCATGGTCCACCTGTCGCGTTTTGCCGAAGATCTGATCTTCTTTAATACCGGCGAAGCGGGCTTTGTGGAGCTTTCTGACCGCGTGACGTCGGGTTCATCCCTGATGCCGCAGAAGAAAAACCCGGATGCGCTGGAGCTGATCCGCGGTAAATGCGGCCGCGTGCAGGGTGCCCTGACCGGCATGATGATGACCCTTAAAGGGCTGCCGCTGGCCTACAACAAAGATATGCAGGAAGATAAAGAAGGCCTGTTTGACGCGCTTGATACCTGGCTCGACTGCCTGCATATGGCGGCGCTGGTGCTTGACGGTATTCAGGTGAAACGCCCGCGCTGTGAAGAAGCCGCGCAGCAGGGATACGCGAATGCCACCGAGCTGGCGGACTATCTGGTAGCTAAAGGCGTACCGTTCCGTGAGGCGCACCATATTGTGGGTGAAGCGGTAGTAGAAGCCATTGCCCAGGGCAAACCGCTGGAAGATCTCCCTCTGGCCAATTTACAAAAATTTAGCGGCGTTATTGCTGATGACGTCTATCCGATTCTTTCGCTGCAGTCGTGTCTGGATAAGCGAGCGGCTAAAGGCGGCGTTTCTCCGCAGCAGGTTGCTCAGGCGATTGCCGACGCTAAATCGCGCCTGGTTTGAGCTATCTGTTCGCTGCCTGAAAGGCATTAAATAAAGGAAGCTCGGGTAACCCCGGGCTTTTTTATGCAAAAAAAAGCGGACACAAGGTCCGCAAAAGTTCACGTTGGCTTTAGTTATCCGGGTAGAGAACTGATGAGGAAGCTCAATGATTTTCTGCAGTTTTCCTCATTTATGGGTTTATTATTGAACAGAAACCTTGATAGGGATAATCGTTCGTTGCTATTCTATCTATCGCCATGGACTATCGTGGCGATGGAGGATGAATAATGAATATTCGCGATCTTGAATATCTGGTAGCGCTAGCTGAACACCGCCACTTCCGCCGTGCGGCGGATTCTTGCCACGTCAGTCAACCTACGCTTAGCGGGCAGATCCGTAAGCTGGAGGATGAACTCGGCGTGATGTTGCTGGAGCGCACCAGCCGTAAGGTTCTGTTCACCCAGGCAGGGCTGCTGCTGGTGGATCAAGCGCGTACCGTGCTACGCGAAGTCAAAGTGCTTAAGGAAATGGCGAGCCAGCAGGGAGAGACCATGTCCGGGCCATTGCATATCGGACTGATCCCGACCATTGGCCCTTATCTGCTGCCGCTGATTATCCCCATGCTGCACCAGACCTTTCCGAAGCTGGAAATGTATCTGCATGAAGCGCAAACCCATCAGCTGCTGGCCCAGCTTGATAGCGGTAAGCTCGACTGCGCAATTCTGGCGCTGGTCAAAGAGAGCGAAGCTTTTATTGAGGTGCCGCTGTTTGATGAGCCAATGATGCTGGCTATCTATGAAGATCATCCGTGGGCAAACCGCGAGTGCGTGCCGATGTCGGATCTGGCCGGTGAAAAACTGCTGATGCTGGAAGATGGCCACTGCCTGCGCGATCAGGCGATGGGCTTTTGCTTTGAAGCCGGCGCCGATGAAGACACCCACTTCCGCGCGACCAGTCTCGAAACGCTGCGTAACATGGTGGCTGCCGGTAGCGGCATCACCCTGTTGCCCGCCTTAGCCGTGCCGCAGGAGAGAAAGCGCGATGGCGTGGTCTATGTGCCTTGCATTAAGCCGGAACCGAGACGAACCGTTGGGCTGGTTTATCGCCCGGGTTCTCCACTGCGTAGCCGTTATGAACATTTGGCGGAGGCCATCCGCAGTAAAATGGATGGCCATTTCGACGCGGCGTTAAAACAGGCGGTTTAAGCCATTCAACGCGGCTACCCGATAGGCTTCCGCCATTGTCGGATAGTTAAAGGTGGTGTTAACGAAGTACTCAATGGTGTTACCGCCGCCTTTCTGCTCCATTATCGCCTGGCCGATGTGAATAATTTCGGCCGCGCGCTCGCCGAAACAATGAATGCCGAGGATCTCTTTCGTTTCGCGATGAAACAGGATCTTCAACGTACCGACGCTCATACCGACAATCTGCGCTCGCGCCAGGTGCTTGAACTGCGCGCGCCCGACCTCATAAGGCACCTTCATTGCCGTCAGCTGCTGCTCGGTTTTGCCGACCGAGCTGATTTCCGGAATGGTGTAAATCCCGGTAGGAATATCCTCAATCAGATGCGCAGATGCTTCGCCTTTCACCAGCGCCTGGGCCGCAATGCGCCCCTGATCGTACGCGGCGGAGGCCAGGCTCGGATAGCCAATCACATCGCCGACGGCATAGATGTGCGGCAGGGCGGTCTGGTACATGCTGTTGACCTTTAGCTGACCGCGGCTATCGGTCTGCAGACCGATATTTTCCAGCGCCAGAGAGTCGGTATTCCCGGTACGGCCGTTGGCGTAGAGCAGGCAGTCCGCCTTGAGCTTTTTGCCGGATTTCAGATGCATGATGACGCCGTCATCAACGCCTTCAATCTTTTCGTACTCTTCGTTGTGACGAATCACCACGCCGCTGTTCCAGAAGTGATAGGAGAGCGAATCAGACATCTCCTGATCGAGAAACGCCAGCAGACGATCGCGGGTGTTGATCAGATCCACTTTGACCTCCATCCCGCGGAAGATCGACGCATATTCGCAGCCGATCACCCCGGCGCCATAAATGATCACATGGCGCGGTTCGTGATGCAGGCTGAGGATCGAGTCGCTGTCATAAATGCGCGGATGATGAAAGTCGACGTCTGCCGGGTGATAGGGGCGTGAACCGCAGGCAATGACGAACTTTTCCGCCGTCACCGTCTCCACGGTACCGTCGTGGCATTCCAGCGCGATAGTGTGTTCATCGACAAAATGGGCGTTGCCCTGCAGGATTTCACAGTGGTTGCGCTCATAGAAACCCTGACGCATATGGGTTTGCTGGTTAATGACGCTGTCGGCATGGTTCAGGATGTCGGCGAAGGAAGAACGAAGAAGACGGGAATGGTCGCTGTAGAGGGGGTTCTGGTTAAACTCGATAATACGGCTGACGGCATGGCGGAGGGCTTTTGACGGGATGGTACCCCAGTGGGTACAACCGCCGCCGACGTTATGGTAGCGCTCGATGACGGCAACGCGTGCTCCCTGTTTCACCAGCCCCATGGCGGCACCTTCTCCGCCCGGACCGGAACCAATCACAATTGCATCATAATCCCAAGAGTGTGACATGGCATTACTCACCTGTTTTATACATAAAATAAACACGATGATAACATTCGGCGCGCTTTAACCCAATTATCGTTGTGCTTTTTTGCGGCATAAAAGCAGAAACAGCTCGTAAACAATCATTCACAATCCAGTGTAAACCGATTAGTTCTAATCTCTGGTATAGTGCCGGAAGGGCTTATGGAAGGATTCAGACAACGTGATGGGCGTAAGAGCGCAACAAAAAGAAAAAACCCGGCGTTCGCTGGTGGAAGCAGCATTTAGCCAGCTAAGTGCTGAACGGAGTTTTGCCAGCTTGAGCCTGCGCGAAGTGGCGCGGGAAGCCGGGATCGCCCCAACGTCCTTCTATCGCCATTTCCGCGATGTCGATGAGCTGGGTTTGACCATGGTGGATGAAAGCGGGCTGATGCTGCGTCAGCTGATGCGTCAGGCGCGGCAGCGTATCGCCAAAGGGGGCAGCGTCATTCGTACCTCTGTTTCCACCTTTATGGAATTCATCGGTAACAACCCGAATGCCTTCCGTCTGCTGCTGCGTGAACGCTCCGGTACATCCGCGGCGTTTCGTGCCGCCGTGGCGCGTGAAATTCAGCATTTCATCGCGGAACTTGCCGACTATTTAGAAATCGAAAACCATATGCCGCGCGCCTTTACCGAAGCGCAGGCTGAAGCTATGGTCACCATCGTATTTAGCGCCGGCGCCGAGGCCCTGGATGTAGGTCCGGAGCAGCGTCGGCAGCTGGAAGAGCGCCTGGTGCTGCAGCTCAGAATGATCTCGAAAGGCGCGTATTATTGGTATCGCCGTGAACAAGAAAAAATTTCAAATCATTCCGAATAACGTGAAGGACGAGCAATGAAACACTCAGTACAAGATAGAGGCACGCTGCTGCTGGCGCTGATCGCAGGTTTATCCATTAATGGAACCTTCGCTGCGCTATTCAGTTCAATTGTCCCTTTTTCCATTTTCCCTGTTTTGTCGCTGGTGCTGACGGTTTACTGTCTGCATCAGCGCTATCAAAATCGTAGTATGCCCGTGGGTCTGCCGGGGCTTGCCGCCGCCTGTTTTATTCTCGGCGTGCTGGTTTATAGCACCGTTGTGCGCGCGGAATATCCGGACATCGGCTCTAACTTCTTCCCGGCGGTTCTGTCGGTGATTATGGTGTTCTGGATTGGCTACAAAGTGCGCAACCGCAAGAGCGCGATCGCTGAATAATCTATCGCCCGGCAACAGCGCTGTTGCCGGGTTTCCTGCCGCAGCTTTACTTCTTCGTTAACAGTACGCCGCATTCCATATGGTGGGTATACGGGAACTGGTCGAACAGCGCCAGGCGCGTGACCTCGTGGGTATCACTGAGCGTTTCCAGGTTCTGGCATAGGGTCTCCGGATTGCAGGAGATATACAGAATACGCGGATACGCCTGCACCATTTTCTCCGTTTCGCTATCCAGCCCGCTGCGCGGCGGATCGACGAAAATCGTCTCGCACTGATAGCTCTTCAGATCGATGCCCTGCAGGCGATTAAACTCCCGCACACCATTCATCGCTTGAGTAAACTCTTCCGCCGACATGCGGATAATCTGCACATTATCAATGTGGTTCGCGGCAATGTTGTATTGCGCTGCTGCGACGGATGGTTTAGCAATCTCTGTTGCCAGCACGCGATCGAAATTACGCGCCAGCGCCAGCGAAAAGTTGCCGTTGCCGCAATACAGCTCAAGCAGGTCGCCGGTTGCGCCTTTCGTGGTATCAATAGCCCACTCCAGCATCTGGATGTTCATCGCTGCGTTCGGCTGGGTGAAGCTATTCTCTACCTGGCGATAGACCATTTCACGCCCGCCAACCGGTAAGCGTTCATCAATATAATCCTGATCCAGCTCGATTTTCGTCTTCGTTGCGCGGCCAATCAGATGCACATTCAGGTTTTGCGCCCGCAGCGCATCGCGCAAACGCTCCGCCTGCTGGCGCCACTCGTCCTCGAGCTTTTTATGATACAGCAGCGATATCACCGCCTGGTTGCTTAGGGTGGTCAGATAATCCACCTGAAACAGTTTATGGCGCAGTACCGGGTTATCGCGTACGCCGGCAATCACGGCAGTCATCAATTGATTAATGAGTTCACTGGCGGCCGGGAAGGTATCGACGCGAATACGGGATTTGGTCTGCTGATCAAACATAATGTGGTACAGGTCATCGCCATCGTGCCACAGGCGGAACTCTGCGCGCATGCGATAGTGGCTGACCGGCGAACGAAACACTTCCGGAACCGGGGCGCTGAAAGGCGCCATCATTTTCTGCAAACGGACGACTTTCTCTGCCAGCTGCGCTTCATATTGTTCGGTAGGAAGGTGTTCGGGGGTCATGATGTATCCTGAATAAAATAAGTACGCGGGGATTGTAGGGAAAGCGCTGGGGATGTCCAGCCCTGATGATATCAGGAAATATCACCGTAGAAGTCTGGACATCTATATGTTTCTAATTATAGCATCGTGTTACCGGTCCTATGAGTTAATAGGGAATCCAGTGCAAATCTGGAGCTGACGCGCAGCGGTAAGGAAAAGTGGGATGAGCGCATAGTGCAGACACTGCGGTTATTTAGCGGGAAGTCCTCATCCATTAAACACCCCAAGCCCGAAGACCTGCCGGAATACGTCGCATTTGGTTTCTATCATCGCGTGCTATTGATAGAGCCGGCGGCATCCTTTGCATATTACGGATGCTTTTAAAATGATTAAAAAAGCTTCGCTGATGACGGCGCTCTCCGTCACGGCTTTTTCCGGCTGGGCGCAGGACAGCAATTCAGATACGTTAGTGGTGACAGCAAATCGTTTTCAACAACCGGTCAACACGGTCCTTGCGCCGACCGATGTTGTGACGCGGGAAGAGATCGATCGCTGGCAGGCGAAAGATTTGAACGATGTAATGCGCCGATTGCCTGGCGTGGACGTCGCGCAAAATGGGGGGATGGGGCAATCTTCCTCGCTCTTCATCCGTGGTACTGAAGCCAAACAGGTGCTGGTTCTGGTTGATGGCGTTCCCATGGCCCGACCGGGTATCACCAATAATCCTGACCTGAACCAGATTCCGCTATCGCTGGTGCAGAGAGTTGAATATATCCGCGGCCCGCGTTCGGCGATTTATGGTTCCGGCGCAATGGGCGGCGTGATTAACGTCATTACGCATTCCGATAAAGAACAATCCAAAATTACCGCTGGGGTGGGTTCTAAAGGGTACCAACAATATGACGGTACTCTGCGCCATCGCTTTGGCGATACGGTCGCGACGGTTGCGGGCTCTTATGAGGGCAATAAAGGCTTTAACGTTCAGCCTGATTCAACCTGGGATCACGACGGCGATCGCGATGGTTTCCGTAATAAAACGTTTTGGGGCAGTCTTGAGCATAAATTTAACGAGAATTTTGACGGTTTCTTCCGCGGACACAGCTACACCAACAACTCTGATTACGATCTTGGAAGCCCGCCGTATAGTCCGGCCAACAGCGCAGATGAAAACCAGCTCTATAACCAAAGCTGGGATGCCGGGCTGAACTTCAATTCCGGTATTTACTCCTCTCAGCTTATCGCCAGCTATCAGAAGGTAAAGGACTATAACTACAGCAGTATTTATGGTCGTTATAATGATGGGACGACGCTCGACAGGATGACGCAGCGTAATCTTCAATGGGGCAATAACGTTATTGTCGGTCACGGCTCGGTCAGCGCAGGGGTCGATTGGCAGCAGCAGCGTTTAACGTCGTCAGATACGGCGCTGTCGGATACCTACAAGCGTGATAACACGGGGCTGTATCTGACGGGCCAGCAGCAAGTGGGTGATGTCACCCTCGAAGCTTCCGGACGTGAAGACCACGATGAGCAGTTTGGCTGGCACGGTACCTGGCAGACTACTGCAGGATGGGAGTTTATTGAAAATTATCGCCTGACTATCGGTTACGGTACCGGCTTCCTTGCGCCTTCTTTAGGACAACAGTTTGGCTCAACCCGATTTGGTATCAACGCGAATCCTAATCTGAAACCTGAAGAGTCGAAACAGTGGGAGGCGGGGCTGGAAGGGCTTACCGGCCCTGTTGACTGGCGCTTATCCGCGTACCATTACAAGATTAGCAATCTGATTACCTATTACTCCGATCCTATTACTTATGAGGGGGAGTACGACAATATCAATGCCGCCACGATTAAAGGCGTGGAATGGACGGGAAGTATTGATACCGGTATTTTTAGCCATCGCGTAACGTTGCAGTATGTTGATCCGCGTAACGATGATAACGGTGAAGTGCTGGCCCGGCGTTCTAAACGACAGGCAAAATATCAGCTGGACTGGTCCGTGTTTGATGTCGATATGGATGTGTCGTGGCAGTATTATGGGAAGCGTTACGACAACAACACCTCCCAATACAACAATACGCAAAGAATTTTGCCGAGCTACAGCACGGTAGACGTTTCTGCAGCGTATCCGATCACCGATCGCCTGACAGTTCGTGGTAAAATAGCTAACCTGTTCGATAAAGATTACGAGACAGCTTATGGCTACCAAACTGCAGGACGAGAATACTACTTGTCTGGCAGCTACACCTTCTGATCCACGTCCCACCGTGCTGGTGTTTGATTCCGGCGTCGGTGGGCTGTCGGTTTACAATGAGATTCGGCAGCTTTTGCCGAATCTGCATTATATCTACGCTTTCGACAACGTTGCTTTCCCCTACGGCGAGAAAAGCGAAGAGTTTATTGTTGAACGCGTTCTGGAGATTGTCACCGCGGTTCAGCAGCGTTACCCCCTGGCGCTGGCCGTCATTGCCTGTAATACCGCAAGTACCGTTTCCCTCCCCGCCTTGCGCGACAAATTTGCGTTTCCGGTTGTCGGCGTGGTTCCTGCGATAAAACCCGCGGCACGATTAACGGCGAATGGCGTTGTTGGTCTGCTGGCGACGCGCGGGACGGTAAAACGTCCTTATACGCGCGAACTGATTGCTCGTTTTGCGAATGAATGCAAAATCGAAATGCTGGGATCGGCAGAGCTGGTTGAGCTGGCAGAAGCCAAGCTGCACGGCGAGCCGGTTCCGCTGGATGAGCTGCGACGTATTCTGCGTCCCTGGCTGCGAATGCAGGAGCCGCCTGATACGGTTGTGTTGGGCTGTACGCATTTCCCTCTATTACAAGAGGAGCTGCAGCAGGTTCTGCCGGAAGGGACGAGAATGATCGACTCCGGGGCGGCGATTGCGCGTCGAACCGCCTGGCTATTAGAGCATGAAGCGCCTGATGCAAAATCGGATGATGCCAATATTGCGTACTGTATGGCGTTAACGGCTGAAACTGAACAGCTTTTGAGCGTTTTGCAGCGTTATGGCTTCGAATCGCTGGAAAAATTACCGCTTTCATAGCGTTTTGCACAAAAAAGAGACGGTTGAAAGATTTTTTGCAAACAGGGCTTGTCAACGTCTCAGAACTCCCTATAATGCGCCTCCACTGACACGGAACAACGGCTTACAGCCCGCCGGGTCAGCGGGATTCAGCGATGAATGCCGGCAGAGAAAAGCGAAATTAAACGCTTGACTCTGAATGAGGAAAACGTATTATACGGGACCTCGCAACGGTGAGCGAAAGCCGCGTTGCACTGCTCTTTAACAATTTATCAGA
>NZ_JBEAFR010000086.1:0-117172 GCF_040062315.1 Klebsiella sp. GW_Kp181
TAACCTCCAGCCCGGACAGATGCGCAGCATCGCCTCCGGGAATGTCTGCCACGTTTTGCACGTTTCTCCCGGGGGCGGCGCAACGCGCCTTGCCCGGGCTACGAGACCGCAGATGGCTGGTAACCTGTAGCCCGGACAGATGCGCAGCATCGCCTCCGGGGAACGCGCCGCTCCTCTGCTAAATCAGGCCTGCAGATAGACCACCTGGGTTTGCAGATACTCATTCAGGCCGTGACGCCCGTCGGCGCCGCCAATCCCTGATTTACGCCATCCGGCATGGAAACCCTGCATCGCCTCAAAGTTCTCGCGGTTAATATAGGTTTCACCAAACTTCAGCCCCTTAATCGCCTTCATCGCGACGTTTAAATCGCGGGTATAGATTGATGACGTCAGCCCGTAATCGCTGTCGTTGGCCATCGCCAGCGCCTCTTCCAGGGTATCAAACGCCACGACCGGCAGTACCGGACCGAACGTCTCTTCATGAACGATATCCATCTCCTGGCGCACGTCCAGCAGCAGCGTCGGCGGATAGAAATAGCCTTTACCCTCCACCGCTTTCCCACCCAGAGCGATACGTGCGCCCTGAGCCACCGCTTTCGCTACCTTCTGCTCAACCCGCTCCAGCGCTGCGGCATTGATCAACGGCCCCATGGCAATATCGTCGCGCGCTGCCGGATCGCCAAACTGCACCGCTTTCAGCGCTTCGCCCAAACGGTTAACGAAGCGATCGTATAGCCCTTTTTGCACATACACGCGCTCAACGCAGTTACACACCTGCCCGCTATTAATCACGCGAGAATCGACCACCGCTTTTACCGCCAGCTCAAGATCCGCATCATCCATCACGATAGCCGGCGCTTTCCCGCCCAGCTCCAGGCATACTTTGGTGATGTTTTTCGCCGCCGCGGCCATGATCTTCTCCCCTGCGGTGACGCTGCCGGTCATGCTGACCATCGCGACCTTTGGATTGCCGGCTAGCTCCTGACCCACGGTTTCGCCGCGGCCCAGCACCAGATTAAAGACCCCTTTCGGCAGGCCGATATCATGAACGATTTGCGCAAAAGCGATGGCGTTATTCGGCGTAAACTCACTCGGTTTAATTACGATGGTATTGCCGGTAATCAGCGCTGGCGCCAGCTTGCGGGCAATCAGGAAGAACGGGAAATTCCACGGCAGGATGCCTGTGGTCACGCCCAGCGCGCGTTTGAATACCAGAATGTTTTCTCCCGGGCGGTCGCTTTGCACAATTTCGCCCTCATAACGACGCGCCCATTCGGCCATATAATCCAGGTAATCCGCGGTAAAGGAGACCTCTACCGCCGCCAGCTGCTGGATCTTCCCGCCTTCGGCGACAATCAGCGCGGCGATCTCGTCGGCCCGTTCGCGGATACCGGCAGCGATTTTACGCAGCCACCCCGCTCGCTCGATCGCAGGTAAGGCTTCCCAGCCCGGCTGAGCGCGCTCAGCAGCGAGAATCGCGCGCTGCGCATCTTCCGCGCTGCCGTCAGGAATACGCGATATGAGCGCTTCCGTGGCCGGATTGATCACCTCAATCCATGCATCACCGCGGCCGGCTTCAAACTGACCGTCAATATACATAGGGTGTTGAACGGGTGCTGTCATGGTCTGCTCCTCAGGATTATTGTTTTTAACAGGTGAAATAGATGTTAAAAATTATCGTCCAAAGGGCAAAGAGACAGGCCGGACGTTTGTTTTTGTGAGATATTTCATAAAAACAGACCAAGCCGGCGCTGAAAAAATCACAATTCAGTAACACTACCTGCCCGTTTGCGATATCGCCAACGCAAACGGGCAATGCGGCGGATACGTCCGGACCATCCCTGCGCTTGCCAAATACAGCGGCTGACTGACAGCGTTAAGGCTAATAGCTAAGCCAGCTGGCGCGCGCTCAATGTATCGGACAGCAGACGGTCCTTGCGCAGCGTCTGCCACGCTTCAGTAATCTGCGGCGGAATATCCACATGAGCGATAAATCCCTTACCCAACGGGCCATAACCCTGCGGATTGTCCGCCAGCCGAGGCGGCTCGCCGAGGATCAGCGCCAGATAGCGTTCCACCGGCCACAGGCCGCTGCTATCGCCGCTAAAGGTGACGCCGTTATCGCCATTGCACAACACCGGCGAACACCCCGGCGCGCTGTACCACATCGGCACATGCGCTGCGTCTTGCCAGACGCGGGCAAAGGTCGCCATCGTTCGCCGCTGCATGGTCGGGTCCTGGATCACCACGCCCGTTCGGTGCGTAATACCTCTCTGTTCCAGCATTTGCCGGGTAAAACGCGCATTTTCTCCACAGTTGGTGGAGCGGTCTTCCACGACAATGTATTCGCGAGGAATAGCCCAGAACCGGTGGGCAATATCGGCCAGAATGTGCGCCTCGGCGCGATCGGCTACCGGGATGGTGCAATAGCGCGGATCGTTCAACACCGCGTGGTATAAAAACGAAGTGGAATGTCCGATACCACCGCTGATCAGTAGCGGAACGGCGTGATGCGCCGCCAGCTGGCAGGCGAAATCAATGGTTGGGATCACCGCATTGCCCGCCAGCACCACGACATCGATTGATGGCTGCTGCGGCAAATCATGCTGCGCCAGCCAGGCCCCCAGCCGGTTCGCCGCGGCTAGCGTCGCCTCCGGCAGCGATGGAAAATGCTCCGACATGTTCTCTCCTTTGCGCCAATGTCACCCTTCACGGGATTGTGGACACCATGATAAACCGGAGCCGCCTTTAAGGGTTAATAAAGCCTGAGCGGTAACAAGATTGAAATAACAAGAAACGTCCAAAAACAGAACGGTTGCACCTCAATAACTCACCACCATACGCCCGATTTTTAGCGAATAAGTTCAAATAAACGGCTAAATAACGGCGCGATTCGCCGGTAAAAATGGCAAAAACGGCTCCCTGACGCGGCGACCAGACTTGCCAAATGCAACATACAACCCTAGCTTCCTTAACAATTAAATAACCTCATCGCTCGCCAGGTTGCACCTGAAAATCATCAGGTGTCACCGGGTTGTGATGACTCTGGGGGAGTAGCTAAAAGATGACCTTGCACGAGAGCAGCACCACATCAATTCTCAAGAAAAACAAAAAGGTGCTCATTGCCAGCCTCACCGGCAGCGCCATTGAATGGTTCGATTATTTCCTTTACGGTACGGCGGCGGCGCTGGTATTCAACAAGATTTTCTTTCCGATGGTCGATCCGGTCATCGGTTTAATCCTCTCCTGGCTCTCGTTCTCGTTGACCTTTTTCATTCGCCCGATTGGCGGGGTGGTCTTCGCACATATTGGCGACCGAATCGGGCGTAAGAAAACGCTGGTCCTGACGCTCTCCCTGATGGGCGGCGCAACGGTCGCCATCGGTCTGCTTCCCACCTATGAGATGATCGGTTTATGGGCGCCAGCGCTGCTGATAACCTTACGTATCGTTCAGGGAATGGGCATCGGCGGCGAATGGGGTGGTGCGCTATTGCTGGCCTACGAATACGCACCGGAAAAGCGCAAAGGTTTTTTCGGCAGCATTCCGCAGGCGGGCGTGACCATTGGCATGCTGATGGCCACTTTTATCGTCTCGCTAATGACCCTTTTCAGCGAAGAGCAGTTTCTCTCCTGGGGCTGGCGCATCCCTTTCCTGCTCAGCTCGGTGCTGGTTCTTATTGGTCTGTGGATCCGCAAAGATATTGATGAAACGCCGGAATTTAAACAGGTGAAGCAGTCAGGCCAGGTAGCAAAGGCGCCGCTGCGCGATACGCTCAAGTATCACTGGCGCGAAGTGTTAATTGCTGCGGGCCTCAAAGTAGTGGAAACCGCGCCATTCTATATTTTTTCGACTTTCGTGGTCAGCTATGCCACCACCACGCTGAGCTATCAAAAATCCCAGGCGCTTGAAGCCGTCACCCTCGGTGCGCTGGTTGCTACGGTTATGATCCCGCTGATGGGACTGCTTTCAGACAGAATCGGACGCCAGAAAATGTACACTCTCAGCGTGGTGCTGCTTGGATTGTTTATCGTACCGTGGTTTCTGCTGTTGGATACCCGCAGCACGTGGGGCATTGCGCTCGCCACGGTGATCGCCTTCGGTATTCTGTGGGCACCGGTTACCGCGGTATTGGGGACGCTCTGCTCCGAGATCTTCAGCGCTAACGTTCGCTACACCGGCATCACCCTTGGCTACCAGCTTGGCGCCGCGCTCGCCGGGGGTACCGCTCCGCTGATCGCCACCGGACTGCTGGCAAAATATGACGGTGACTGGATACCGGTCGCATTGTATCTGGCGGGAACGGTGGTGATTTCACTTATCGCGATTTTCTGCGCCAGCCGCTTAAAGCAGGCTCCCGGCGCTGTCGCCACCAGGAGCGAGATGTTATAAAGCCATTCGCTGCCGGCAACCCATTCGCCCTGCCGGCAGCAGCCGAAGGATGCTCACTGCAATGCAACAAAGTCAACACACAAATATAGCGTTTTGTTCACTTTTTGAAGGAAGTCAAGATTCTGATAAATAGGGATAAAGGGCCCAAACTACGGCTTTAATGCACAAAGATGCATATTCATCCGTAGTCGACGCTGTTTTGCGTTTTTTTATTCACAAAAACTTCAACCCCACCGATAACGGCAGCATATTCTGCATTTTTGCCAAATACCGTCCCATTAAATTGGTGATAACATTCTCGTTACAGATTTTATGGCTGTATCTTTCCACGGTTAACAAAATAATTATCACTGCAAAACAGGACTCTTATGGAAAAGTTATCTTACGCTTCTGAAAGTAGTACATCTCCATGGACCACCTACCTGCGTCAAATCGATCGCGTCGCCCCCTACCTCGGCGATCTGGCCTACTGGATCGAAACGCTGCGCCATCCGAAACGCGCGCTGATCGTTGATATCCCGGTACAAATGGACGACGGAACCATTCGCCACTTCGAAGGCTACCGCGTCCAGCACAACCTCTCACGCGGTCCGGGTAAAGGCGGCGTGCGTTACCATCCGGATGTGGACCTGAATGAAGTCATGGCCCTCTCAGCCTGGATGACCATCAAGTGTGCGGCAGTCAATATTCCCTACGGCGGCGCCAAAGGCGGTATCCGCGTCGATCCGTTCTCTTTATCAGAAGGTGAACTGGAACGTCTGACCCGTCGCTACACCAGCGAGATCGGCATTATTATCGGGCCGCAAAAAGATATTCCGGCGCCGGACGTCGGCACCAACGGTAAAGTGATGGCCTGGATGATGGACACCTATTCGATGAACCACGGCACCACTATCACCGGCGTGGTCACCGGTAAACCGATTCATCTCGGCGGTTCGCTGGGCCGCGAAAAGGCCACGGGACGCGGCGTCTTCGTCACTGGTCGCGAAGTGGCCCGCCGCAGCGGTATCGAAATCGAAGGCGCGAAGGTCGCGCTGCAAGGGTTTGGTAACGTAGGCAGTGAAGCGGCCCGCCTGTTCGCTGGCGTCGGTGCGCGCATTGTGGTCATTCAGGACCATACCGCCACGCTGTATAACGAAGGCGGTATCGATATGGCCGCGCTGACCGCCTGGCAGGCCGAGAACAAGCAAATTGCCGGCTTCCCGGGCGCCCGCGAAATTGACAAAGAAACGTTCTGGACGACGCCGATGGATATTCTGATCCCGGCGGCGCTGGAAGGTCAGATTACGCGCGAGCGCGCGGAAACCCTCAGCTGCAAACTGGTGCTTGAAGGCGCTAACGGCCCGACCTATCCGGAAGCGGACGACGTGCTGGCCGAACGCGGCATCGTGGTGGTGCCGGACGTCATTTGTAATGCTGGCGGCGTCACCGTGAGCTACTTTGAATGGGTGCAGGATATGGCCAGCTTCTTCTGGAGCGAAGAAGAGATCAACGCCAAAATGGACCGCATTATGACCGATGCGATCGTTCACGTTTACGATAAAGCGGTGGAAAAAGCGTGCTCTTTACGTACTGCCGCCTATATCGTGGCCTGTGAGCGAATTCTGATGGCGCGTAAAGATCGCGGTATTTATCCGGGATAATCCCCCTTCTCAGCCCGGTTAAAGCCGGGCTGAGACCAGAACTCTCCTTCCTCCCTCCCAAAGCTTCTTCCACAATAAACGCACATACCGTTAACCTGTTTTTATCAATCGGACTTGAATTCTCGTTTTTGCCAGACATAAAATCATTAGAGCTCTAACGATATTGCAGACCGAACTATGGATAACCGACAGCTAAATTTCTCCCATCTTTTGTATTTGACCGCCCATCATTGGCGGCTGGCGGTCAACCGTCGCCTCAAAGACCTCGGCATGAGCCAGGCCAGCTGGGTCGCCGTTTCCGCTATCGCGCGCAACGCGCAGCCGCTATCGCAAAGCGAGCTGGCCCAGGAGCTGGGCGTCGAAAGCGCGACCCTCGTCCCGTTGCTTAATCGGCTGGTGGATTTGGGGCTGGTTGAGCGGGTGAAAACCGAACGCGACAAACGTAAACGGCTGCTGATCGCCACCGCTAAAGGCCTTGAGGTGTATCAGCAGGTAAAAACGGTAGCCGATGAACTGCGTGAGGAGATCCTCACCGCTATCACGCCCGACGAACAGCAGCAGACTCAGCGCGTGCTGGAGAAACTGCTGCGCGAGGTAGAGAAAAAATAATGCCTCGCCGTAAAGATAACCCCTATGTGCCCCACGACTGGGCTCCGCACGAAAAACCGGCGATCCTCGGCTCGCCTTCCACCCCGATTCACAGCACGCCCAGGCGCATTGCCTACGGGATCGTTGGACTGCTGGTCTGCCTGACCGGCGCGCTGGGCAACGCGGTGGTCACCGCTAACCTGCAACTGTTGCAGGGAACCTTTGCCGCCTGGTCCACCGAGATAGCCTGGCTTCCGGCGGTCTACGTGATGACGAACGTCTCCATCAACCTGCTGCTGGTAAAATTCCGTCAGCAGTATGGCCTGCGCGCCTTCACCGAAGGCTTTCTCGTCCTCTATGTGCTGGTGACCTTCTTTCACCTGTTCGTCAACGACCTTAGCTCCGCGCTGATGGTACGCGCCGCCCACGGGATGGTCGCTGCGGCGCTGAGCTCGTTAGGCATTTACTATCAGGTGCAGGCCTGGCCCGCCCGCCATCGGCTAAAAGCGTTGACTATCGGTATTACCGGCTCATCGCTGGCGATCCCGCTGGCGCGCCTGTTTTCCACCGAACTGCTGCAAATTGACGAGTGGCGCGGACTGTACTTCTTTGAACTGGGGCTGGCGCTGGTATCGCTGGCCTGCGTGATCGCCCTGAAGCTTCCCCCAAGCGATCGTAAAAAAGTTTTTGAGAAGAAAGACTTTATCACCTTCTTCCTGCTGGCGCCGGGAATGGCGCTGGTTACCGCGGTGCTGTCGCTGGGGCGTCTGGACTGGTGGTTTGAAGCGCCGTGGATCGGCTGGGCGCTGGCGGGAGCGGTGGTGCTCATCGTCTCCGCGATTGCCTTTGAACATAACCGCAGCAACCCGTTACTCAATATTAAATGGCTCTCCAGCGGCAGCATTCTGCGCCTCGGGCTGATTATGCTGCTGATCCGCATCGTGCTGGCGGAGCAAAATACCGGGGTCATCGGCTGGCTGCAGTACGTCGGCCTGCAGAATGAACAGATGACCAATCTGGCGTGGTCGATTTTCGCCGGCATCATCTGCGGCATCGTCGCCAGCTGTCTGACGCTCAACCCGCAGCGTCTCTACTGGCCCACCGCTACGGCGCTGGCGCTGATCATGATTGCCTCGCTGCTCGACAGCCAGTCGACCATCCTGACCCGCCCGGAACAGCTAATGTTCAGCCAGTTCCTGCTGGGCTTCGGCAGCGCCTTTTTCCTTGCTCCGGCAATGCTGGCAGGGATTGGCGGCGTGATTGCCGACCAGCGCAATCTGGTAAGCTTCTCGGTACTGTTCGGCATGAGTCAGAATATCGGCGGTCTGCTGGGGTCGGCCATTCTCGGCACCTTTCAGACATGGCGGGAGAAGTTTCACTCCAGCCAGCTCGCCGACCAGTTGACCACCCTCAATCCGCTGATTACTGAACGTTTGCAGCAGTACAGCCAAATGTATCAAAGCCAGATTGGCGACAGCACCCTGCTCAACGTTCAGGCCACCACGCTGCTACAAAACGCCGCCACGCTGCAGGCCAATATTCTCGCTTACAATGATACCTATCTGCTGACGGCGGCGATTTCAGCCGCCACGCTGGTGTGGGTTTTCTGGCGCTTAATAAGATTACGTATTACCGCCCGCGTTGCGTTAAAGCGCGCGACGGGAAGCAAATAAAATTTTTACTCTGGAGTCATTATGAGTCAGCAGGATGCGGCCAAACAACAGGCCAACACCCGTAATAATATTCGCGTGGTCTCTATTTTTACCGCCGCGGCAATTGGTATTGTCGGCGTTCTGGTTATTCTTTACGCCTGGCAGCTGCCGCCGTTTACCCGGCAAAGCCAGTTTACCGATAACGCCTACGTTCGCGGGCAAACCACGTTTATCAGCCCGCAGGTCAACGGCTATATTACCGAGGTCAAGGTTCAGGATTTTAATCAGGTGAAAGCCGGCGATGTGCTGTTTCAGATCGACGATCGCATCTATAAACAGCGCGTACATCAGGCGGAAGCCACGCTGGCGATGAAAGAGGCGGCGCTCAAGAACAATCTGCAGCAGCGCAAAAGCGCCGAGGCGGTCATCGTACGTAACGAAGCGGCGCTGCAAAACGCCCGCGCGCAAAGTCTGAAAACCCAGGCGGATTTAAAACGCGTTCAGGAGCTGACCGCCGACGGTTCGCTCTCGATCCGCGAACGCGATTCCGCCCGCGCCAGCGCGGCGCAGGGGACTGCGGATATCGAGCAGGCCAAAGCGACGCTGGAAATGTCGCGCCAGGATCTGCAATCGACAATTGTTAATCGGGATTCGCTGCTGGCCGACGTCGCCAGTGCGAGGGCCGCGCTGGAACTGGCGCAGATCGACCTCCAGAATACCCGCATTATCGCCCCCGCCGATGGTCAGCTGGGGCAAATATCAGTGCGCCTTGGCGCCTACGTGACCGCCGGGACGCATTTGACCTCGCTGGTACCGCCACAGCACTGGCTGATCGCTAACCTCAAAGAGACGCAGCTGGCGGAGGTCCGCGTCGGGCAGCCGGTAACCTTTACCGTTGATGCGCTGAACAGCGAGAAATTCACCGGTACGGTGCAGAGCATCTCCCCGGCCACCGGGGTTGAGTTCAGCGCCATTTCGCCGGACAACGCCACCGGCAACTTCGTCAAAATTGCCCAGCGCATTCCGGTACGCATCGCCGTGGATGAGGGGCAGAAAAACAGCCAGCGCCTGCGGCCGGGGATGTCGGTGCAGGTCACCATCGACACCCGCGGGGAGGAGACACGATGATTCGTCCGCTCACCCTCGCCGTTATTCTTGCGCTGGTTGGCTGCCAGTCAGCTGATATCCCACAGGCCGCGCCGACGCTGCATATTCCCGCCGCCTGGCGCGCGGATATCGGCCCCACCAGCCCGGTCGAGGGCGTGTGGTGGCGCAATTTTCACGACAGTACGCTTAATCAATACGTCGACCAGGCGCTACGCTACAACAGCGACGTGCTGATTGCCCGCGAACGGTTCAACGAGTACCAGGCGCGGGTCTACGCCGCCGACAGCAGCCTCTTTCCTTCACTAGACGCCGGACTGACCGGTACACGCGCGCGGTCGCAGTCGGCCGCCACCGGTCTGCCGATCCACAGTACGGTGTATAAAGGCGCGCTAACCGCCAGCTACGATGTTGATATCTGGGGCGCTAACCGCAGCGCAGCCAGCGCGGCGGAGGCCAGTCTGGCTGCGCAAAAAGCCGCCGCCGCGGCGGCGAACCTGACCGTCGCCTCTTCGGTGGCGACAGGCTACGTCACTCTGCTCTCACTGGATGAACAGCTGCGGGTAACGCAACAAACGCTCAAAGCGCGGGAAGATGCCTTTAATCTGGCGAAACGTCAGTTCGAGACCGGCTATACATCGCGCCTCGAACTGATGCAGGCGGATTCCGAACTGCGCTCGACGCGGGCGCAAATTCCGTCGCTGCAACACCAAATCGCCCAGCAGGAAAACGCGCTCAGCCTGCTGCTCGGCGCTAATCCTGGGGCCGTTAAGCGCAACGCCTTTGCCCAGCTGACGCCGCTGTCGCTACCGTCCCAGTTGCCGTCAACCCTGCTCAATCGCCGCCCGGATATCGTTCAGGCTCAGCGTCAGCTGGTGGCCGCCGACGCCACGCTGGCGTCATCGCAGGCGCAGCTGCTGCCGTCCATCAACCTTACCGCCACCGGCAGCATGCAGGATCGCACTCTGCCCGACCTGCTGGATAATCCGCTACGCTTATGGAGCCTTGGCGGCAGCATCCTGGCGCCGCTGCTCAACCGCCAGGCGCTGAATGCCCAGGTAGACGTGTCGATGGCCCAGCACAATCAGGCGTTGTATAGCTACGAAAAAACGGTGCGCGGCGCGTTTAAGGAGGTCAATGACAGCCTTGATGCTATTGGCCGCTACGGGGAGCAGCTGACGGAGCTGCAGGCCCAGGAGGACGTAGCCCGGGAGACGCTGCTCATTGCCCAAAACCGTTATCGCAACGGCTACTCATCCTATCTTGACGTCCTGGACGCCCAGCGTACGCTGTTTTCCACCCAGCTCAGCGTGGTGCAGGTGAAAAACAATCTGTTGCTGGCGCAAGTCGATTTGTACCGGTCGCTGGGAGGCGGCTGGTCTGATTCATCAGGGATGTAATACGGGAAATCTGACATGCAACAACAGTGGTCGGCAGTAGATAATTATCTGGTGGAAGCGTTAATCCCCAACGATCCCTTGCTCAACCAGGTTCTGGAAAATAACCAGCACGCCGGGCTTCCGGCCATCGATGTTGCCGCCAATCAGGGGCAGTTTCTGGCCCTGCTGGTGCGCATGACGGGCGCCAGACGCATCCTCGAGATTGGCACGCTCGGCGGCTACAGCACCATCTGGATGGCCCGGGAATTGCCTGCGGATGGCGAATTAGTCACTCTGGAGGCCGATGCGCACCATGCCGCCGTGGCGCGCGAGAACCTGCGCATGGCGGGCGTGGATAAGCTCGTTGAGGTGCGGGAAGGCCCGGCGCTGGCCACGCTGGAGAAGCTGGGCGACCATCCGCCGTTTGATCTGATCTTTATCGATGCGGATAAGCCGAATAACCCAAACTATCTGCGCTGGGCTTTGCGCTACTCTCGCCCGGGGACGCTGATCATTGGCGATAACGTGGTGCGCGACGGCGAAGTGACCGATCCGCATAGCGCAGATGACCGCGTTCAGGGCGTCAGGGAGTTTATTGCGATGATGGGCAGCGACCCGCGCCTGACGGTAACGGCCCTGCAAACCGTGGGCAGCAAAGGTTGGGACGGGTTCACCCTCGCGTGGGTGAACGCCTGACGCCAACAGCTTTCCCCGGCAGCCTGCGCCACCGGGGAATGCAGCGGCTCAGGCCGTAATCTGCTCCATTGCCTGCAGCACCCGCTTGTCGGAAATCGGATAAGGCGTGCCGAGCTGCTGGGCGAACAGGCTGACGCGCAGCTCTTCAATCATCCAGCGAATCTCCTGCACGTCCTCATCCTGGCGACGATTGGGCGGTAGCTTATTCAGCCACTGCTGCCACGCCTGCTGCACGCTCTCCACCTTCAGCATCTGCACGCGGTCGCGGTGCGGGTCGATCGCCATTTTCTCCAGCCGTTTTTCAATCGCCTGCAGATAGCGCAGCGTATCGCCCAGGCGGCGGAAGCCGTTGCCGGTGACGAAGCCGCGATACACCAGCCCACTCATCTGCGATTTAATATCCGACAGCCCCAGCGCCATGGTCATATCGACGCGACCTTTCAGGCGTTTATTGATGTTGAACACCGCGGTCAGGATCTGCTCAACCTGTTTGGCGATTTCCACCACCGTCTCGTTGAGCTCAGCGCGCACTTTTTCATGCAGCGCGGCAAAGCCCTCCTCGCTCCACACCGGGCCACCCGCTTCATCGATCAGCTTATCGACGCCGCAGGAGATACAGTCATCGATCAGATCCAGCACCTTGCCGTAGGGGTTGAAATAGAGCCCCAGCTTGGCTTTATTCGGCAGCTTCTCATGCAGATATTTAATCGGCGATGGGATATTCAACAGCAGCAGGCGGCGCAGGCCGCGCCACATCTCCTGCTGCTGCTCGAGCGGATTATCAAACAGCTTGATGGCCACGCTGTCGCGTTCGTCCACCAGCGCCGGCCAGGCCTTAACTTTATAGTTGCCGCGCTTCTGCTCGTAGCTCTCCGGCAGGCGGCCAAAGCTCCAGATATGTAGCCCGCTCTGCTCGATACCGTCATCGGCGACTGCGGACAGCGTCTCCTGTACCTTGCCTTTCAGGGCATCTTTCAGATCCTGCAGCGAGCGCCCTTCCTGGAGCTTCTTGTTTTTGTCGTCCACCACCCGGAAAGTGATTTTCAGGTGATCGGGCACCTGATCCCACTGCCAGGCCTCGCGGTCAATAGTCACGCCGGTCATCCGCCGCAGTTCGCGCTCAAGGGAATCCAGCAGCGGCAGCTCCAGCGGCGTCGCGCGGCCGAGAAACGCTTCCGCGTAGTTTGGCGCCGGGACAAAATTGCGGCGCACCGGCTTCGGCAGCGATTTAATCAGGGCGATAATCAGCTCCCGGCGCAGACCGGGGATCTGCCACTCAAACCCGGCCTCTTCCACCTGGTTGAGCAGCGGCAGCGGAATATGCACCGTCACGCCGTCGGCATCTGCGCCCGGCTCGAACTGATAGGTCAAACGCAGCTTCAGATTGCCCTGGTGCCAGAAGTTCGGATAGTCCAGCTTACTGACCTGCTCCGCGCCTTCTTTAATCAGCATACTTTTTTCAAAGTTAAGCAGATCCGGCGTCTCGCGACTGGCCTGTTTCCACCATTTATCGAAGTGGCGCGCGGAGATGACGTCATGGCTGATGCGCTGGTCGTAGAACTCAAACAGCGTTTCGTCGTCGACAAGAATGTCGCGGCGGCGCGACTTATGCTCCAGCTCTTCAATCTCGTTGCGCAGCTTCAGGTTGTCACGGAAGAAGGCGTGGCGGGTCTGCCAGTCGCCCTCCACCAGCGCATGGCGGATAAACAGTTCGCGGCACAGCGCCGGGTCAATCTGGCTGTAGTTGACCTTACGGGCCGCGACGATAGGCAGACCGTAAACGGTGACCTTCTCCGTCGCCATCACCGCGCCCTGCGCGCGCTCCCAGTGCGGTTCGCTGTAAGAACGTTTGAGCAAGTGCTGAGCGACCGGCTCGACCCATTCCGGCTCTATGCGTGCGGCGATACGCCCCCACAGGCGGCTGGTTTCCACCAGCTCGGCGACCATCGTCCATTTCGGCGGCTTTTTAAACAGCCCGGAGCCGGGGAAGATAGAGAAGCGAGCGTTGCGCGCGCCGGTGTATTCCTGCTTATCGGTATCTTTCATACCAATGTGCGACAGCAAACCGGTCAGCAGCGCGGTGTGAATTTCGCGATACTCTGCCGGTTCGCTATTCACCGGCAGGCCGAGCTCTTTAACGACCTGACGCAGCTGAGTGTAGATATCCTGCCACTCGCGCACGCGCAGGTAGTTGAGAAAATCGACCCGACACTGGCGGCGGAACTGGTTCGAGGAGAGCGCTTTTTGCTGCTCGCCCAGGTAGTTCCACAGGTTGACGAACGCCATGAAGTCGGACTCTTTATCGTGGAAGCGGCGATGCTTCTCATCGGAAGCCTGCTGCTTATCCATTGGCCGCTCGCGCGGGTCCTGAATAGAGAGCGCCGAGGTGATAATCATCGCCTCGCGCACGCAGCCGTGTTTTTGCGCCTCCAGCACCATTCGCGCCAGACGCGGGTCCACCGGCAGCTGGCTGAGCTGGCGCCCCATCGGCGTCAGCTTATAGGCGGTCTGCTGTTCGTCAGTGGTAATCGCCCCCAGCTCTTCCAGCAGACGCACGCCGTCCTGAATATTGCGTTTATCCGGCGCTTCAACGAACGGGAAAGCGGCAATATCGCCGAGTCCGAGCGCGGTCATTTGCAGGATAACCGACGCCAGGTTGGTGCGCAGAATCTCCGGATCGGTAAATTCCGGGCGCGACAGGAAGTCGTCTTCTGAATAAAGGCGAATGCAGATCCCGTCAGATACGCGGCCGCAGCGGCCTTTACGCTGGTTGGCCGACGCCTGAGAAACCGGCTCAATAGGCAGACGCTGCACTTTGGTCCGGAAGCTGTAGCGGCTGATGCGCGCGGTACCGGGGTCGATAACGTACTTAATGCCCGGTACGGTCAGCGAGGTTTCCGCGACGTTGGTCGCCAGCACAATTCGCCGCCCGTTATGGGCCTGGAACACGCGGTTCTGTTCGCTATTGGAGAGCCGCGCATACAGCGGCAGCACCTCGGTGTGGCGCAGATTCAGCTTGTTAAGCGCATCGGCGGTATCGCGAATTTCCCGCTCGCCGCTCATAAAAATGAGGATATCGCCAGCGCTTTCACGTCCCAGCTCGTCAACGGCGTCAAAGATCGCCTGCAGCTGATCGCGCTCGGTGTCATCGGCGTCCTCAACGATGGGCCGATAGCGCACCTCAACCGGGAAGGTTCGTCCGGACACTTCGATAATCGGCGCGTTGTTAAAGTGGCGCGAGAAGCGTTCCGGGTCGATGGTCGCTGAGGTAATGATGATTTTCAGATCCGGGCGACGCGGCAGCAGTTCCCGCAAATAGCCGAGCAGGAAGTCGATATTCAGGCTGCGTTCGTGCGCTTCATCGATGATGATGGTGTCGTACTGCATCAGTAGCCGATCCTGCTGGATTTCCGCCAGCAGAATACCGTCGGTCATCAGCTTAACCATCGTATTGTCGCTGACGTGATCGCTGAAGCGAACTTTGTAACCGATGCAGCCGCCTGGTTCCGTTTGCAGCTCCTCAGCAATACGGTTGGCAACGGTACGCGCGGCCAGACGACGCGGCTGGGTATGGCCGATTAAGCCTTTAACGCCGCGTCCCAGCTCCATGCAAATTTTCGGCAACTGGGTGGTTTTCCCCGACCCGGTTTCCCCCGCCACAATCACCACCTGGTGATCGCGCACGGCTTCGAGGATCGCTTGTTTTTTCTGGCTAACCGGCAGGTTATCCGGATAGGAAATCGCTGGCCGCGCGGCTTCGCGCAGCAGGACTCTCCCTGCCGCCTGTTCAATTTCTTGCGCCATCTCCTGCAGAATGGCCTGTTGGGCATCAGGATTTTTAACCTTCTTCACGCCGTGCAGGCGACGGGCTAAGCGCGACTTATCGCGCAGCATCAGGCCATCCAGCTGCGTAAAGAGCTGTGAGAAGGTGAATTTTTGTTGTTCTGTCATAGCGTTATCGGGCAGTGCACTGCCGGGAAAAATCTCTTATGAAATATTGCGCTAGAGTACCACATCCGCGCATTTCGTGCCTTGTTCAAAAAAACTGAATACAGAGTTCGATTTATTGCGCTTTCTCTGTGACATGATTGTGAATACAGTGTCATCAAGCACCAGGGCACAGGCCCGTCAATCACATTAAAAAAGGAAACACCCATGAGCAAAGTATTAGTTCTCAAATCCAGTATTCTGGCAGGGTACTCGCAATCTGGTCAGCTGTCCGACTATTTTGTTGAACAATGGCGTGAAAAACACGCGCAAGACGTTATTACCGTGCGCGACCTGGCTGCAAATCCGATCCCGGTACTGGACGGCGAGCTGGTTGGCGCCCTGCGTCCGAGCGATGCGCCGCTGACGCCGCGTCAGCAGGAAGCGCTGGCGCTGTCCGACGAACTGATCGCTGAACTGCAGGCGAACGATGTGATTGTTATTGCGGCGCCGATGTATAACTTCAACATTCCGACTCAGCTGAAAAATTACTTCGACCTGGTGGCTCGCGCTGGCGTCACCTTCCGCTATACCGAGAAAGGGCCAGAAGGTCTGGTAAAAGGAAAACGTGCGGTGGTCGTCACCAGCCGCGGCGGTATCCATAAAGATACCCCGACCGATCTGGTGACCCCGTATCTCTCTACTTTCCTCGGTTTTATCGGCATCACCGACGTGAACTTCGTCTTCGCTGAAGGCATCGCTTACGGTCCGGAAGTCGCAGCGAAAGCGCAGTCTGATGCGAAAGCCGCTATCGACAGCGTCGTTGCCGCATAAGATGTGCCTCCTCCTGCTTCCCGGCGGGAGGAGAGTTTCACTTTTTCTCGTAGCGCAAATACCCCACCACGCCCCCGCCGCCATCTTTCGGATGATTCACGCCATCGTTGACCTCTAAGCAGGGAAAATCGAAGGGCGACACGCCTGCAATGCAGGCCACATTCACCCCGTACTGCTGCGGATTTGAACGCCGCTGATGGAAAGTGTAAATCCCGCATACCGAGCAGAAAAAGTGCACGGCTTCACCGGTGTTAAAGCGATACTCCGTGAGCTTCTCCCGCCCGCGTAAGATATCGATTCCTGAAAGCGGCGCGGAGACCGCAACCGCTCCCCGCATCCGGCAAAATGAACAGTTGCAGCGTCGAGCGGTGTTGAAGCCATCGCTGAGTTCAACGGTAAACGCCACCTCGCCGCAGTGGCATTGAGCGGATAATTTTTCTGCCATGTTTTCCCCTCAGGACGATGACTTTGGCCGTAAATTCTCGTCAAAGATCAGCCGCTTTCTGTCCGGCTCGGCTTCTTTTAGCGGTTCCACCTGATGCAGCGTCTGCTTGCAGCGCTCCACCAGCATCTGATACTCCCGCGTTCCCTGCTTTTTCCAGGCCAGCTCCTGTTCGCTTAACGCGCGGATGGCTTTGGCCGGACTGCCGACAATCAGATGGTTGGCGGGCATTTCAGCATTGGCTTTCACAAAGGCCGAGGCGCCGACAATGCTGTTTTCCCCAATCCTGGCCCCGTCAATAATCACCGCGCTCATGCCCACCAGCGCGTTGCGGCCGATGGTACAGCCGTGCAGAATCGCGCCGTGGCCGATATGTCCCTCCTCCTCCACGACCGTATCCTGGCCGGGAAAGCCGTGCATCACGCAATTGTCCTGGATGTTAGCGCCATCTTTCACCACGATACGGCCAAAATCGCCGCGCAGGCTGGCGTTAGGCCCGACGTAGACCCCTTTGCCGAGGATCACGTCGCCAATCAGCACGGCGGTGGGATGAACATAGCTCTCGTCCGGTACAACCGGCGTCATACCGTCAATCTGATAAATGGGCATGGTGCCTCCTTATACGCCCGACAGTCCGCCGAAACGCTGGAAATAGAGCGGCCCCGGCGCGGGAAGTTCCCCCACCGAGCTTTCGCCCTTCTCGCCGACGAAGGCCAGCGCGCCGGGCGCAACGCGTTGATAAATATTGATGCACAGCTGGCGCGCGGTTTGCCCGGCCCAGTGTGCAGGGAGCAGTTCTTCGGGCAGCAGCGGATCCTTAAGCACCACCCGGCGGTAGAAGTGAATCAGCAGTAGTTGAATGTGAAAGCAGCGTTCGGGCGTCAGTTCTGCGGGCTCGCAGTCGCGAAGCAGCGGCAGCAGAGGACGAAACAAATTGATAAACGTCTCATACATCGCGTTCTGTTCGGTGAGATGCCAGCACTCTTCAACGCGGGCGCGCAGCGCCGCCCGGGAGAGCGCCAGCGGGGAGTGGGCTTCGAAGCAGATGACATTTTCCGCCACGCCCGCGTCGTGCAGCAGAGATTGCACATCCGCCAGCTTTTGCGACGGTGAAGCCAGCAGGCTCGGCGCCAGCGCGCCAAATCCCTGCCATAGCAGCTGTTTTTTGACCTCCGCCAGCGTGCTCTTCTCAAGCCCTTCCGACAGTAGCAGTAGCCAGGTGCCGTCCCATTCCGGGGCGCTGGCGCGATAGATTTTATGTTCGGCGCGGCGAGTCAAGCGCAGACCTTTGTCGCTGAGACGGTAGAAGCTTCGGCGGCCAATGCGCACCACGTCAAGCCACTCTTCTTTATTCAGGCGGAACAGCGCAGTACGCACGAATCGTTCGCCGAAGCCCAGTCCTTCCAGCAGCGCCGCTACGCTGCCGAGCCAGACCTCCCCACCGCGTTGGAGCAAGGCGTCGCCGTATAAAGAAGCAATAAGCGAGGTTCCACTGATGGGCATCGTTTCCGTGGCCTGTTGAATAAAGGTATCGAGTTTACTCATCTGATTCATTCTGTTGTTATTTTTGTCCTTTTTGAATCATAGCACAGGAAATCCCGGAGGCGGTGCTGGCGCACCTGTCCGGGCTACCGGCCCACAGACGGCGATGAACACGTAGCCCGGCTAAGCGCAGCGCAAGCCGGGGAGAGCATCTGAAGCCATGTTGGATACGGCTTCCCGGAGGCGGTGCTGGCGCACCTGTCCGGGCTACCGGCCCGCAGACGGCGATAAACACGTAGCCCGGCTAAGCGCAGCGCAAGCCGGGAAGAGGCCGAGCTGATACATCAATCCCGGCACACTCTCCGGGTCGCGGCGTAAACGCCTTACCCGGGCTACCCCTGTCCGGGCCAGGGAGTTGTGTCGTCGTGTAGCCCGGACAGGCGCAATGCGCCGCCTCCGGGAGAAAACGTTATCCGTTAGCGGCAACCTTGCGCAGGTCGAACACGCGACAGGCCTTGCCCTCGGAACGCGGGATGCTACCGCAGTTGACGATGCTGATATCGGTCGAGATCCCCACCATCGACTTGATCCGATGACGCAACTGATGGCAAATCTGACAGCGCTGCTCGTGGTTCAGCGCCAGACCGCTCTCTTTTAGCTCCACGCGCACCGAAAGTGAATCAAGATGGCCCCGGCGATTAACTTCCAGCTGATAGTGCGGCGCCAGATGTTCGAACTTGAGGATCTCCTCTTCCAGCTGCGACGGGAAGACGTTTACGCCGCGAATAATCAGCATATCGTCGCTGCGTCCGCTAATGCGATCCATCCGACGCATGATACGGGCGGTGCCCGGCAGCAGACGCGTCAGGTCGCGGGTGCGATAGCGGATCACCGGTAGCGCTTCTTTGGTCAGGGTGGTGAACAGCAGCTCGCCGTGTTCACCGTCCCTCAGCGGCGTACCGTTGTCCGGATTCACCACTTCAGGGTAGAAATGGTCTTCCCAGATCGTCGGACCGTCGGCGGTCTCCAGACACTCCATCGCCACCCCCGGCCCCATCACCTCCGACAGACCGTAGATATCCAGCGCCGAAATACCCAGTCGGCGCTCGATTTCCGCCCGCATCGCATGGGTCCACGGCTCCGCGCCGAACACGCCCACCCGCAGGGAGCAGCCGCTGGCGTCGCCGCCCATCTGGCGTTCCAGCTCTTCAATCAGGTTCAGACAATAGGACGGAGTGACCATGATCATATCCGGCTGAAAATCGCGGATTAGCTGAGCTTGTTTTTCGGTCTGCCCGCCGGACATGGGAATGACCGTCGCGCCTAAACGCTCCGCGCCGTAGTGAGCGCCGAGACCGCCGGTAAACAGCCCGTAACCATAGGCAACATGAATTTTGTCTTTCGCCGTCCCGCCCGCCGCGCGCAGGGAGCGTGCGACAATATTGGCCCAGTTATCAATATCGTTTTGCGTATAGCCCACCACCGTCGGCTTGCCGGTGGTGCCCGAAGACGCATGGATGCGCACCACCTGCTCCATCGGCACCGCAAAAGTATCAAACGGATAGTTGTCGCGCAGATCCTGTTTGGTGGTACAGGGAAACTTACTCAGATCGCTCAGTTCGTGAAAATCGTCAGGATGAACGCCCGCCGCATCAAATTTACGGCGATACATCGGCACGTTCTCATACGCATGCTTAAGGGTCCACTTCAGACGCTGGGTTTGCAGGGCCTGTAGCTCGTCGCGCGATGCGGTTTCAATCGGGTCTAATTGAGTTATCGTTGTCATTTTGTAGGGTACTCGCAGGTAGATTCGCTCACACTCGCTCAAGGATCATGGCAATGCCCTGACCCACGCCAATACACATCGTACACAGCGCATAGCGCCCGCTGCGGCGCTGCAGCTCCAGGCTGGCGCTTAATGCCAGCCGGGCGCCGCTCATTCCCAACGGATGGCCTAAGGCGATGGCGCCGCCGTTGGGATTAACATGGGGGGCATCGTCCGCCAGCCCCAGCTCTCTGAGCACGCCCAACGCCTGAGCGGCAAAGGCTTCATTCAGCTCAATCAAGTCCATGTCGTTAATGTTCAGCCCGGCGCGTTCCAGCGCTTTACGTACCGCCGGAACCGGCCCCAGCCCCATAAATTTCGGCTCGACGCCCGCCGTCGCCATGGCCACAATGCGCGCCCGGGGCGTCAGCCCCTGGACGATGGCCTGCTGCGAGCTTGCGATAATCAGCGCCGCGGCGCCGTCGTTGACGCCGGAGGCATTTCCCGCGGTCACTACGCCGCCCTGGCGGAACGGCGTTTTTAGCCGCGAAAGCTGTTCAATGGTGGTGTCCGCTCGCGGATGCTCGTCGTCACGCACGACGTTTACCGCCCCTTTCCGGCCGATAATGTCGACCGGCACGATCTCCTGCGCCAGAATACCGTCGCTCTGAGCCTGCGCCGTCCGCTGCTGGCTGCGGAAAGCGAAAGCGTCCTGATCGGCGCGGCTGATATTTAACAATTCAGCTACATTCTCCGCCGTTTCCGGCATGCTGTCAGTGCCAAATTGCCGCTGCATGAGCGGGTTCACAAAACGCCAGCCGATGGTGGTATCAAACAGCTCGGCCTGGCGCTGATACGGGGCGCTGGCCTTCCCCATCACGAACGGCGCCCGCGACATGGACTCAACGCCGCCGGCGATCATCACATCCGCCTCTCCGGCTTTGATGGCGCGGGCCGCGAAGCCGATGGCGTCCAGACCGGAGCCGCACAGGCGGTTAATGGTGGTACCGGGTACGCTGTGGGGATAGCCCGCCAATAGCGTCGCCATATGGGCCACGTTACGGTTGTCTTCACCGGCCTGGTTGGCGCAGCCGAGAATCACATCATCAATCGATGCCGGGTCGAACTTAGGGTTACGGCTCAGTAGCTCGCGCAGCGGGATGGCGGCCAGGTCATCGGCGCGCACGCTGGCCAGCGCCCCGCCGTAGCGGCCAATCGGCGTGCGGATCCCGTCACAAATATAAGCGTCGCGCATCAGACTTCTCCTGTGATTGTGCCGCCGATGCGGTGCGATTTACCGCGAAACAAGGCAACAACTTTTTGCTGTTGATTGACAATTTCGATGTCATAGACCCCGGTCAGCTTGCCCTGATGCTTGACTCTCGCCGTCGCGGTCAGCAGCTCACCGACAAAGGCCGGGCGCAGAAAATCGATGCTCGCCGCCGACGCGACCGCCGCCAGCCCCTGGCTGTTGCAGGCGTAAGCGAAGGCGGTATCGGCGAGCGAAAACAGCTGCCCGCCGTGGCAGGTATGATGGCCATTGAGCATGTTCGCGGTAACCGCCATGGACATCTGCGCGTAGCCGTCATCCATCTCGATAATCTTGATCCCCAGCGCTTGCGCGCAGTTATCGTTCTCATACATCGCGCGGGCGTTACGCCAGGCTTCATTGCTCATGATGTTTCTCCATCAGCGCCTTCTGACGCAGCAGGGAACAGGGCCGATAGCGCTCCTCGCCGTAGTGCTGTTGTAGGTTCTCCAGCAGCCGCAGTACCCGGCCCCAGCCAAGTGATTCCCCCCACGCCAGCGGACCGCGCGGGTAGTTAACGCCCAGGCGCATGGCGGTATCGATATCCTCGGCGCCGGCAACGCCTTTTTGCAGCGCATCCAGCGCTTCGTTAACCAGCATCACCACCGTCCGCCACACCAGCAGCCCTGGATAGTCGGCGATCTGCAGCACTTTTTTGCCCTGCTGCTGAAAATAGAAAATGGCTTTGTCGGTCGCCGCCTGTGAGGCCGTTTCCGCGCTGGCCAGCACCACCGTTTCGCCCGCGCTATGGTCGTAGACCACCACCGGACGGCCGTGCTGGATGCTCAATGCCAGGGCGGTTTCACCGGTCGTTTCCAGCAGCAGCACCTCGTCCAGCTCGGTGACAACGTCACTTTTAATGCACTTTGCTGCGCGTTCTGCTGATACGGTGGCCAGCGCCAGCTCAGGCTGCGCTTCGCCAGGCCAGCAGTAGACCCCCTGCCCGCTCTTTTTGCCCAGCCGTCCGGCCAGAACCAGCTCCTGCTGCAGCAGCGATGGCAGATAGCGGCGGTCCTGCCAGAAGGCGTTAAACACCGAACAGGTCACCGCAAAGTTAACGTCCTGGCCTATCAGGTCGGTCAACGCCAGCGGCCCCATGGGAAAACCGCCGCCGTCGCGCAGAGCGGCGTCAATCACCTCCGGCGCGGCAACCTGCTCCTCCAGCGCTCGCCACGCTTCGGCATAAAAAGGACGCGCCACGCGGTTGACGATAAAACCGGGCGTCGAACGGCAGCGAACCGGCTGTTTTCCCCAGGCGCAGACCCGCTGGCAGAGCTGTTCAACGACTTCCGCCGAGGTCGCCAGGCCGCTGACCACTTCGACCAGCTTCATCACCGGGGCCGGGTTAAAGAAGTGCAGCCCGGCAATCCGCTCCGGGTGCGCGACTCCAGCGGCGATAGCGGTGATCGATATCGACGACGTGTTGCTGACTAGCAGCGTTGACGGGGAGCAGATTTCAGCCAGCTGTTTGAACAGCGCTTTTTTCACGTCCAGGCGCTCGGAGGCAGCTTCAATAACCAGCTCCGCGCGGGCTAAAGCGCTCAGATCCTCAGCCGGAGACAGACGCGTCAGCAGCGCCTCAGCCTGGCCAGCCGCCAGCTTGCCGCGGCTGACGCGGGAGGCCAGACGTTGACCAATACCGTCGATGGCGCGAACCACCGCCTCAGGATCGATGTCGAAAATCAGTACCGGATGCCCGGCGGCGGCGGCCACCTCGGCAATGCCGGCGCCCATGGTGCCGCTGCCTATTACCGCAACGGTAGGTAACGTTTTGCTCATCGGCTATTTCCCGCTGAATTGAGGTGGACGCTTCGCGAGGAAGGCGCTGACGCCTTCGCGATAGTCGGCGCTGCGTCCGGCCAGGCGCTGATAATCGCGCTCAAGATCGAGCTGCTGATCCAGAGTCTGGGTTTCCGCAAGCTGAAGCGCCTTCTTAATCAGACCGAGGCCATAAGTTGGCTGGGCGGCCAGATGACGGGCCAGCGCCTGGCCGGTCTCTTTCAGCTCGGCATCGTCCACCACCTGCCAGATCATCCCCCACTGAGCGGCCTGCTCTGCGCTCAGGCTATCGCCCAGCAGCGCCAGCCCCATCGCCCTCGCCCGTCCCGCCACGCGCGGCAGAAACCAGCTGCCGCCGCAGTCCGGCACCAGACCAAGCTTGCTGAACGCCATCACGAATTTCGCCGAACGCGCCGCCAGCACGATATCGCAGCCCAGCGCCAGCGTAGCTCCCGCACCCGCCGCGACCCCGTTCACCGCACAAATCACCGGCTTCGGCAGCGCCGCCAGACGGCGCACCAGCGGGTTATAGAAACGCTCAACCGAGAGCCCGAGATCCGGCGCCGGCCCGCTGGGGTCGACGTTACGGTCATTTAAATCCTGCCCGGCGCAAAAACCGCGCCCCGCACCGGTCACCAGCAGGCAGCGTATGCTGTCGTCGCGTTCGGCCTGTTTCAGGCACGCCGCCAGCTGCTGGTGCATCAGGTCGTTAAAACTGTTCAGTCGGTCCGGGCGATTAAGGGTAATCGTCATCACGCCCTGTTCTGTTTCGCTGAGAATGAAAGCTTCCACGATTAGCGTCCTTTAAATTCCGCAGTACGTTTATGGAGAAAGGCGTCGATGCCTTCGCGACGGTCTTCAGTCGCGCTCAGCAAAGTAAATAACTGGCGTTCCTGCTGAATCCCGGCCTGCAGGCTGACCTCCTGCGACAACCGTAAGGCCTGTTTAGCCGCGCGCAGCGCCAGCGGCGAGTGGCGGGCCACGGTTGCTGCCAAAGCGAGTGCATATTCATCGGTGAGCGCTGGCGGATAAACCTCGCTTACCAGCCCCGCCCGCAGCGCCTGCCTGGCATCGATGCTTTCGCCGCTCAATATCATCCGGCTGGCCAGCGCTTTACCGACGCTGCGGATCAGGCGCTGGGTCCCGCCCGCGCCCGGCATAATACCGAGGGTGATTTCCGGCAGGCCAAAACGGGCGTTATCGCCGGCGACTATCAGGTCGCAGAGCAGCGCCAGTTCGCATCCGGCGCCGAGGGCATAGCCGTTTACCGAGGCGATCAGCGGTTTGGTGAAGGCGTCGATACGCGCCCACAGCCGCGGTCGAATATCATCGAGGGTGGCAGGCAGATCTTTTTCCGCCATTTCGTTCAGGTCAGCCCCTGCGGCAAAAAAGCGTTGATTACCGCTAATAACGCAGACGCCGACCGTCGGGTCCAGCGCCGCCGCGTCGAGCACGTCGGCAATTTGCGTCAGCAGCGCGTTATTCAGCGCGTTGCGCGCCTGCGGGCGATTAAGCGTCAGCTGGAGGACGCGCGCGTGGCGAGCAATTAACAGTTCGCTCATGCCATCCCCCGCGCGTCGAAATCGACGATCACATCGCTGCTGGTGGGCAGCGACTGGCAGCTCAGCACGTAACCTGCCGCTACTTCGTCGGCTTCGAGGCCGTAGTTAGCAGCCATCGCTACCTCGCCGCGCAGGACTTTGCATTTACAGGTGGCGCAGACTCCGCCTTTGCAGGCAAACGGCAGATCCGCCCCCTGGCGTAGCGCGGCGTCAAGGATGCTGTCATCCTCTGCGCTGAGGGCGATGGTTCTGTCGCGGCCGTCCTGACGGATTGTGACCGTGCGCCCCTCTGCCTGGACGCCGGTGGCCCGCTTGACGCTGCTGCCCGGGGTATTAAAGCGCTCCAGATGAATCGCTTTCTCCGGTATGCCCAGTTCGCGCAGGGTCATCTCCGCTTCATCCATCATCGCCGCCGGCCCGCAGATAAAGGCGCGCTCAAAGCGGCTGAAATCCAGCAGACGGGCGGCCAGCGCGCGTAGCTTGTCGCCATTGATGCGCCCCTGCAGCAGATCGCTGTCCATCGCCTCCTGGCTGAACAGATGCACCACCTGCAGGCGTTGCGGATAGCGGTCTTTCAGGTCGGCCAGCGCCTGGCGGAACATCATGCTGTGGCTGCTGCGGTTGCCATAAATCAGGGTGAAACGGCTGTCGAGTTCGGTGGCGAGGGTGGCGTCGATAATCGCCATCATCGGCGTAATACCTGAGCCAGCGGCAATCGCCAGGTAGTCCGCGCTGCGCCCGGCCTGCGGCTGGTAGCCAAAGTGGCCCTGCGGCACCATCACCTCCAACGCCATCCCTTGTTGAATGTCGTTCTGGGCATAGCGTGAGAAGCGTCCGCCGTCGATGGCCTTGACCGCCACGCTGATTTCCCCCGGCGTGCGGCTGCGGCAAATGGAGTAGCAGCGACGCAGTTCTTCCCCGCCAAGGCGGGCTTTTAATGTCAGATGCTGGCCCGGACGGAAGGCGTATGCGTTTCGCAGCGCGTCGGGAATGGCAAAGGTGATGGTGACCGCATCGCGGGTTTCCGGCTCCACTTTCGCCACGGTAAGCGAATGAAATGTCGTCATCGCAACCTCAAATACATTTAAAGTAATCAAAGGGTTCCCGGCAGCTGTCGCAGCGATATAGCGCTTTGCAAGCCGTGGAACCGAATTCGCTAATCAGCGAGGTATGGCGGCTGGCGCAGCGCGGGCAGACCACCTCCTCCGGCATATGGGCATGGCAGGCATGACCCTGCGGCGGACTGATGCCGTACTGGCGCAGACGTTCACGCGCCTCCAGCCCCATCCAGTCAGTAGTCCACGGCGGGTCCAGCTGCAGCACGATATGCACCGGCGCGTAGCCGTTTTCCGTCATTGCCGCGCGGATTTCTCCCAACAGATGTTCGGTCGCCGGGCAGCCCGAGTAGGTTGGCGTAAAGCCAATCACCCAGCCATCGCCGCGGCGATCCACGCTGCGCACCATGCCGAGGTCGGTAATCGTCAACACCGGAACTTCCGGGTCGGGAATGGCGCTTAATACCTCCCAGACGGCGTGGATCTCCGGGGGAGCGATATCAACCAGACGTTGCATAACCACCTCCTGCTACCACTGCTGGCCGGGATACGCGCGCTGTAAATACTGCATCTCCGCCAGCAGCGGCCCGAGATGCTCGCTGTGCAGCCCCTGTTTACCGCCGCTGCGGAAGGCCGCTTCTTGCGGGATCTGTAAACCGGAGTCGATCAGCGCCGTATGTACCGCACTCTGCCATTCGCCCTGCAGTTCGCGTGGGTCGACGGCGATGCCCTGCGCGCTCAGCTCAATCTCCAGCTCATCGGCCTGGAACAGCTCGCCGGTAAAGCGCCACAGATTATCGACTGCACTTTGCATTCTCTGCGCCGAAAGCGCCGTGCCGTTGCCCAGGCGCTCCAGCCAGCCACGGCTAAAGCGCTGGTGGTAGCGCACTTCTTTTAACGCTTTGGCGGCGATGGCGGCGAGCTGCGTATCGCGACTGCCGACCAGGCGGCTGAACAGCGCTACGTGCCAGACATCGATAAAAAACTGGCGAGCAAGGGTGTCGGCAAAGTTGCCGTTGGGCTGCTCCGCCAGCAGCAAATTGCGAAACTGACGCTCGTCGCGGCCAAAGGCCAGGGTGTCTTCATCGCCGCTGCCAGCCAGTTCAGCGGCATAGCTGAGGAAATTGCGCGCCTGCCCCAGCAGGTCGAGACCGATATTGGCCAGCGCCAGATCGATCTCCAGCTCCGGCGCGTGGCCGCACCACTCGCCCAGACGCTGGGCCAGCACCAGGCCGTTATCGCCGAGGCGCAGAGCATAAGCTGCAACGGAGTTATCGTTTTTCATCGTCGCCTCACATATGTTCCATGCCGTCGGGCACGGTGTAGAAGGTGGGATGGCGATAGACTTTGCTCTCCGCCGGATCGAAAAATTCACCGCGCTCTTCAGGCTGCGAGGCAACGATTTCGCTGGCCTTCACCACCCAAATCGAACAGCCTTCGCTGCGGCGGGTATAGGCATCGCGGGCATTTTCCAGCGCCATCTGATCATCGGCGGCGTGCAGACTGCCGACGTGGCGGTGTGACAGTCCCTGTTTGCTGCGAACGAACACTTCATATAAAGGCCAATAGTTATTGCTCATCTTTCTTCTCCTTATGCGGCGTCGCGAGCCTGCTGTTTTTGCGTATGCGCCAGCGCGGCTTCCCGCACCCATGCGCCCTCTTCCCACGCCTTGCGTTTAGCGGCCAGACGTTCGTGGTTGCAGATCCCGCGTCCGGCAATGACCTCGTTAAATTCCTGCCAGTCGATGGCGCCAAAGCGGTAGTGGCCGGTGGCTTCATCCCGCTGTAAATCCGGGTCGGGTACGGTCATGCCGAGGATTTCCACCTGCGGAATGGTGTTATCGACAAAGCGCTGGCGCAGCTCATCGTTGGAGTGACGCTTGATTTTCCACGCCATGCTGCGGGCGCTGTTTGGCGAGTTATCATCGTTCGGACCGAACATCATCAGCGCCGGCCACCAGAAACGGTTGATGGCGTCCTGCAGCATCTGCCGCTGCGCGTCGCTACCCTGCGCCAGCGCCATGCAGGCTTCGAATCCCTGGCGCTGATGAAAGCTCTCCTCTTTGCAGATCTTGACCATCGCCCGGGCATAGGGTCCGTAGGAGGTACGGCACAGCGCCACCTGATTGACGATGGCCGCGCCGTCCACCAGCCAGCCGATTACGCCGATGTCCGCCCAGCTCAGAGTCGGGTAGTTGAAGATAGAGGAGTACTTCATCTTGCCGTCGAGCATCTTCTGATACAGATCTTCGCGGGCGCAGCCGAGGGTTTCCGCGGCGCTGTAGAGATACAGACCGTGCCCGGCTTCATCCTGCACTTTCGCCAGCAGAATCGCTTTGCGGCGCAGGGTTGGCGCGCGAGTTATCCAGTTGCCCTCCGGCAGCATGCCGACGATTTCCGAATGCGCGTGCTGACCAATCTGGCGGATCAGCGTTTTGCGGTAGGCTTCCGGCATCCAGTCCTGCGGTTCGATGGCCGTCTCCTGCGCGATGCGCTGGTCAAAGCGTTGTTCTTCTGTCACGTCATCACCTTTTATGATTCCAATAAACTCGACTATAAATAATTTTCGAATCACTTTGTTTTATAAAAGTTACATTCAGGTTAAATAAAACCACAAATTTTGTTTGTTCTTTTTGTGATAGCTACCGCAAAAGCTTTTGTAAACCACATAACTAACAATAGATTAAGTGCTAAACGCAGATCGCCACCGATCACAATGTTAATAAATTATTAAATACAGGCTTGCTTTTTATGATTCACCAAAGAACTATTTATAGATATTTCACGTAACACATCTGGAGATGAAACATGCAGCAGTTAGCCAGCTACTTGTCCGGCACGTGGCAGACCGGCCGGGGCCACGCGCGCACTATCCATCACGCCATCAGCGGCGAAGCGCTATGGGAAGTCACCAGCGAGGGTCTGGATATGGCGCAGGCGCGACGCTTCGCGATTGAGCGCGGCGGCAAAGCGCTGGAGGCGATGACCTTTATTGAGCGCAGCGCAATGCTGAAGGCGGTCGCCAGATATTTGCTGGAGCAGAAGGCGGCGTTGTATACAATCTCTGCCGAAACCGGCGCTACCCGTGCCGACAGCTGGGTGGATATCGAAGGGGGCATTGGCACCCTTTTCACCTACGCCAGCCTTGGCAGCCGCGAGCTGCCGGACGATACCCTGTGGCCGGAAGATGAGCTGATTCCGCTATCAAAACAGGGAGGCTTCGCCGCCCGCCACGTGCTGACCTCGAAGTCCGGCGTGGCAGTGCATATCAACGCTTTTAACTTTCCCTGCTGGGGCATGCTGGAAAAGCTGGCGCCCACCTGGCTTGCCGGGATGCCCGCCATCATCAAACCGGCTACCGCTACCGCGCAGCTGACTCAGGCGATGGTTAAAATGATTGTCGATAGCGGACTGGTGCCGGTGGGCGCAATCAGCCTGATCTGCGGTGGCGCGGGCGATCTGCTCGACCATCTCGATAGCCAGGATGTTGTCACCTTTACCGGCTCGGCCCATACCGGACAGCAGCTGCGGGTGCATCCCAACCTGGTCGCGAAGTCCATTCCCTTCACCATGGAAGCGGATTCGCTAAACTGTTGCGTACTCGGTGACGACGTCACGCCGGAGCAGCCGGAGTTCGCGCTGTTCATTCGCGAAGTGGTACGAGAAATGACGGCGAAGGCCGGGCAAAAGTGCACCGCCATCCGCCGTATTATCGTGCCGCAGGCACAGGTTAAAGCGGTGAGCGACGCGCTGGTTACGCGCCTGCAAAAAGTGGCGTTCGGTGACCCGGCGCAGGAAGGCGTTAAGATGGGCGCGTTGGTCAACCACGAACAGCGTCAGGACGTACAGGATAATGTAAACCGTCTGATCGAAGCGGGATGTGAAGTGTTGCTGGGTGGTCGCGCGGATCTCAACGCCGCGGGCGCATTCTTCCCGCCGACGCTGCTGTTCTGCCCGCAGCCGGATGAGACCCCGGCGGTACACGCCATTGAAGCGTTCGGCCCCGTGGCTACTCTGATGCCCTATCAGAGCGTCGAGCATGCGATGGCCCTGGCGCGGGCCGGTGAAGGTAGCCTGGCAGGCACGCTGGTCACCGCCAGCGGAAAACTGGCGCGCGCGTTTATTCTCGGCGCCGCCCGCGCCCACGGGCGTATTCAGGTACTGAACGAAGAGTCTTCCGCAGAGTCCACCGGCCACGGCTCCCCGCTGCCGCAGCTGGTACACGGCGGTCCGGGGCGCGCCGGCGGCGGTGAAGAGCTGGGCGGCCTGCGGGCGGTGAAGCACTATATGCAGCGCACCGCGATTCAGGGTAGCCCGACGATGCTCGCCGCCATCGGCCAGCAGTGGGTGCGCGGCGCGCAGGTGGTGGAAGACCGCATTCACCCGTTCCGCAAATATTTCGAGGAGATCCAGCCGGGCGACAGCCTGTTGACTCCGCGCCGCACGCTGACCGAGGCGGATATCGTCAACTTCGCCTGCCTGAGCGGCGATCACTTTTACGCCCATATGGATAAGATTGCCGCGGCGGAGTCGATTTTCGGCGAACGCGTGGTGCACGGCTACTTCCTGATTTCCGCCGCTGCCGGGCTGTTTGTTGACGCCGGGGTCGGCCCGGTGATCGCCAACTACGGGATGGAGAATCTGCGCTTCATCGAGCCGGTGAAGCCGGGCGATACCATCCAGGTACGCCTGACCTGCAAGCGTAAAACGGTGAAACGTCAGCGCAACGCTGAAGAGAAAGCGACCGGCGTCGTTGAGTGGGCGGTAGAGATTTTTAATCAGCACCAGCAGGCGGTCGCCCTCTACTCCATTCTGACCCTGGTGGCCCGCCAGCAGGGGGATTTTGCCGGGTAAATATTAGAAATTCTCCCATCTTTATCGCCATCTTCATGCCTCTGCGGAGGCATTTTTTATAACTGGCAAAACTGACAAACAACCTGGCAAAAGCAGGCAAACGCCCCGGCGCTGACCGCTGTTAGCTTAACGATAGACAAGCCGACATTCGCAGCGGCACTGCACAACACAACAATAAGGTGAGGTCACAATGGCGATTCTTTCCCCCCGCAAGACGGCTATGGCGCTGGCTGTCGCCCTGTTTTGCGCCTGGCAAAGCCCGGCGTTCGCCCACGGAGGCGAAGCGCATATGGTCCCGATGGATAAAACCCTGCAGGATTTCGGCGCAGACGTTCAGTGGGATGACTACGCGCAGATGTATACCCTGATCAAAGACGGCGCTTACGTGAAGGTTAAACCGGGGGCGAAAACGGCCATCGTCAACGGCAAAACCCTCGATTTGCTGGTGCCGGTGGTGATCAAAGAGGGTAAAGCGTGGGTTTCTGACGCCTTCATCAACGATGTCTTCCAGTCCGGTCTCGATCAGACCTTTCAGGTGGAAAAAAGCCCGCATCCGCTGAATTCGCTGTCAGCGGCGGAAATCAGCGCAGCGGTCGCTATCGTTAAAGCCGCTGCGGATTTCAAACCTAATACTCGCTTTAGCGAAGTCTCCCTGCGCGAGCCCGATAAAGCCGCCGTCTGGGCCTTTGCTCTTCAGGGCACACCGGTCGACGCCCCTCGCGCTGCCGACGTGATTATGCTCGACGGCAAGCACGTTATTGAGGCAGTGGTGGATTTACAGAATAAAAAGGTGCTTTCATGGACGCCGATTAAAGACGCCCACGGCATGGTGCTGCTGGATGATTTCGCCAGCGTGCAGAACATCATCAACGCCAGCAGCGAATTTGCCGAAGTGTTAAAAAAACACGGCATCGACGACCCGAGCAAGGTGATTACCACCCCGCTAACCGTCGGCTACTTCGACGGCAAAGATGGCCTCAAGCAGGATGCGCGGCTGCTGAAAGTGGTCAGCTATCTTGACGTTGGCGACGGTAACTACTGGGCGCATCCGATTGAAAATCTGGTCGCGGTAGTCGACCTCGAACAGAAGAAGATTATTAAAATTGAAGAAGGTCCGACGATCCCGGTACCGATGGCAGCCCGCCCCTATGACGGGCGCGACCGCGTGGCACCGAAGGTTAAACCCCTCGATATCATCGAGCCGGAAGGCAAAAACTACACCATTACCGGCGATGTGATCCACTGGCAAAACTGGGATTTCCACCTGCGCATGAACTCCCGCGTTGGGCCGATTCTCTCCACCGTGACATATAACGATAACGGCAAGAAACGTCAGGTGATGTACGAAGGATCGCTCGGTGGAATGATCGTGCCCTACGGCGACCCGGACGTGGGCTGGTACTTTAAGGCCTATCTCGATTCCGGCGACTACGGCATGGGCACCCTGACCTCACCTATCGTCCGCGGTAAAGACGCGCCGTCCAACGCGGTCCTGCTGGATGAAACCATCGCCGACTATACCGGCACACCCACTACCATTCCGCGCGCGATCGCTATTTTCGAACGCTACGCCGGGCCGGAGTATAAACATCAAGAGATGGGCAAGCCGAACGTCAGTACCGAGCGCCGCGAACTGGTGGTGCGCTGGATCAGTACCGTCGGCAACTACGACTATATCTTTGACTGGGTATTCCACGAAAACGGCACAATCGGCATTGACGCCGGAGCCACCGGCATCGAAGCGGTTAAAGGCGTGAAAGCGAAGACTATGCATGACCCGAGCGCCAAAGAGGACACCCGCTACGGCACGCTGATTGACCATAATATTGTCGGCACCACCCACCAGCATATTTATAACTTCCGCCTCGATCTTGACGTTGACGGAGAGAACAACACGCTGGTGGCCATGGACCCGGAAGTGAAGCCGAATACCGCCGGCGGCCCGCGCAGCAGCACCATGCAGATCAATCAGTACACGATTGATAGCGAGCAGAAAGCGGCGCAGAAATTTGACCCGGGCACCATCCGTCTGCTAAGCAATACCACCAGGGAAAACCGGATGGGTAATCCGGTGTCGTATCAGATTATCCCTTACGCGGGCGGCACGCATCCGGTCGCTACCGGGGCAAAATTTGCCCCTGATGAGTGGATTTACCATCGCCTGAGCTTTATGGATAAACAGCTGTGGGTCACCCGCTATCATCCGACCGAACGCTTCCCGGAAGGTAAGTACCCTAACCGTTCAATTCACGACACCGGCCTCGGCCAGTACGCGAAAGATGATGAATCCCTGGACAACCACGATGATGTCGTGTGGATCACCACCGGTACCACCCACGTGGCCCGCGCCGAGGAGTGGCCGATTATGCCGACCGAGTGGGCGCATGCGCTGCTGAAACCGTGGAACTTCTTTGACGAGACGCCGACGCTTGGCGAGAAGAAGGAGTAAGGTGGCTTAGACGCTAAACGGCGATAAAACCAGGGTCTGGGGCTATCGCCGTTCTCAGCTTATTCAGAAGAATGCCCTGCCGCTCCGCTCTCCTGAGCTCATTAAGGGACGGCACCATAATCAGCCCGGCAGCTTTAATGCGGGAGTGAATTAGCCCGGGCGGCTAAGGGCCGGGGCGAACGGTAGCAGCCGTAAACGATATTGAGCGAGTTCGCCGCAAACGCCGCATTTCATCGCCAGGCTTTATCAATGCTCAAACCGTTAAATGGGTTAAGTGAAGTCCCTAAGGTTCATTTACGAACTTATCGGCTTCAGGAGAATAGCGCTGATAAACGCATGCCAGCTTATGCCCGTCAGGATCGCGCAGATAAGCAACATAAAAGTCGGGTCCGTATGCGGGACGTGTACCTGGCTCGCCTTCACTCTCCCCTCCCGCAAGGAGACCTGCTGCATGGAATCGTCTGACAATGTCAGCATTATCTGCATGAAATGCGAACATTGTCCCGTTTCCCGCCGTTGCGGGATGGCGGTCAAAAGGAGGACAGATGCAGAAGTTGAATACCTCATCCGGATTATTTTCATCTCCCCACATTGCCCAGCTTTCTGTCCAGGCAGGCAATCGCGAGTAGCCAAGAACCTTAAAAATAGCGTCATAAAAGTCCACGGCGCGCTGAAAGTTATTTGTACCTATAGTGATATAAGCCAGCATCTTATTGCATCCTCTTTGCCCTTTTCCCGAACATATAGTACAGCACATTAAGAATACATTTTACCCGCACAACCATAACGCGGGAGTTCATGGATGCTGGTGGGCGGCCTGGTGCCAGAAGCCGAAGTTTATACTCTGAAAGCTAAACGCTGTGGAGAGACATTAAGAGAGTAAGAAGGTCGATTCTATTAATGAAAAAAGCCTGCATTCAATAAGTTAAGTGATTGTGATTCAAAAGATCATAAGAGGCGCATCAAGTCGTCACAACTTCACGCGCCTCTTAAGGGAATGACACTATTCGGACTCACCAAAACCAGCAGCAAAGGCAGATTTTAATTCATCCATGCAGGCCAGTTCATCCTGTCCATCACAAATGAGGTCAATCATCGTATTTCCTTTTACACCGGCACCCAGAATGCTCATCATTCCTTTAATGGGGATTTCTTTGTCATTATTAACCAGTATCAATGAAGACTGGTACTTTTTGACGATCCGGGCCAGGCTTGCGGCGGGTCGGGCATGTAATCCGGTACTGTTCATGACGCGTACTTTTTGTCTAATCATGTCCGATCCTTAACACGCCTTGTGAAATGCAGGGTGCAGTTTATTCATCATCTGAATTTTAGAATACACATCATCTTCAACCGCCTGTTTTGCATTTGCCATTACGCGAGCAAGATTAGCCTCGTTATTATTGTTCACCCAGGCTTTTCCGACTGTAGTAATAAAGGCTTTGCGCAAATCACTCGCAATATTAACCTTTGCCACTTTATAATTAACAAAGCTACGAAGAATCTCTTCATCAATACCAGAGCCGCCGTGGATAACCAGGGGGACCGGGCAAACGGAAGCAATGCGTTGCAGTAGCGGGATATCGATGCGTGGGATATCTTCCAGTCCGTGGACATTGCCGATTGACACTGCCAGCATGTCACACCCTGTTTCTTCAACGAAGCGCTGGACTTTCTCGGGTTCGGTTTTGCAGTCAGCCTCGCTAACGTGATCGTCTTCTTTACCCAGAATAGCGCCAAGTTCCGCTTCAACGGGTACGCCAAATGATTTACAGAAATCAACCGCCTCTCTTGTAAAAGCAATATTTTCTTCAAACGGTAAAGCCGCGCCATCAATCATTACTGAGGTAAACCCGGCTCTTACCGCCTGCTTAACATCTGCCAGGGTTTTACCATGGTCCAGATGCAGGCTCACCGGGACATCCATTTTGTCAGCATACCGTTTAACAATTTCGTAAATGTAATCGTAACCGGAAAGCTGCGCATTAGTTGGCGCAATCTGAATAAAATTAGGTAACCCCGAGCGTTCTATTGCATTAAGAATAGAAATTGTCGTCTCCAGGTTTGTTGTATTAAATGCACCAGCCAGCACATGCTTTTCCTGAATGCAATTGAGCAGGATCCTACCATTAACTAAAGGCATATTAACTCCAGATATCTATATTGAAAGTGTAAAGAAATTATCGAACTACTGAGCTATTACCCTCCTCACCAATAAATACTCCTTCCTGCATTAATTTAAATCGGTAAAAGGCTAGCCATTGCTGCTGATATTTTTGCAACTTCTCCGACCGTATTACGTCAGGAATATAGCGCCCGGCCACAGGAACAGAGGGAGGGTCAATCTCCGGGCAGGCTATCAATAATGCCCCAACGGATACGGCTTCATCAAAAGCAATGGCCTCAATGGGGCATTGAAGGATGTCAGCCTTCAACTGGAGCCAGTACGGGTTTCTCACCGCAGGGCCTATTACTTTTACACTCCTGCCAGCCTGGATGTTAAAGCACTCATAACAGAGAGAAAACTCCATCGTCAGACCGATAAAGACACTCTCAAGCAGAGTCGCTGGCGAAAGTGAATCCGTCAGACCAAAAATCAGACCGCGCGTGTGCCGATTTTTATTTGGCGAACCAGACCCCCGCAAATGAGGAATGAACACGGGAATGTCTTCGGCAGACCAGGAAGGCTGGACATAGCGCTCGCGTGCTTTTTCCAGACCTGTTTGAATTTCCTCATCCGTCAAACGAAACGTTTTTCTCACCCATTCAAGCGCATAACCGCCAACAGGAAGTGATGCAAAAAGCGTGAAAAATTCAGCATCGGAATAACAGCCGTTTGCCAGTTTATCCCTCCGTGACTGGTCACTGAGTGTTGGCTGAGTATCCAGCAGCAAAATACCCTCTGTCGTCCCGGTTGAATTCAACACCTCACCGGGTTGCATCTGTAATGCCCGGGCTCCGACCATATGATCGTGTCCCGCAATCGTGATTTTGACTTCATGAGAGAACCCAAGCTCTTGTCTGAGCGTGGCGGTCATCCAACCCGCGACTTCACCCGGCTTTATCAATGGTGCCAGCGCATCAAATGGTATACCGAGGATCCCGGCAGCTTTACGAGACCAGGTCTGTCGACTGACATCCAGGCACAACGTTCTGCTAGCCATTGAGACTTCCGTCTTTTTCTCACCCGTCATTCTCCACAGCAGTACTTCAGGTGCATGTAACCAGCAAATATCTCTTCGTTCATGTAATGAGTAGTTATCAAGCAACCATTTCATTTTGAAGGCTGAATAATTGCTGTGAGGCGGAAGTCCTGTAATAGCGTACAGCTCTTCAGCCTCTGATTTGCTTAACGAAGACAGATAAGATTCACCACGACGATCGTACCAGGCCAGCATCGGGGTAAGAATGTCACCGTGCTCATCAACGAAAACACCAGACTCACCGAAACTCGCAATACTGATATCTTTCACCGGTAAAGGTGCAGAAGCTACCAGTTCAGCCATTACCTGCCGCAGGGCCTGCCACAGCGCTTCGATATCGAAATCTACCCCGCCTTTCTCCGACGCCCTGGTAGGTGTAGGAAATTTGCGGACATCCAAAACTGACGCGTCATGACAGGAATAACAGCTGACTTTGCAGTTAGTTGTGCCAATATCGATGACAAGCGCGGCGCGGTAATCAGGCATAGACAGTTCCTTTTGTCAGACGAAAGATAGCGTAAATAATCAGAGCAATTACCGGGACCAGCCCAATAGCAATCATATTTCCGTTAAATATCTCAAGCAGCCAGTAACGGAAAGGGTTGCCACCATCCAGGAAGCTTGATACCTGACCACTTGAGCCTTCGGCCATTTTGAAATTAACGTCTTTAGCCATACCGGTAATAAATGGCGCAATTTTAGTCGCAATCCACAGGTCGGCGATGATCACCGGAATCGCGGTAATCACTGCCCGGAAAATATTACCTCGACAAGCCAGGACAATCATTGAAGCCATGACAGCCAGATTTGCCAGATCGCCAAGCGGCAAGACTTTATTGCCGGGAAGGAGAAATGCAATAAAGACAGAGATGGGGGTCAGGATCAGGGCCGTGGAGATAATAGCTGGATTACCGACTGCTACTGCGATATCCAGACCAATAAAGAGATCATCGCGACCGGGGTATTTTGCATTCAGATATTTCTTGATAGCCTCTGACAGCGGTAATAAACCTTCCATCAAGATACGGACCATGCGCGGGAGAATAAACATAACGCCACCAATGCTGATACCCAGCAGCAGGATATGTTTAAAATCGTAACCGGCAATAATACCCAGCAAGATACCCAGAATTGTCCCCACCATCATCGGTTCACCAAAGATTCCGAGCCTTTTCTGCACACTTTCCGGATCGATATGAATACGGTTAAGACCAGGGATTTTGTCGATAATTTTGTCAAACAATAGCCCAATCGGGAAGAAGACGACAGATGACAGAGTGGGAAGCGAAATGCCTTCCAGACCAAAGTACTTAGCGACTAATGGCGCTGACCAGTCCGCAACTTTGAGCACGACTATCGCAGCAATAGCAGCGGCAGAGAGCCCTAACACAAAACTCCCCGTGCTGTAGTAAACCAGCGTTCCGGCAAGAGCAAAATGCCAGTAGTTCCACATGTCAACATCGACAGTGCGTGTCTTGTTCAGAGCCAACATGGCGACGTTAATGAGCATAGTCAGCGGGATAACAAAGGGAGCGATCGGCGAACCCCATGTAATCGCAGCCAGCGGTGGCCAGCCTAAATCGACCACTGGAAGACTGATACCGGTACGCTCAACCATTGCCTGCGCAGCCGGACCCACATTGCTGGTGAGAATGTCAAAGATGGCATAAATCCCGACAAAACCAATTCCGACAATTAACGATGAACGAAGTGCTTTTGCTGGTTTTACCTTAAAGAACAATGCCAGGAAGAACAGCACCAGCGGTAATAAAACCGTAGGGCCAAACCCCAGGACATATTGCACAACGGTATAGAGGGTGTGTGCTATATCATTCATATCCGACCTCTTGATTCAGATGTAACCAGACCTCGCGTTAGCGCCTGGATAATTTATCTTGTTTTATATTTATGAAATCAGGCCTGGCCTTTAAGAATTGAAATTATTTTTTCCAGCACTTTATCCTCACCTATTCCGGTAATAATTGGCAGACCACTAACAACCGGGATATCCAGTTCATAAGGCACTTTTGTTGTTGATACCACTAAAGCTGCACCATCAGTATTATTTGGGAGAGAGGCGACATTAGTTTGTGAGTAATTAACATCAAGCCCATTCTCTTTACAATATTCCATTACCTTTTCTGCCACGGCTGTGGAAGTAGCAACACCCGTTGCACAAACAAACAGTATCATTTGACTCATAACTCACCTCTTTCAGATAATCGTATGTAAATTGATTGATAAATTTCATCATCATTCATGACCAGCAACTGCTGCATAAAATCCCCATCCTGGATGACATCCATAATCCAGCCCAGGATATTGAGCTGCTTGTTGCTTTCACCTAATGCAAGCATGAATACTACCCTGACTGGAACAGGTTCTGGCTCTCCGCCCATATCTTCGAAATTGACGCATTCTGCCAATATCCCAATACTGATCGCATTCTGACGAACATGTTGGTGATCGGTATGGGGAATAGCGACACCCACAGGTTCAACAGCCAGACCTGTTGGAAAACTTTTTTCCCGCTCAATAACGTGATCGGCAAAATCAGACACGACCATACCATCGTTAATGAGTGGACTGGCGAGAGTCCTGATAATGTCCTGTTGGCTGACCTCCTTTGGAAGGTGTCGCACGTAATGACGACGAAAATTAATATCCTGCATAATTCCCTCTTTACTAGTTAGCATCCCGGCGCTGCAATATGGTGCCAAGATAATATTTATTGCCTTTTAGCCAGACGTTTCCAAACTCAACGGGCAATCCTCTGGAGAAAAACACTAACTGTTCTAAATGTAAAACAGGCGCATCTTCACCAATATCCAGAAAATGTCCTCGTTCATTACCAATGAGTCTGGCAGCGTAACGACTTTCAGAGAAACTTATTTTCTTTTGAGATAATCGCTCAATCGTTGGAAATAAATTTTCCCTGGTAAAATCCACATCCACAATACCGGGACAAAGCTCAATGTTGATACGATTTTCAATCAACATCACTTTTTCATCACCAATAGAGCGAAGGCGTTCAAGAAACAGAATATCCTGCCCCGGGTGAATTCCGAGCTTTTCAGCCACGAAACGATTGGCTGGTTCCAGCCGGGAAGTAATAACGCTGGTGGTGAAGTTTATTTTCTGGCTTGCCAGGGCTTCTGCAAAAGAGAGCAAACCTTCACCCAGCGGATAAGCAACATTTTCCTTTTTCACAAAGGTGCCTTTACCCTGAACTTGCACAAGGACACCTTCTCTTACCAGTTGGTCCACCGCTTTCTTAACGGTACCGCGACTCACCTCAAGCATATCCATGATTTGAAACTCTGAAGGTATGCGGTCATCCTCAACAAGTTCCCCGCTATAGATACTTTCTCTTATCCACTCCACAACCTGCTGATAAAGCGGAATTTGTGAACTTTTTATTAATGTTTTCATGGTGCGCACCTGAACATTTAGAGTTGTCCATGGACAATCATGGACAACTTCGAGTTTATGATAGGGATTTTTTAGATGGGAGGTATGGCAGAGAGTCACAATTTTGGAGCTCTAATCAGGATCATTTTTATGTGATGAACATCACATAAAGTCCGTTATCTGGCCATTGAAGTCGATAATGCGTTAGCGATCGCTGGGTAAATTTAAGTCCAGGGTGGTGAAAGCTGCTGCGGACCAGGAGTGGAGGTTAACGATGTTCAATGCATCAATTCTGAGACTGAACATCCTGGTCAGCTACACTTATTGCTGTTTATCGTCCAGAGCAGAAACATCCTACTCTATTAAAGGGATAGGTTTGGTCTTTAGCATTTTCATCAATAACACACATGGCCCTTTAATGATGCAAGTGATACTTGTTCGACACGCGGAAACCGAGTGGAATGTGAGAGAGATTCTACAAGGACAGAGCGATAGCGCATTGACCTCCCGGGGGAAACGCCAGACATCAGCTTTACTCGCGGCGTTTGCAGCGTGTGATTACCGGGTAGAATGTGTCTACGCTTCTCCGCTTGGTCGTGCCTGGCAAATGGGACAGAGCCTGGCTGAAAGCTTTTGTTGCTCACTGATAGCTGAGCCTGCCCTGAAAGAACAAGCATTTGGTCAATTCGAAGGCATGGCAACAGCGCAGCTCCTGAAGCACAGCCCGGACGCTGCAGAAGCGTTATTCAAACTTGATGCCGAGTATTGTCCGCCCGGAGGCGAGTCTCTCTCATATGCCTCTCAGCGTATGATGCATTTTTTATACGCTCTGGAAAAAAATCGCCATCATCAAACGATATGCATTGTGTCGCACGGACATGTCATTCAGGGCGTTCTTTCGATTCTCCAAAGTGGAACTGTCGATGATTTCCCGCGGTATGCGCAACCCAACGCGAGTTACTCGGTTTTCGACCTGATTGATGGACGATGTGCCGCCCTTAGATGGGGAATTGCAACGCATTTACGGCTACTGGATTAGTTTTTATCTTTCAATCATTCACAGCTATCCTGCCAGCGCCATCATGATTTAATCACAACATCCGCTCTGTGCCAGAAGCGGGCATCAAAGAAAAGCGAAAAAGAGCTCCGTAAACCGCGTTGCTCACCGTTTTAAAGGCCTTTTTTAGTGAGCCATGTGAATACAAGTTGGGCCAGTTCATCCGGTTTTTCCAGAGGAATCATATGCCCACAGCCGTCAACATAATCCGCACAGGTGCCGGTTAGCCTGGCCAACTCTTCTGCCTCATCTTTTGAACGCAGCCGGTCATGTTTAGCAGCAATAACGTATGCAGGGCATGAAACTGGTTTTAACGTTATTCGCTCACGGTTTAGCCCTGACTGGACTCTGAACGCATTTGCTCCCAGCCTCTTTCCCATGTTCCGGATTTTCTCAATGATGGTGATATTATCGGCGAGATCCTCATGAATCGATTTCTTAATTGCTATTGTGCTCAGTCCACGGAATTCTCTGGAGGAAGGAGTACTCGCAGCCACTACACGTGTTTTGTTTTGTTCTGCCGAATCTTCTCTGAGAGAAGTGGCAATAAGGATCATAGCCGCTGTCCGTTCCGGAATAGCTTCATAAATAGCTCTGGCTACGTAGCCACCCAGTGAAAAACCGACCAGGACAAAACGCTCAGGTAGTTTCTGGGCTATACTGGCGGCTATATCCTGGATTGTTGTTCCCTCATTCAGGCTAGCAGGTATAAAGGGCCTGCTGTCGGGAAATGCCGCGATAAAATCGTCCCACAACGTTTCATCAAGCATAAATCCTGGAATAAGTACAACAGGAAGGTTCTCTGCGTTCTTCGATGAGCTCATTTCCTGACTGTGGCTCCATTGCTATGGTTTCTGAATCGATAAACATAGCCCATTTCGGATCATGAATAAATTATCATCTCGCCAAAGTCCGTTCCTTGCTTTTAGCAGACCAGACAGCCAACTGGACTGGTCGCACTGAGCCTGAAGCGGACGTTTACCTTTATCCCAGAAGGTAGGCTCCAGTTAGTGGCAAGGGCTTTTATGATAACGTTCCGGCATCAACATTTAATTTCAGTTGGGTACTTCTGGCCCGAACAACCACCAACTTAATAAGAGCCTTATGTCCGCTCCTCGCTCATAGAGAACATTCTGCCCTCTTTTCCAGTCCTGCGTGTGCCAGACCTACCTCAGCAGGCGACGCCGCTCAGGCAACGTCAACCATCATCTGGCTGAAAATACCGTCTTTCAGGCACGTAAGATTGCCCCCTTCCCCATCCATCCTGTTGACTTATTCTGTAAAAAGATTACTTTTCAGGACATGAAGAAAATACTCATTATTGTCCCCGATGGCGGCATGCTATTTGAATCCGCCGGTATTGCCGACATTCTGATGCAGGCTAACCGCCTGCATCCGGAAGGCGCCAGTGAGATCGGTTACCAGGTACGGCTAGCGACGACTCAACCGCATCAGGTGATCCATGGTCAGTCCGGTTTAAATTTGCTGGCCGATCATCGCCTGCATGAGATAGACCCTCGCGAGCCCCTCGATACGATCATCATTACCGGTAGAGGTCAAAACCCGCAGGAAGGGATTGCGGTGGTTGACTGGCTGCGCCTTGCCGCTCCCCATGCCCGCCGCATTGCCTCCATTTGCGGCGGTGCGATGCTGCTGGCGCAAACCGGGCTGCTGGACGGCAGACGGGCCACTACCCACTGGAAGCTGCTGGAAACCATGCAGGCGGAATTCCCGCTGGTCCGCGTCGAGGGCGGTCCGCTCTATATTCAGGACGAACATATCTGGACCTCTGGCGGGGTCAGTTCCGGCTTTGATCTTACGCTGGCGCTGGTTGAAGAAGATTACGGCTTCAGCCTGGCGCGCGATATCGCCCAGGACTTCGTCATGTATCTGCGTCGCCCCGGAGGCCAGCTGCAGTTTAGCCGCTACAACCTTCAGCAGACTACCACCCTGGGCCCGATTAACGATTTGCTGGCATGGTTGCTCGAAAATCTCTCCGCCGACCTCAGCGTGGATAAGCTGGCGGAAAAAGTCGCCATGAGTCCGCGAAATTTCACCCGCGTGTTTACCCGGGAAACCGGCGCTTCGCCGGCGCGTTACGTCGCGGAAGCTCGTCTGGCCGCTGCCCGGCAGCGTCTGGAGCAGACCAGCGACACGCTGGAGCGTATCGCCGAACAAACGGGATTTGGCAGTAGCATTAACCTTCGACGGCTGTTTGAAAAACAGCTTCATCTCACGCCCGGCGAATATCGCCAGCGGTTTCACAGCCGCAGAATGGCGTAAAGTGATCCTTTTTTGTCATTTACGCCATCAAACGCCCGGCCTACATTGACTCCAGAGCCAATCAATAAGGAGTGGATTATGGTTAAGGTCGGTATTAACGGTTTTGGTCGTATCGGACGCAACGTACTGCGTGCTGCACTGGGCAATCCGGATATTGAAATTGTGGCAATTAACGATCTGACAGACAGTAAGACGCTGGCGCATCTACTGAAATACGACTCGCTGCTCGGTAAATTCGACGCCGACGTCACCGCCAGCGAGGGGCAGCTTGTTGTTGATGGTAAGCCCATTACCGTGTTCAGCGAACGCGATCCGGCAAATATCCCGTGGCGTCAGCGTGAAGTCGATATCGTGATTGAAGCCACAGGCTTCTTCACCGAGCGCGACAAGGCGGCGGTGCATATCCACAGCGGTGGCGCGAAGCGCGTGATTATCTCCGCCCCCGGTAAAAACGATGATTTAACCATCGTGATGGGCGTTAACGATGGCCTCTACTCCCCGGATAAGCACTACGTGGTCAGTAACGGTAGCTGCACCACCAACGGTCTGGCGCCTGCCGCCCAGGTTCTGCACCAGCATTTTGGGATCAAGCATGGCCTGATGAACACGACCCACGCTTATACCAACAGCCAGGCGCTGCACGACCAGCCGGAAAAAGATCTGCGTGGCGCCCGCGCCGCTGCGCTGTCGATCGTACCGTACTCCAGCGGTGCCGCGAAGGCGCTGGGCAAAGTTATTCCTGCGCTGGAGGGCCGCCTGACGGGATATTCGCTGCGCGTCCCCGTTCCGGTGGTATCCATTGTCGACCTGACCGTCACGCTTGAGCGAGATGTGACAAGCGAAGAGGTGAATAATGCCTTTCGCGAAGCCGCCGCGACGGGGCCACTGAAAGGTATCCTCGGCTATAGCGATGAACCGCTGGTCTCCAGCGACTACCGGGGCGACCCGCGCTCGTCGATTATCGACGGTCTGTCAACGCTGGTGATTGGCGGCAATATGGTCAAAATTCTGGCGTGGTACGACAACGAATGGGGATTCTCTAATCGCCTCGTCGACCTGGCGCTGATGATGGCAGGGCGTGAACGCTAATTCACTGCGGGTGTGATTGATAGTGAACATCATGGAGAGATTCAGGTGACGCGCAGCAGGCTCCGCTGAGCGCCTGATAAAAAGCATAAATGCCCTCAAAGGGCATTTATGCTTTAGCGGTAATGTGCGCAAGGTCAGTATTTTCTTAACAACTATTCCTGCGGGGCCGGAAAATCGTTAGTGCACAAATAACGCGATCAAAATAATGATTGGGATAGGCACGCCCAGAAAGAAAAGCAATATTGAACGCATAGGTTCCTCCTGAATAATGAGTGTTAGAAATTATAAGTCACGCTGACGGCCGCCATAGGTTGCACAGAGGCTGGCAACGAATGCGCCGATTAACAGAGAAATAAATGACCACAGGGTAACGTAGCTCGTGGCTTTTCTGGCAGCATCTGCGGCCTGCTGTGCTTTATTTTTTGCCTCTTTCAAATTGGCCTGCGCTTTATCATAAACAGCCTGAACCCGCTGCTCGGCCTCTTGCTGACTGATGCCGGTATTCTGCGAAACTAACTGCGCTACATAAGTCAGATCTTCCTGCGGAAGCGCGCCAGTATAAATGCTGTTAGCAAAAATACCCGTAACCTCTGCTAATTGCGCTGGAGATTCGGCCTTTGGCGGTACGGGCTGATTCATTGCCATCGCGTCATTGCCTGATGTATTAGCCGGAAGTCCGCCGTTATCTGCCGGAGCGGAAGCGGTCGACCGGAACAGCGAGCGGGTAAAATATTCCATCGATGACTTCGACAGCACGGAAGATTCGTCTCCCGCGTTACTCATCGCGGTTGCCGTCGCGCCCCCGGCAACGGAGCCAATCACTTTTGCGCTGCCGCCGATGAGTGAGCTGACAGTGGTGGTCAAAAGCACAGCCGATACCAGCAATGCAACGGCCCAGGTCAGAAAACCATGCGCTGTATCGCGAAAATAGATTTCATTGGTATGAGTATCAACCCATTTGGTGCGCAAACGCCCGGCCAGATATCCCCCCATTCCTGACGCCACAATTTGGGTAAACGTCAGCCAGGCAATGGCGACAATACCCACGGTACCTGCTGCCAGACCGTGATTTTCCCAAGGAGAAATGGACGTCAGGCCTAAGCCTGCGCCAAGCATAAGCAGCATCAACGCCAGCGAAGCCGCTGCGGCTGCGCCTGCAAATATAGCTCCCCATGATACCGCGCTCGCGCTATTTACCCCGCCGACAGGCAAAGGTCTGGCTGTTTCCTGATTACTAATATTGGTAGATTCGTAGATATGCGTCATTTACGTTGTCCTTTGAAATAACTTTTTAACCCCGAACTCGTTATGCACAAACGTCCAGGGCAGAAGTTTACCTGCCAGACTTATGGCAATATCGAACTGAGTAATTATCGTCAGCAGCTATCATTCACCGCTGCAATTTCGGGCGATAGACAAAAGCCAATCATCTAAATTAATACGAATGAACAGTGTATGAATTTAATCAACAATTTGATTTTAGTAGAGGATTCCATTTTAACCATTTTTTCTCGCCAAAAATATTAGCGGGCAAGCGTAACCACCTGTAAATAATGAGAATATTAATGCAGATGCATTATTGGTGGAAATATCCTTGATGGGTACATAGTGCCCAGCCTCGCTAGAATAATCTTATTTTTGCTACAGTCATTGACTGAATACTGATGTGTATTAGAAGTGCCGTAGATTTAAAGTTTGCAATATCGAATATTTTATACGTCAGCGTTCAAACCGTATAAATTACCTGACTGCTGCGCTGTTTGCGGGCCAGGGGACCACCGGGGACTATTCGTTTTTCGCTTATTACCTGCGGCATCTTTGCTCCCATGCTAAACCTTGCCCCCTCCCCTAAACTGATCATCCTGCCCTTCACCGATACATTTTTACGCGCTCTGGCATAACTTTGCGGTAAAGCACAGGGATACCGGAAACTCTTTTTTACGCGCCAGGTCAATCGTTGATGACTTCAAAAAAAATACCGTATTTGGTATATTGTTGTTTATTGATTACTCACCTCTGCGGTGCCAAAAAGAACAAGATTCACCGCAACCCAGGACAAGAAAATGTTAGATTACCGCTTCCCGACAGCTTTGCAGATGGTCCTCAGCGTAGCGATGGCGGAGCAATCGGGCGAACGCTCGACGAGTGCAATTCTGGCCTACGGTCTGAAAGCCAATCCGAGCTTTATCCGCAAATTGATGGTTCCGCTCACGCGTGACGGTATCATCGTCTCAACGCTTGGCCGCAACGGCTCTATCCATCTTGGTCGCCCGGCGGAAGAGATTACCCTGCGCGATATCTACGTATCCGTCATCGAAGATAAAAAGCTGTGGGCGTCACGTCCCGACATCCCTGCCCGCTGCGTGGTGAGCGCCAACGCGTGCTGGTACTTCAAATCTATCGCCGATGAAGCAGAGCAGGCTTCGTTAGAGGTTTTAGCTCGCCATACCGTGGCCAGTGCGCTGGAAGAAGTCAAAAAAGCCGACACCAGCGGCTGCGATCCGGTTCCTGAAATCTGTACCCAGCACAATAAATCGCACTAATCCGTTTCTTATGGCAAAAAACCGCCTTCACAGGGAAAGCGGTTTTTATTCATCACTGCGGCAGCCTGTCCTACGCAGGCATCACGTCCTTCACCGCTTTACCGCGCGTCACGAATAGACGCAGCGTCACGTAAAACACCGGCGTCAGAAACAGGCCAAACAGCGTGACCCCCAGCATACCGGAAAACACCGTGATCCCGGTGACGCCGCGCACTTCCGCGCCTGCGCCGTGGCCGAGTATCAGCGGAATCGTCCCGGCAATAAAGGCGATGGAGGTCATCACGATCGGGCGCAAACGCAGGCGACATGCTTCCAGCGCCGCTTCCATAATCCCTTTTCCCTGGAGCTCCAGCTCGCGGGCAAACTCGACGATCAGAATCGCATTTTTACAGGCCAGCCCCATCAGCACCACCAGCCCCACCTGCACGAATACGTTATTATCGCCGCCGGTCAGCCAGACGCCAAACAGCGCAGAGAGTAAGGTCATCGGTACGATAAGGATCACCGCCAGCGGTAGCGTCCAGCTTTCATACAGCGCCGCCAGCACGAGGAAAGCCAGCAGCACCGCCACAGGGAAGACGATCAACGCCGTATTGCCTTGAGTCGCCTGCTGGAAGCTCAGATCCGTCCATTCGATATTCATGCCGTTCGGCAGTATCTGCTGCGACATCGCCTCCAGCTGCGCCATCGCCTGCGAGGATGAGAGTACGCGCGGATCGGCATCGCCAATCAGATCCGCCGCCGGATAGCCATTGTAGCGAATCACCGGGTCCGGCCCATAGGTGGTACGGATATTCACCATACTGCCGATCGGTACCATTTCGCCCTGACTATTCCGGGTACGCAAATTGGCAATATCTTCCACGCTTTCGCGGAACGGCCCGTCGGCTTGCGCCATCACCCGCCAGGTCCGCCCGAACTGGTTAAAATCATTGACGTAAGACGATCCCAGATAGGTTTGTAGCGTACCGAACAGATCGGTCAGCGACACGCCCTGGGCTTTGGCCTTATCGCGATCGACCTGCACATCCAGCTGCGGAACGTTAGCCTGGTAGGTTGAGATGGGGAAATGCATCCCCGGCGTCTGCATAATGGTACCGGACATCGCGTTCACCGCGTTTTGCAGCGCGCCATAGCCAAGACCGGCGCGGTCCTGAATATAGAGCGAATAGCCGGACCCCTGGCCCAGTCCTAAAATCGGCGGCGGTAAAATAGAGAAGCCAAAGCCCTGCTGGATTTGCGCAATTTTTGCGTTGATCTCAGCGTTAATTTCCGCCGCCGTATGTTGACGCTGGTCGAACGGCTTCAGGCCAAAAAAGACCGTCCCGGTATTCGGCGTATTAGTGAACTGCAGCGCGTTAAGACCGGGAAACGCCACCGCATAATCCACGCCTTCGGTATTCATTCCGATTTCGCTCATTTTGCGGATCACCGCATCGGTGCGCGCCAGCGAAGAGCCTTCCGGCATTTTCACGCCGCCAATCAAATAGAGCTTATCCTGGGTGGGAATAAACCCGCCAGGGACGGCTTTAAACATGACGCCGGCGGCGCAAAGCAACAGCAGATAGACCACAAAAACCGCCCCGCGGCGCCCGAGCGTTTTCCCCACCAGCCCTTGATAGCCGTTCGAACTGCGGTGGAAAAAGCGGTTAAATGGACGGAAAATCCAGCCGAACAGACGATCGATAAGCCGGGTCGGGAAGTCTTTCGGCGCTCCGTGCGGCTTAAGCAGCAGAGCGGCCAGCGCCGGAGAGAGGGTCAGCGAGTTGATGGCGGAGATCACCGTGGAAATCGCAATCGTCACCGCAAACTGTTTGTAGAACTGACCGGTGACCCCGGAGAGGAACGCCATCGGCACGAACACCGCGCACAGCACCAGCGCAATAGCGATAATCGGCCCGGAAACTTCACGCATCGCCTGATGCGCTGCGGCAAGCGGAGCCAATCCTTCTTCGATATTTCGCTCAACGTTTTCCACCACCACGATGGCGTCATCCACCACGATCCCAATAGCCAGCACCAAACCGAACAAACTGAGGGTATTTAGCGAAAAGCCTAACAGATAGAGGATGCTGAACGTCCCCACCACCGAGACCGGCACCGCGATCAGCGGAATAATCGACGCGCGCCAGGTTTGCAGGAACAGGATCACCACCAGCACGACCAGCACCACCGCTTCCAGCAGCGTTTGCACGACCGCGCGAATGGAATCGCGAACGAAAACCGTCGGATCGTAAGGGGCCGCCCATTGCATATCCTGCGGAAAACGCTTCGCCAGCTCGTCCATTTTAGCGCGCACCGCGTTGGACAGATCGATAGCGTTGGCCCCCGGAGACTGGAAGATACCAATCCCAACCGCGTCTTTATTATTCAGCTGGGAGCGCAGCGCATAGCTACCGGAGCCCATTTCAATACGCGCCACATCGCGCAGGCGGACCAGCGAGCCGTCCTGCGCCGTTTTCAGGATAATATTGCCAAACTCTTCTTCGGTATGCAGGCGCCCCTGGGCGTTAATGGAGATTAAGAAGTCGCTCTCTTGCGGCAGCGGCTCGGCGCCCAATTGCCCGGCGGAAACCTGGACGTTTTGCTCCTGCATCGCCGTCACCACATCCGAGGCGGTCAACCCGCGCGCCGCTACCTTGTCGGGATCGAGCCAGACGCGCATCGCGTATTCGCCCGAGCCAAAAATCTGAATCTGCCCGACGCCGGGCAGTCGCGCCAGCTCATCCTTCACTTTAAGCGTGGCATAGTTGCGCATATACAAGGAATCGTATTTACCGCCGGGCGAAAACAGATGTACCACCAGCGTCAGGGTCGGCGACTGTTTCTGCGTGGTGATGCCTAAACGCCGCACATCTTCCGGCAGACGAGCCTCGGCCTGCGAGACCCGGTTTTGCACCTGAACCTGCGCCTGATCGGGATCGGTACCCGGGCGGAAGGTAACGGTAGTCACCAGTACGCCGTCAGAGCCGGCGACGGATTTCATGTACATCATGTTTTCAACGCCGTTGATCGCCTCTTCCAGCGGCGTCGCCACGGTCTCAGCAATCACTTTCGGGTTGGCGCCGGGATACTCCGCGCGCACCTGCACGCTGGGCGGTACGACGTCAGGATATTCGCTGATCGGCAGCAGCGGAATGGCGATTAATCCGGTGATAAAAATCAGAATCGACAGCACCGCGGCGAAGATCGGCCTGTCGATAAAAAAGCGGGAAAAGTCCATGGGTCGGATTCTCAGATAGGGGATCAGTTAAGGGCGGCGCGGGTGGTCATGGCGACGGTTTTCGCGTTAACCGGCATCCCCGGCATAAACACTTTTTGTAACCCATCGACGATGACTCTATCGCCCGGATTCAGGCCTTTCTGCACGATGCGTAAACCGGCGGCCAGGCGTCCCGGCGTGATGTCGCGACGCTGCGCTTTCCCATCTTTATCAACCACATAAACATATTTGCGATCCTGATCGGTCAGCACCGCTTTATCGTCGATTAGCGTGGCGTTAAATTCGGCGCTGCCCGGCAGGCGGACGCGGGCAAACAGTCCAGGCGTGAACTGACGCTGGGCATTATCCAGCAGCGCACGCATACGGATCGTGCCGGTGCTCGGCGTTAACTGATTATCCAGAAAATCCACTTTGCCCTGATGGGGATATCCCTCTTCGCCAACCAGGCCAATTTCTACCGGTAGCGCCAGATGATTACTGGACGCGCCCTGCCCGCTGCGGGCGAGATGTTGATAGTGAAGGTAAGTGGACTCATCCACGTCAAAGTAGACGTAAACCGTCTTCTGCGATACCAGCGTGGTAAGTACGCTGGCGCTGTCGCCGGCGGTGACCAGGTTCCCGCTGGTGATCAACGCGCGGCTGGCGCGGCCATCGATAGGCGCGGTCACTTTAGTAAAGTCCAGATTAAGCTGCGCGGCGTCAACCGCCGCCTGCGCCGCGCGAATATCAGCCTGCGCCTGGGTGGCCGCCGCACGGCGCTGCTCCCACTCTTCGCGGGAGACCAGGTTGGTATTGATTAATTTATCGGTGCGGTTAGCCTCGCTTCGCGCCAGGCTAGCCTGCGTTTTGGCTCTCGCCAGCGTCGCCTGCGCTTGCTCCAGCGCGGCGCGATAGGTACGGTCATCAATGGTGAACAGCACCTCCCCCTTTTTCACTTCCTGGCCATCGACGTAGTTCACTTTATCAATGTAGCCGGAAACGCGGGGGCGAAGCTGGACGCTTTCCACCGCTTCAATCCGCCCATTAAAGCTGTCCCACTGGCTAATGGATTTCACAACCACGTCAGCGGCGCTCACCACAGGCGCTTGCGGCGCGGCGTTTTGCGCGGCCCCCTCATCGCACCCGACAAGGAGCGCGGAGAGGAGTATCGCGCCCAGCGCAGTCAGATGAACGTTACCCCAGTTTTTTTGCAGGCTCATTATTTTTATTCCGATATGGGTAGCCGCCGGGCAAGACGCAGCGGGAGACGCCGCGCCACTTCCTTTGTCCGGACAGGCTTTAGGCTATTTGTGTCGGTCATCGCCACAAAAATGTAACAGTTGCGAATACACTATTCGCGGCGATTGTAGGAAGGCGCTTAATTTAGTGCAAGAATAATTGTTGCACTTTATGTGCTATTCCCGACTTTGAGAAATGGCGCAATACTGACAGGGTTTTAAATGCAACAATAAAACTTGCAATTAGTCTAAAAGCGTTCCATTTTTAAATGCAACAAACACAAATACTTTTTGCTAAGCTGTGCGAGGGGAACCGGATGAACACTGGCGCATTCATTCACGATTTACTCGACTGGATCGACAACAATCTTGATAGCCGCCTGGATATTGAGACCGTCGCCAGGCGCGCCGGTTATTCGAAATGGCACCTGCAGCGGATATTCAAAGAGCATACCGGTTATCCTCTCGGCGAGTATATTCGCGCGCAAAAGCTGCAAAAATCGGTCGAGCGCTTAGCCCACAGTGATGAACCGATTTTGAACGTGGCGATCGCCCTCGGCTTTGACTCCCAGCAGTCCTTCAACCGCAGCTTCAAGCGTCAGTTCGGCCAGGCGCCCGGCGCATGGCGACGAAGCATCGGCAGCGCGGAGACACAGCGATGATGCCAGCCATCATCGCCCTTCTCGGTATAAATTTACGCTTACAGCGTAAACCTGCGGCAAAGGTAGCTTAGGCCAGATGTATGCAGGCGCAGCGTAATGCGCTGGCAGGAATGTTCTTTATTGGCTGTGCCGCACGACTGGCAAAGGCAACGACATGACGGCATCGCGAAACCGCCGTACTGAACTCCATCCGAAAGATTGAACCCTCCACCGACCCGTCGGTGCTGTGCTAACGACTTTCCCCCGGATACATGCGGCTGTAGCCCCGGTTGGGCGCCAGCCGCCACCGGGGGAAGACAGGCCGCTAGTAGCGCACGCAGACCGACTTCGTTTCGCACCAGTCGTCCAGCCAGTCGGGACCGAAATCACGGCCGGTGCCGGACTGCTTCATGCCGCCGAACGGCAGGTTAGCGTCGATCAGGGTATGGCTGTTAACCCACACCGTTCCCGCCTGCAGGCGATCGGTATAGCTCAGCGCCTGGCTCAGGTCGCGGGTCCAGACGCTGGCGGTCAGGCCAAAATCGCTGTCGTTGGCCAGGCGCAGCGCCTCTTCGCCGTCGGCCACGCGCACCAGGTTTACCACCGGGCCGAAAACCTCTTCCCGGCTGAGGCGCAGCCCGGCGTCGGGATTAATCACCAGCGTGGGGGGAATATAGTATCCCTGCGCATCTGGCCCTATATTACCGCTAATCAGTTCTGCCTTCTGCTGACGGGCTTCATCAAGATAGGCCGCCACTTTGGCGCAATGCGCCTGAGACACTACCGGGTTAATCTGGCTGCTCTCCAGCATGCCTGGCCCCACCTGTAGCGACTTCACTGCCTGCTCGAAGCCGCTCACCAGCGTATCGAACAGCGGCGCTTCGATATAAATTCGCGAACTGGCGGCACATACCTGCCCCTGATTGAGAAAGCTACCGGTCATGAGTCCCTCAATAACCCATTGCGGATCGGCATCTTTCAGCACGACAGCCGGGTTCTTACCGCCCAGCTCCAGCGTGACCCGGGTCAGACGGTCGGCGGCGACGCGGGCAATTTGTTTGCCTGTCGCCGTTGATCCCGTAAAGCTGACTTTAGCGACGTGTGGGTGAGAGGTCAGCGCCGCACCGCACCCGGTCCCGCTACCGGTCACCACGTTAAAGACGCCGTCCGGCACGCCGGCTTCGGTTGCCAGCTCCGCCACCCGCAGCAGGGTCAGTGGCGTGGTTTCCGACGGCTTAATGACGATAGAACAGCCTGCAGCCAGCGCGGGCATCACTTTCCACATGCCGATCATCAGCGGGAAGTTCCACGGTACGATCCCGGCGACAACCCCCACCGGTTCTTTTTTGGTCCACGCCTGATAGCGCGCACCCGACGGGAAGGGAATCGACACGTCCAGGGTCCGTCCGCTGATTTTAGTGGTCAGCCCGGCGGTATAGCGCATCCAGTTCAGGGTACAGCCCACTTCGAAGGCACGGGAAATGTTTATCGATTTCCCCTGTTCAAGCGTCTCCAGCTGCGCCAGCTCTTCGCCATGCTGCTCAACCAGATCGGCGAAGCGCAGCAGAATACGTTCGCGATCGGCGGGCGTTCGCCCTGCCCAGCTGCGGGAAACGAAGGCGCGCCAGGCAGACATCACTGCCCGATCGACATCGGCGGCACTGGCGTCCGCGGTGCTGGCGATAGCCTGGCCGGTTGCCGGGTTCCAGACGGTTAAGCGCTTTTCACTCTCTGCCGCCTGCTGTGCGCCGTCGAGATATAAACCATGCTGCCTGTCTAAAAACTGCTCTACGCTGGCGAGTAGCGCGACCTCTGATGTGGACATACCCCTTCCTTATTGTTCGCGGATAGTGGTTTCAGTCTATGCCGGGGGCGCGATTCACGCTTTTTTCTCTGTGACATTCGCTTTTGCCGCTGTGACAGGCGCCGCAATTAAGGGGATTTCGCGGACAAAAAATGTGCAGCAGGTAATAGTTCTTTCATATACTCCGCCTTTTACCCTTGTCTCCGGCATCATAAATGCAACAATGCATAAACATTACCATTACAAGGGATGCGCGATGAGTACGGCAAATCGTGGACAGGATTACCAGCATTGGTTAGCCAAAATCAATCAAGTGTGCGGCCAGTTCGCCGCTCGCCCGCTGGATGATAATTTTCACGGTGAGATAGACGCCAGCTATGCGGGCGACCTGAAAGTCAGCACGGTAACCGCTCGCGGCATCAACCTCTACCGTACCCGGCAGGAGATCCAGCGCGATAACGACGCCTGGTTTTATACCGTCTTCCAGCTCTCAGGTCAGGCGACAATCGAGCAGGACGGTCGCCAGGCGATGCTGGAGAGCGGCGATATCACCCTGATTGATGCTTCTCGCCCCTGTTCAATAATCTGGCAGCAAACCTCGCGTCAGGCTTCGCTGCTGCTGCCAAGGTCGCTGCTGGAACAGCAGCTGCGCGGCAGTGAAATCAGCATTGCCACCCGGCTGGCAAAAACCCTGCCGATGGTCCAGCTCAGTCAGCGGCTGCTGCATGAGAGCATGAACAGCCCCGAGCTATCGGCCAGCGAAAGCAAAGCGGCGCTGGAGGCGATTGTTTGCCTGCTGCGCCCCATGCTGCACCATCAGGAGGCCCAGCCCACCCGGCGCGATAAACAGTTTCAGAAAATCATGGCGTTAATCGATGAGTCGATTCAGGCGGAACATCTGCGCCCGGAGTGGCTGGCCAGCGAAACCGGTATGTCGGTGCGCAGTCTTTACCGCCTGTTTGCGGAAAAGGGGCTGGTGGTGGCGCAATATATCAAGAATCGTCGGCTCGATCTCTGCGCCCGCGCGCTGGAAAGCGCCCATGATGATGAAAAGCTGGCAGGGATCGGCTACAGCTGGGGTTTCAGCGATCATAGCCATTTTTCCACCGCCTTTAAGCAGCGCTTCGGCGTCTCGCCGGGGGAGTATCGCAAGCGCTGCCGATAGCTATTTTTTCAGCCATTTGCCGTTAAGGCCCTGCACATACTCGCCAGGCTGCGCCCTGGCGACGAGCTTCTGCCCGGCCATTTTCGCCACCTGATCCACCGGCAGGTTGTTGTCGTCCGCCAGTTGCTGATAGCTGTCGCTGCGGGCGGCGTTGATCTGTTTAACCAGCGCCAGGGTTTCTTTATCCTGGCGCAGCGGTTGAAGATAGCCGTTCAGCGTTTCGCCGACTCGCCCCTGCTGACGCGCTTCGCTTAGGGTTAACGCCAGCGCCTGAGTACTCAACAACGCCAGCGCCAGCGTCGCGATTAACCATCGTTTTCTCATCATCGCCTCAGAACAGATCGCTACGGGTTTTCAGCAGATTCTCAACGTCTTTATCCACTTTGATATGAATCTCATGTTCAATTTTGACGTTCATATTGATGGTGATCGGCTCTTTCGACGCCGCAATTTCAATACGCGGCGTACAGCCCGCCAGCAGAATGGTTGCCAGAAAAGCGGTGAATAGTTTGATCATTATTGTTGTTCCTTACAGGTATGACTGTCCTGGCAGCGCTGGGCGGGCAGTCTGGCGTTCTGCTCCAGCCACGCCTGCAGATTGTCGCCGAAACGCAAGCTGCGCCACAGGTCAAAAATATTCTCTTCATGGGAGTAGTTTAAGTGCACCGTGTTGCTTTTGCCCTCTACCCGACTGGTGCCGCTGATGGTCGCCTTCAGCGTCAGTACGCCGAGGTTATCGAGATTGATCCGCGTCCACGAGGTGGCCACTTCCATATAGCGCAGCCAGTTAATGGCCGCCCCGGCGGAGACGTTGTCGGCCACCAGCGCGTCAGCGGTGTCTTTATCCAGGCGCATCGTCATCGGCCCCGGATTGCTGAACCAGCCGTCCTTAATGATCCATTTATCGTTATCCAGCCACAGCGGCAGCGCGCCGTTGAACGGGCCGGAAACGGCGAACTGCTTAACTTTAATGGCGCTAATTAATTCGCTGCTGGAGATGTTCTGCAGGCGCAGCAGCGCCGGATCGTGCTGCGGCATCCGCAGCTGTTGCATGGTCAGCTTGCCGCCGAGAATATCGACGCTGACGTTGCTCAACTGTAAAGGAGCGTCTTCGCTCCAGGGCCAGGCTCCCTGAAGATCTGCCGTCAGATTGCGCGCCGTAAACTGGTTGACGACTTCGCCAATGCGCAGCGAAACCGGATGGCGGGTGCCAAGCTGCCAGGTGCCTTCGCTAAAGCGGAACGGCAGCACGAAATCGACGCCGTTGATCTGGTTATCCGGCATCCAGGCGCTGCCGCCTTTGAGCACCCCGTGCCCCCCCGCCTCAAAGCCCTGATCGGCGGCGGCAGAGAACGCGACCTGGGCGTACAGTGAACCTTCGCGCAGGTTCATCTTCCATTCCGGCGGCACCAGCGGCTGGAAAACGGTTAATGACTGTTTCGGCCACCACGCCTGCCCGCGCAGGCGCTCGCCGTCCCAGCGTCCGGTGACGCGGACGGGGCCAATTTTTTGCGCATGCAGGGAACCATTGAACTGGAACCAGGTTGGATCGCGACCCTCAACGTTAAATTTCAGCGTTGACGGCGGCAGTTCGCTGCCGCCGCTGAAGGTGGTTTTTCCGGCATCCAGCGACAGCGCGCCGGTCAGTCGCGGATGCTGCTCATCGCGCAGCCAGTGAATCGGTTTATCCAGGGTGAGGCGCGGCGTGCTCACCAGCATGGAACCATACTGCAGCTTATCGAAACCGGTCGACAGGCTATTGAGCACGATGGCGCTATCAACCCATTCACCCGCGCCTTTAACGTCCCAGCGCGCCTGCATCGGGGTAAAATGGCCATCGCCCCAGTAGCGCCACTGCCAGCGGCCGCGGTCGGGCATAAAATTGTCGGCCTGGCCGTCGAGATGCAGGGTAAAATCCCCCATCTCCTGCTCATGGGCGCGGAGAATGGCCTGCAGGCGGCCATCCACGCCCTGCTGCGTCACGGTGACGCCCGCCAGCGGCCAGCGAATTTCATCGATGTTCAGTGAGTCGATGACCCGCCCGCGCGAACGCAGCAGCGCCCCGGGATGAAAGTTGAGTACCGGCGCGATAAGCGGACCGCTCAGCTGTGCGGGCAGTCTCGCGTAAAAAATCAGATCGCCAAGTTTGGCCTCGCCGGTCAGCTGTAGCGGCATGTCGCTGCTGTCCATACTCAGCTTACCGGGGCCAATATTGAGCACGGCATTACCCTTACCAGCCTGACCCTGGGTAAGCACGTTCAACCGCCCGCTGACCTGCATCTGTTCGGTGCCCTGTTGCCAGTTACCCACCGAAAGCGCAACGCGACCGCTTAACGCATTGCCCGCATACTCGGTGTGCCAGCGGCCATCGCTGATAGCGATACGATCCGGGGTGATTTCCCACGGCAGGTCGAGAATCGGCTCCACTTCACCACGCGGCGTGACCAACAGCTGCCCGCGATTCTCATGCCACTCCAGTTCGGCGTCGACAAGGCCGGGTGTCTGAGGAAATTCAAAAGTGCTAAACAGATGACCATCAACCGGCAAACCGTCCGGCACCAGCGGCATCTGAAACTCGCCCACCAGTTTCACCGGCGCCTGGCCTTCTACCAGACGCGCGGAAAAGTCGCTGACCGTCAGCGCCTGGCCGCGCAGGCGCGCCTGGAGAGAGACCTCTTCTCCGGCGTAACCGATATCCTGCTGCTGCGGGGTCAACGACATCCCCAGACGCCCCTGCCATTTCTCCCACGGCGACAGACGCAGTTTTTCAATCGTCAGCCAGCTGTATGGCAGCATCGATTGCCACTCGGCAAGGGTTTTCGGCGCCCCCGGCGCGGCTTCGCTTTGTGGTAATTTATTCAGGCAGGCGCTGTTAACATCCAGCTCAGTGATATGTAAACGCCAGCGGCTGGGGCGGGAGAGCTCGGCGTTAGTGACACGCGCGATTTCGCAGTCGCCTACCAGGTAGCGTAAATCCGGAATACGCAGGGAAGAGCGCGTCAGGCGCGGGCTCTCGCTGAGAGAGATTCGGGTGCCCGCAGGTAGCCAGATGCCAGCCAGCGTGGGCACCCAGTGGGTGAGCGTCAACAGCAAAGCCAGCGGTAGCAGCACGAGTGCTAATAATAGCGCGATGGCGGCTTTATATTTACCCTTCATGGGCAGCTAATATCCTGATTCGAAATAAGTAAAAGCCGAGAGGCCGTCATTGTGGCACGTTCGACCTGCGAGTTAAAGTTCCCATCCCGTTTAAGCGTAGTCGCCGCCCTGTGATTCACCAGCAGGCCATTTAGCCGGGGTTTAGTTTTCTCCTGCGACACTGGTCACCCACTGGGAACGTAAACGGATGCTGCTGTGGACTTAATTATCTCGCTGATGGCGTACGCTCAGGGCCACTATTCATTGGTATTACTGATGGTTTTCCTGCTGACGTTCACCAAATCCTGCGCCGTTATCTCGCTGCTGATTCCGGGAACTTCCGGTCTGCTGCTGTTCGGCACCCTGGCTTCGGCCAGCGCCGGGCATTTCTTGTTAATGTGGATGAGCGCCAGCTTCGGCGCAATCGGCGGATTCTGGCTGTCATGGCTAACCGGCCGTCATTACCAGCATCATCTGTATCGTATTCGCTGGCTTAACGCCGAGCGTCTCGCGCGCGGCCAGCTGTTCCTGCGCCGCCACGGCGCATGGGCGGTTTTTTTTGGCCGCTTTCTTTCCCCCCTGCGCGCCACCGTGCCGCTGGTAACCGGCGCCAGCGGGACGTCCTTCCGCCGTTTCCAGCTGGCCAACGTCAGTTCCGGCTTGCTGTGGCCGTTAATCCTGCTGGCGCCAGGCGCTTTAAGCCTCAATTTTTGGTGAAACGTATTGTCTTTTAAAGAGATTTCTTAACTCAGCGATATGCTCTAGAATTATTACTATAGCCTGGTAATTAAACTATTTTTTAATAATTGTAAGATTATTTTAATTATGCTACCGTGACGGTATTATCACTGGAGAAAAGTCTTATGAAAATCGCTGTGTACAGTACGAAACAGTACGACAAGAAGTATCTGCAGCATGTCAATGATGCATACGGCTTTGAACTGGAATTTTTTGACTTCCTGCTCACCGAAAAGACCGCCAAAACCGCCAACGGCTGTGAAGCGGTATGCATTTTCGTTAACGATGACGGTAGCCGCCCGGTACTTGAAGAACTGAAAGCCCACGGCGTGAAGTACATCGCGCTGCGCTGCGCCGGGTTCAACAACGTTGACCTCGACGCCGCGAAAGAGCTGGGCCTGCGGGTAGTACGCGTCCCGGCCTACTCGCCGGAAGCGGTCGCTGAGCACGCAATCGGCATGATGATGTCGCTGAACCGCCGCATTCATCGCGCCTATCAGCGCACTCGCGATGCTAACTTCTCCCTTGAGGGGCTGACCGGCTTCACTATGCACGGTAAAACCGCCGGCGTTATCGGCACCGGTAAGATTGGCGTTGCCGCGCTGCGCATCCTTAAAGGTTTCGGTATGCGCCTGCTGGCGTTTGATCCCTATCCAAGCGCCGCCGCGCTGGATATGGGCGTGGAGTATGTCGATCTGGAAACGCTATACCGGGAGTCCGATGTTATCTCCCTGCACTGCCCGCTGACCGATGAGAACTATCATTTGCTGAACCATGCCGCGTTCGATCGGATGAAAGATGGGGTGATGATCATCAACACCAGTCGCGGCGCGCTTATCGATTCGCAGGCAGCGATCGATGCCCTGAAGCACCAGAAAATTGGCGCGCTGGGGATGGACGTGTATGAGAACGAACGCGATCTGTTCTTTGAAGATAAGTCTAACGACGTTATTCAGGACGATGTCTTCCGCCGTCTTTCCGCCTGCCATAACGTTCTGTTTACCGGTCACCAGGCGTTTTTGACCGCAGAGGCGTTGATCAGTATCTCGCAGACCACCCTCGACAACCTGCGTCAGGTGGATGCTGGCGAAACCTGCCCTAACGCACTGGTCTGATTTTCCTTGCCCTTTTGTGCTCCCCTTCCGCGGGGGGCACATTCAGATAATCCCCACAGAAATCCCCTGCGATAAAGTTACAATCCCCTTCATTTATTGATGTGATAAATATTTATGGAGATTAAATGAACAAGATTGCTGCGCTGCTGGCGGCGGGAATGTTGCTATCGGGCTGCGTTTATAACAGCAAAGTGTCGACCAGAGCGGAACAGCTTCAGCACCACCGTTTTGTGCTGACCAGCGTCAACGGTCAACCGCTGAAAGCCGCCGATAAGCCTCTGGAGCTGAGCTTTGGCGAAAAGATGCCAATAACAGGCAAAATGTACGTTTCAGGCAATATGTGCAACCGCTTTAGCGGCACGGGTAAAGTCTCTGACGGCGAGCTGAAGGTTGAAGAGCTGGCGATGACCCGCATGCTCTGCACGGACTCACAGCTGAGCGCGCTGGACGCCACGCTGAGCAAAATGCTGCGCGACGGTGCGCAGGTCGACCTGACGGAAACGCAGCTGACGTTGGCAACCGCCGACCAGACGCTGGTGTATAAGCTCGCCGATCTGATGAATTAATAGTTACCGCAGCTTCCGCCTGCCAGCGCCTGCTCGCTGCAGCGCTTGCCGTTCGGTAATGCGCACATGCCGATAGCGGAGCCATCAAGCTGGCGGGCTACGGATAACGAGCCGCCGACCATGGCGCAGTTCGCCTGCCCGCTGCTGCTCATCGCGGCACGCATCCCTGGCGACACGTGCGCCGCCGTTGCCTGCTGAACAGGTTCATCATTGCTACTACACGCCGACAGTAACAGCGCAGCACATCCCACTAAAAACGCAGCTCGCATCTTCTCTCCCCTCAGATACATCTTAAAATGAACAAGCTCAAGAATAATAGGCAGCTCAGCGCGCCGCGTCGAGAGGCGAAGTACGTATTTATGCGTTGTGTTAACATTTTTTAGCAATTTTTCCGCGGTAGCAGTTTGTCTGCATGAGCGCATTAATCTCTCAGTGTGAGTGTGACACATCGTCATGATGCGATTGGGTCGTTGCACGTAAAGATATCATTCTTTGTTCTGCAAACATATCTTCTACAGCAGAGCAGTTTTCTCATCCTGTCATTCAATAAAAATGCCCGGCTAAGGGCTATGCCGATTTAACCGGGCGTAGGGTCATTAATTTGGCACAACTCCAGAATAGAATGTTCCAGCCAGATATTGCGTATTGGTTACCGCATAGGCTTGCGTCATCACGCTTGAATCGACATCATCAAACGGATGACGGAAATAGGCATCGTGCTCTGATTTAGCTTTATCAAAAAACATCACACGCCCGGAAAAATAAAGAATACCATCATCAAGATTGCGAAAAACCATCTGAAAGACCGGCGTAATATTGACGCGATCTGCACTTTCATTAGAGGGGTCCCAAAGGTTAATGAAGTTCCCTGCCACACGGACATATTTCCCTTCAACAACCTCACCATTTTTTGCTCTGTAGATAGCCTGCAAAGTTGCCCACGGCAGTGCTATGAATTGCATATTTTCATCCTTAATAAAATTTAGTAATCTGGTTTTCTTGATAGATTAATCATCGACAGATTAACCTTGGGTTATATCATAACGTTGCGATACATTATCGGCTCATCTGCTATTAAAAAAATGAAATTAGCATGGCATACCCTCCATTTGCTGTAGTATAAACTTTGTCCTTTCAGGGGATTCCTGTAAAGGTGATATTCTGCTTTGGATTAGCAGATTTTATTGCCGGTCAACTCATTACTCGAGCCCTGAGCCAACCATAGATAAAGGATTCATTAGCATCGTTTCTTTCAGCCAGCTCCAGATAATATTGCCCTTGACTACAGTTTAATGCTCGTAATAGTACCGTCTCACCTTCACTGCCTCTGCGAATAAGATACTGGCTTAAGGCGTTAATCGTTCTGGGGCCGATAACACCATCGACCATGAGGTCCGGATACAGCACTCCGCGATGATTAAAGGCATTTAGCCATCGCTGAAGCCACTTACCCGGCAGAATAGTGCCCATATTGACCCCGGCATCACACAGTTTTTCAGCAAGCGGGGTAGATATCTCAGCAACATGGTCGAACCGGGGCGCAATCCAGTAGTCCGCGGTGAGAATATCCAGCGCCTGCTGGCGCGTCAGTTTTTGCATAGATCCATCATAACCATGCGCGCGGGCAGTGGCCTGAGTAATCCCCCAATTTGTTGGGCCACCTCGATCGTCCGGATGATTTACATAACCGCCCTCCTTATCCAAAATGGCGTTAAAAATCTCATCTTTATTCATACATCCCTCATTTATCGATTAAATGCGCGATATTCCCCCTGACGAGGAATACGGTAATAAGTATAAAAAAATTGACGCTGACGACTAACCAATGGGTCGATTCATACAGGCCAAAAAGATAGCGAAACGGTATGCTGGCATAGGTAAGTACCAGTAAATATGCCGTGTATGATATCCATGGCCGATGTCTTCGGTAGCACGCGCGGCGATAAAACATCAAGTTCAGAGTGATCAAAGCGCAGACAATTGCGTTAATCAGCGCCGGCAGTTCATTTTCCATTGGGCCGTTCACTATTGTTGCGAGTGAGTATTTTGTACAATTCGGTGAGATCTTGATTATTCAGAAATGTGAGAATCTTAATAATCAGCGCGGATAGCAGTACGGCGCCTAACGCGTCTAAAGACCGTTCACTGTATCCGGTCCAGATTGCCAGCTTCGTACCAATTAACCCGGCGCCCAATACGCCGACAATAAAGGAAGTCATAAAATAGGCAGCCAGTCTGAAACGTGAAATATTTACTGCGGTCGCCACATAAAACACGGCGCCAGCAAATGCGCCGAACACAACGCCATAATCAATACCTGCGATCAGGCCAAGTAGACTCGCTGCCATTAATCCTCCAGTAACAATTGCCGACGTACCGGAAACAGGATCGGACATTCACCCTCCCTTCTTTCACTGACATTCCTGATGGTCATAACAAATGGCGAAGGAAAGCAGCATCATGCTAATGCTTTTACTTTGCCGTAACCTTTTTTCTTTTTTGCAAACCCAGCGCATAGATGGCCCTGTGACAGAGCCAGGCCCCTGGTTGCGCATAGTGGTGTGAAAATTCTTGCTGATAAACAACGGTGGCACGCGCAATTTGCCGTTTATATTCCTCAAGCTGCCAAAAAATATCCTGGGCAACAAAGTTAATGGGCAATGCGTCCTCGATACGCGCTGGCGTATGGTGCTTTCCCTTAGCCTGAATCTGAGCGCGAGAAGGCGTAGGCCGGTGGAGGCGTTCTGAACTGAGGGCTTGTGGATTTTGTAAGTGCGAGCGCTGCGCACGGCGACGACCGGCAGCGGAACCATGAAACGCGGTTTTACGGGACATTGCGGTCTCCTTAATGAGCTTTGACGGTGCGTCGGCGATGAATCCTCTCCCGCTGGCTTCACCCCAAAGCGCATTGCGTTATGGTGCTGGCTTTTCAGCCACGTAGATTCATTTTCGAATCGTTGTATTTCACCGACGATAACGCGATGTGTTTCAAGTCGATGAAGAAAGAATACCCAAGGGTTAATTAAAAATAAATACCTTCAGGTATATTTTATGATGCAATTAGAATAACCCTCTGAAAATATTCAAAATTTAGTTACAAGGCAGGGTTTTGCCGGGAGGGAAACGATGCAGGCGGGCGATGCGCCAGATTGCCAACATAAAAAGGGCTGCTGGACATGATTTCTCGCATCCAGCGCAGGTAAACCCGGTGCTTAAAAAGCCTGCCGGGAAATTTTACCTGCTGGACTCGATACTTAAGGCTGGAACGGGAGGAGGGTTTGAACGCTAGTAAAGCGTTAAACAAACCGTTTAACGCTATGGCTGTAGATCACGCGGCCAATAATTTTCAGATACTGTTCATGGCTTTCGCCGATCGTCCAGTCGGCATATTTGCGGTTATCTGAATGCACAAGCAGGCCATCCGCCGTGAATTGAAGACGCTTCACCAACACCGCCCCTTTGAACGAAAAGACATAGATACCGTCACCTTCAAAGTAATCTTTTGAGACATCAACAAAGATGTAATCACCGGTCTCGATGGTGCCGGACATGCTATCGCCGGAAACCGTAATCACCTTGATATGCTCTGCGGGCCGGTTACCAAAAAGCCTCAGCGCGCCGGCAGTGTCATAGGTGATACTGTTGACCGTTTCATCAACCTCGCTTGAGACAATACATCCTGGTCCCGCGCTGGCCTGAGCGTCCAGAACCTCAATGACGTACTGCATCTGAGGTGTGTCTTCCACCGGTTCTCGTTCGATATCAATACTTCCGCTAATGCCGTCCATCCAGCCGCGGGGCAAATTGAAAGAAGATTCAATAAGATCGACCATCTCGTCAGCTATCCTTTTCTTTTGTTTCTTGCCTTCCGGGTAGAGCATCCTGGAAACGTAAGAAGGCTCCCGCCCAAGGGTTCGGGCTACATCAACAGCTTTACCGCCGCATAAATTATCACGGATATAGATCAAGCGCTGACGTCTGATTTCGTATTTATCCATCGTAATCTGTCTAACACCAGTTACCAGCAGGTATCTAAAATATAGCAAAGTGCCATTAAATTACCTATAGGTAATGTACGCGAAATTATCGTTCTCAACGCTTTGCTCCCCCCACCGTCAACACTGCTACTTATGGAAAAATGGTGCCTGTGATTTTGGTGTAGGCTGTCGTTTATAAGCAAACAACGCTGTAATAAGTTGAATTAATTTATCTAAGTTATGGATTTTATCGCTACCGGAGATCAAAAAAGCCTGTTGCTCAGGGGTCTATACTTAAACACGGTATCGCAAACCCTACGCCCTGCGCGAACTGAAGCGGGTCGCGTTTTGAGCGCGCTCAGGCTGATCAGAGATGCATTTTTAGCCAGCGACAGGATCGCGCCGAAAGCGGTTTTAAAGCAGAGATAAGCGAGTGCCCAGGTTGCCTCACTGGGCATAAAAAGTTTTTTTCAAATATTTAGCAATGTGAGTATTGATATGATCACTATTGACGGTAATGGCGCGGTTGCTTCAGTCGCGTTTCGCACCAGTGAAGTTATCGCCATCTACCCGATCACGCCCAGCTCCACAATGGCGGAGCAGGCGGATGCCTGGGCTGGCAACGGGCTGAAAAACGTCTGGGGCGATGTCCCCCGCGTCGTCGAGATGCAGTCGGAGGCCGGGGCGATCGGCGCCGTACACGGTGCGCTGCAGACCGGTGCGCTCTCAACCTCTTTTACATCATCGCAGGGTTTACTGCTGATGATCCCGACGCTGTACAAACTGGCGGGCCAGCTGATGCCGTTTGTGCTGCACGTCGCCGCCCGTACCGTGGCCACGCACGCGCTCTCTATCTTCGGCGATCACTCCGACGTGATGGCCGTACGTCAGACAGGCTGCGCGATGCTCTGCGCCAGCAGCGTTCAGGAAGCTCAGGATTTTGCGCTGATTTCACATATCGCCACGCTGCAAAGTCGCGTGCCATTCATTCATTTCTTTGATGGCTTCCGTACCTCGCACGAAATCAACAAAATCGCTCCACTGGCAGACGATACCATTCGTAGCCTGCTGCCGCAGGATAGAATTGATGAACATCGCCAGCGCGCCCTGAACCCGGAACATCCGGTTATCCGCGGCACCTCAGCTAATCCGGATACGTATTTCCAGTCACGTGAAGCGACGAATCCGTGGTACAACGCGGTCTATGAGTGTGTCGAAACGGCAATGGATGATTTTGCCGCCGCCACCGGACGTCAGTACAAACCCTTTGAGTTTTACGGTCATCCGCAGGCTGAGCGCGTAATCGTCATTATGGGCTCCGCCATCGGTACCTGTGAAGAAGTGGTCGATGAGCTGCTGAGCCGCGGTGAAAAAGTCGGCGTGCTAAAAGTTCGTCTTTACCGCCCCTTCTCTGCCGCGCACCTGCTTGAAGCCTTACCGCCGAGCACCCAAGCCGTGGCGGTGCTGGACCGCACCAAAGAACCGGGGTCCCAGGCCGAGCCGCTCTATCTCGACGTCATGACCGCCCTGGCCGAAGCCTTTAACCGCGGCGAGCGAGAAACACTGCCGCGCACCATTGGCGGACGCTATGGCCTCTCTTCAAAAGAGTTCGGTCCGGAGTGTGTCCTGGCCATCTTCAAGGAGCTGAGCGCCGCTAAACCCAAGCCGCGCTTTACCGTCGGCATCTACGATGACGTCACTAATCTTTCCCTGCCGCTGGTCGAAAATACGCTCCCCTCGGAAGCGAAACTGGAAGCCCTCTTCTACGGGCTCGGCAGCGACGGTAGCGTCTCGGCTACGAAAAATAATATCAAGATTATCGGTAACTCTACGCCGTGGTTCTCGCAGGGTTATTTCGTCTATGACTCGAAAAAGGCCGGCGGGCTGACGGTTTCACATCTGCGCGTCAGCGAGAAGCCGATTCGTTCTTCTTATCTGATTTCGCAGGCCGACTTTGTCGGCTGTCACCAGCTGCAGTTTATCGATAAATATCAGATGGCGGAACGTCTGAAGCCCGGCGGTATTTTCCTGCTTAATACGCCCTACAGCGCCGATGAAGTCTGGTCCCGTTTGCCACAAGAAGTCCAGGCCACCCTCAATCAGAAAAAAGCGCGTTTTTATATCGTCAACGCGGCAAAAATCGCCCGTGAATGCAGTCTGGGGGCGCGTATCAACACCGTTATGCAGATGGCCTTTTTCCACCTGACGCGGATCCTGCCGGGCGATAACGCGCTGGCGGAGCTACAGGGGGCCATTGCCAAAAGCTACAGCAGCAAAGGCCAGGAGCTGGTGGAGCGTAACTGGCAGGCGCTGGCGATGGCCCGTGAGTCGCTGGCGGAAGTGCCGCTACGGCCGGTTGACGGCAACAGCCCGAATCGCCCACCGGTCGTCTCCGACGCCGCGCCGGATTTCGTAAAAACCGTCACCGCCGCGATGCTGGCCGGGCTCGGCGATGCGCTACCGGTATCCGCTCTGCCGCCGGATGGTACCTGGCCAATGGGCACTACCCGCTGGGAAAAACGCAACATCGCCGAAGAGATCCCGATTTGGAAGGAAGAACTTTGCACCCAGTGTAACCACTGCGTGGCCGCCTGCCCGCACTCGGCAATCCGTGCGAAAGTGGTCTCCCCGGAGGCAATGGAAAATGCGCCGGACAGCCTGCATTCCCTGGACGTCAAATCCCGCGATATGCGCGGTCAGAAATACGTCCTGCAGGTCGCGCCTGAAGATTGTACCGGCTGTAATCTCTGCGTCGAAGTTTGTCCGGCAAAAGACAGGCAGAACCCGGAAATCAAGGCCATCAATATGATGTCGCGCCTTGAGCATGTTGAAGAAGAGAAAGTGAATTATGACTACTTTCTCAACCTGCCGGAAATGGACCGCAGCAAGCTGGAACGTATCGATATCCGCACCTCACAGCTGATCAGCCCGCTGTTTGAATACTCCGGCGCCTGCTCCGGCTGCGGCGAAACGCCATATATCAAACTGCTGACTCAGCTCTACGGCGATCGAATGCTGATTGCCAACGCCACCGGCTGTTCATCGATTTACGGCGGCAACCTCCCTTCCACGCCCTACACCACCGATGCCAATGGTCGCGGGCCGGCCTGGGCCAACTCGCTGTTTGAGGATAACGCCGAATTTGGGCTTGGCTTCCGACTTACCGTCGATCAGCATCGGCAGCGCGTCATGCGTCTGTTGGCGCAGTTCGCCGATAAACTTCCGCCCGAGCTTAACGATGCGCTGCACGCAGAAGCAACGCCTGAGGTGCGCCGCGAGCAGGTAGCCGAGCTGCGCAAGGTACTGGCAAATGAAGAAGGCGCGAAGGAGCTGTTAACCGACGCCGACGCGCTGGTGGAAAAATCGATCTGGCTGATTGGCGGCGACGGCTGGGCCTATGATATTGGCTTCGGTGGTCTCGACCACGTGCTGAGTCTGACCGAAAACGTTAATATTCTGGTGCTCGATACCCAGTGCTACTCCAATACCGGCGGTCAGGCATCGAAGGCTACGCCGCTGGGAGCCGTTACGAAGTTTGGCGAGCACGGCAAGCGCAAGGCGCGTAAAGATCTCGGCGTGAGCATGATGATGTACGGTCATGTTTATGTGGCGCAGATTTCGCTTGGCGCCCAGTTGAATCAGACGGTAAAAGCCATTCAGGAAGCGGAAGCTTACCCGGGTCCGTCGCTGATTATCGCCTATAGCCCTTGCGAAGAGCACGGTTACGATTTGGCGCTGAGCCACGATCAGATGCGTCAGCTGACCGCCACCGGTTTCTGGCCGCTGTATCGCTTTGACCCGCGTCGTGCCGATGAGGGCAAACTCCCGCTGGCGCTTGACTCCCGCCCGCCGTCAGATGCCCTGGCTGAGACACTGTTGAACGAGCAGCGCTTCCGTCGCCTGAACGCTCAACAGCCGGAAGTCGCGGAACAACTGTGGAAGGATGCAACGGCAGACCTGCAAAAACGCTACGACTTCCTCGCGCAGCTGGCCGGTAAGGCAGAAAAACCGACTACCGAAAGCTAATCTACTGACGTTTTTTTCAGCCCATAAAAAAAGCCCGAATATGAATTCGGGCTTGTCATTTTACCGATCAATAAAACCATTCTCAGGAACGGGCGGCAACATAAAAATTTGGATGACAATAAAAGGCATATAACGGGCGGATAATACGGCATTAACACCGATATGTATAATTTTTATTTTATATGCATTACGCGAATTCATTCATTACAATTATCATCATTTCATTCGAATTATTTATTTTAGATTTTACTTATATCGTAACAATTGATATTTACCAGATCTCAATCTGCTCCTTTAGCATGAGTTTACTTCCCTGGAGGAAGCAAAAACAAAAACAGTTAAAGGATTGTCTAAATGAAAAGAAAAGTACTGGCCCTCGTTATCCCGGCATTATTAGCTGCTGGCGCTGCACACTCCGCTGAGATTTATAATAAAGACGGAAATAAACTGGACCTTTATGGCAAGGTGGACGGTCTGCATTATTTCTCTGACGATGCATCAAAAGATGGCGATCAGTCATACGTCCGTCTTGGCTTCAAAGGCGAAACTCAGATTAACGATCAGCTGACCGGCTACGGTCAGTGGGAATATAACGTCCAGGCGAACAACACCGAAGGCGCGGACAACCAGTCCTGGACCCGTCTGGCGTTCGCTGGCCTCAAGTTCGCTGATTACGGTTCATTCGATTATGGCCGTAACTACGGCGTGCTGTACGATGTAGAAGGCTGGACCGATATGCTGCCAGAATTCGGCGGCGACTCTTATACCCAGGCGGATAACTTTATGACCGGCCGCGCCAACGGCGTAGCAACCTACCGCAATACCGACTTCTTCGGTCTGGTTAATGGCCTGAACTTTGCCCTGCAGTACCAGGGTAAAAACGAAAATGCCGGCAGCGGAGAAGGCACCAACAATGGCGATCGCAGCGTACGTAACGCTAACGGCGATGGTTTTGGTCTATCTACTTCTTACGATTTCGGTATGGGTATCAGCGCCGCTGCCGCCTACACCTCCTCTGACCGTACCAACGATCAGATGACCCAGACCACCGCGCAGGGCGATAAAGCGGAAGCCTGGACCACCGGTCTGAAATATGACGCCAATAACATCTATCTGGCGACCATGTATTCCGAAACCCGCAATATGACGCCTTACGGCAACGGTAACGGCGTAGCCAACAAAACTCAGAACTTTGAAGTGACTGCTCAGTATCAGTTCGACTTCGGCCTGCGCCCGGCGGTCTCTTTCCTGATGTCTAAAGGCAAAGATCTGACCAATACCGATGGCGACAAAGACCTGGTGAAATATGCTGACATCGGCGCGACTTATTACTTCAACCGCAATATGTCTACCTATGTCGATTACAAAATCAACCTGCTTGACGAAGACGACAGCTTCTATTCCAACAACGGCATCTCTACCGATGACGTGGTTGCTTTAGGCCTGGTTTACCAGTTCTAAGCTGCGGGCCCGCTGGCAACGGCGGGCTCTCTTCCCTTGCCTCTGAAGCTGCATTCAAAGCAAAACAATATATCAATTGCTTTAAAATAATCGTCCGATGAATGATATATTACTGACAGGAACTGCCGTAGCCGTAGAGGACGCCTGCCATGCACCATCATTGCGTAAAATCATCCCGCATCCACTCCATCGCCTATGACGAATCCTCTGGCATTCTTGAAATCCGTTTCCGCGATAACCAAACGCTACAGTATCTCGGCGTCCCGCCACGCATTTTTCGCGATTTTCTCCAGGTTGTTTCTAAGGGCCGTTTTTACGACGGTGTGATTAAAGGCAAATTTACCGAACGCCGCCGCGCCTGATAGCGAAAGTGTGATTGGGTTCAATATACAATATTCGTCCGGATGGCCTACACTTTAAGTGGTTACTTAAACAGGAGGTTATATGAACAGAATGATTCTTGTGCCCATCGATATTTCCGATACAGAATTAACTGACCGTGTTATCAAGCACGTTGAGGCTGAAGCCAGAATCGATGATGCCGAGGTGCATTTCCTGACCGTCATTCCCTCCCTTCCCTATTACGCTTCGCTGGGAATGGCCTATACTGCAGAGCTGCCGGCGATGGACGACCTCAAAGCCGAATCGGAGTCGCGGCTGAAAGAGATTGTGAAAAAATTTACTATTCCGGAAGACCGTGTCCATTTACACGTTTCCGAGGGTTCGCCGAAAGATAAAATTCTCGCTATGGCGAAATCCCTTCCCGCCGATCTGGTGATCATTTCTTCGCACCGTCCCGATATCACCACCTATCTGCTGGGTTCTAACGCCGCCGCCGTTGTCCGCCATGCGGAATGCTCGGTACTGGTCGTACGATAAACCTATCCTGCCCGCCGCCGTGCGGGCTTTTTCCGCAATCTGAAACTTGGATCGTACCCGAAGCGTCGCAGATAAGGCGATCATTCATCTGGTACTTTAAAAATTAGTACGTTGTGTCTTTTTCATTTTGCTGTATAAAACCCTTGCCCGAATGTGGGGATGTTTTAGAAAATTATAGGGATGAAATGAAAAAGTTAATTATGGTAGTTTTCGCCGTGGCCGCTATTTCTGGTTGCGCCCAGCAGAGCTTCTCGGTAAATCCTGGCGTCACCGTTCAACCTCAGCAGGTGACCACTCACCACTTCTTTGTCAGCGGCATTGGCCAGTCGAAACAGATTGATGCGGCTAACGTCTGCGGCGGCGCGGATAAAGTGGTTCGTACGGAAGTGCAGCAGACTTTTGTCAACGGCCTGCTGGGTTTTGTGACCCTGGGTATTTATACTCCGCGTGAAGCGCGCGTGTATTGCGCTAAATAATTACCGGCGCATGAGGATAAGTTCCTCCTGCTTCAGGTTTTAAGCGATCCTTGAGCGATTAGCGCTTGTTGCGATATCCTCTTAAGCATTCGGGGATGTCGCGGCAAAAAATGTAGTGTCTCCCGGACAGGGAGACACTACACACTTATGATTGCACACCGAGGGATTAGCGAGTTTTTCTTGCTATATCCGCGGGAGGTGATGATTTAGAATCGATATTGTAGACCGGCTGTAATGGTATAGTTTTTATTTGCAATGCCAGCCGCATCTCCTCCAATAGAAGCTGATTCACCGCTATAGGTATCAATAATTTGAGTGCCTCCTTTGCCCTCTTCATATTTGCTGTAGGTGAATTCAGCAAAAACTTTGGCATGAGGCGTGATGTAATATCCGGCATCAACCGTTGTACCGTAATAACGCGAATTAGTTGATTTCTCGCGGAAAGTCAGCTCACGCATATAGTGTTCGTCATTATCATGAGCTCTGACCCAATCACTGAACTTAAACAAGGCATTAAATTCAAAGTCGTTGATACGATACTGACCCGCCAGACCAATGTAGGGCATGGAGAATCGCTGGCTGTACCCAATACCTCGCTCGCCGGTTGGAAAATTGCCAGTCGTCGCACCGTTATCATAATTGTAAGAACCACCGGTAGCTGTCCAGCTGAAACGTGTTTCCTGATAACCCGCAATGACGCCTGCTTTATAATTTTCGTCCTGGAAAATCCATCCTTGTACGCTGAGATCGTATTCATTGGCATAATTGACATTAGTGCTGGGATGCGATGAATGATCTGTCCAACCGGACTGGTTATCGTTCATCCAGTCGTAGTCATCCATATGTCCTGAGCCTGAAGCCATTGACGTCCAGCCTCTGGCGGTCAGCGTCAAAAAGGAGTAGGCATCCCATGAGATATCGCCTTTCACAATGGCGACATTCTTTATTTTCCAGTCAAGTTGACTGACTTTTCGCCCTGTATCCGCGTCATAAACTCTCTCCTGTGATTTCCCACTCAGCATCCCTGCAGACGTTGATACAGTAAAACTTTCTGCAGAAAAGTTTGGGCTTAGCTGTATTGATTCGGCATAAGTTGTTCCTGAAAGGGCCGCTATCATCATTACTGCAACGGTACTTTTTTTCATTTTTTTATTCCCATAACCAAAGTTAATCCATGAGTTGCAGTGAAAGTTTAAATCTCATAAAAATATTAGGCAACTGTCAATTTTTGTAATGTTCTTATTCCTAAGCAAGGGAAAAGGAATGGGGATATGATAAGCACTTCGTTTTGCAAGGAAAAAACTCATTGTACAGGGATATACTCAGATTATTATTAGGAATAAATCTTACCCCAGCGAAGTTGCAGAGAATCAGCATGGGCTGGGTTATTATTCTCAATATACACACCTGTTAAGTACTTAAAAAAATATCTTCGCGGTATAATTATCAGGAGGCAAATGATTATATCGCGATCCGGGTGGCTTAGGGTAAAGGCTGAACAATAAGTGTGAAAGCAAAAAATCTATATTACCTTGCGCCTGGCTGAACCCGCCCATTCACCGTGTCACGGGGAGGGAAGAAATCTTACCCCGTTTCTCTTCAGTGGTTGCAGAAGCCAGCTGGAGCAGGCTGTACCTATGATTACCTGGTACCTGCTTTAAAAGTGAGACACATTGCCAACGCTAACTGATTATCGCGAAGAGTAAGTTCTCGCCTCTTCTACCTGATTCCGTCCATCACCAGGCGTATGGGCGTGGCGAGCATGAAAACGACGTTTTTTTCTTCATGCCAGGTGCAGGGAGACCAAAACTCACGACACTAATCGTCAGCAGATGGAAAGCTGCCGTAAAACGCGCTGGTATTCGTCGTCGGAATCCGTACCATACGCGACATACTTTTGCCTGCCGGCTGCGGTAAGCCGGAGCTAACCCATTGCTAACCAGATGGGGCATGAAAACGTAAAAAATGGTGTTCAACGTCGACAATACAGGGATGGAAGAAATCAACGGCGATCGGCTTTAAATGCCTGACGCCAGACTTGCACCGTAATGTTAACTTTGCCCCTTACATGCCTTTTGTTTCAGAGAACGTTTATAATGCTTGATAATCAGCAAGTTACAAAGAAAGAAAAATACAATATCGACAAATTGCAGAAGCGCTTGCGCCGTAACGTCGGCGAGGCGATCGCTGATTTTAATATGATTGAAGAAGGTGACCGCATCATGGTTTGCCTCTCCGGCGGTAAAGACAGCTACACCATGCTGGAGATTTTGCGCAATCTGCAAAAAAGCGCGCCGATATCCTTCTCACTGGTGGCGGTGAACCTCGACCAAAAACAGCCGGGCTTCCCGGAACATATCCTGCCGGAATACCTTGAGCAGTTGGGCGTTGAATATAAGATTGTTGAAGAAAATACCTACGGCATCGTTAAAGAAAAAATTCCGGAAGGCAAAACCACCTGCTCTCTCTGTTCGCGCCTGCGCCGCGGCATTCTTTACCGCACCGCGACTGAGCTGGGCGCCACCAAAATCGCCCTTGGCCACCACCGCGACGACATCCTGCAGACTCTGTTTCTGAATATGTTCTATGGCGGTAAGATGAAAGGGATGCCGCCGAAGCTGATGAGCGACGACGGTAAACATATCGTTATTCGCCCGCTGGCCTACTGCCGGGAAAAAGATATTGAACGTTTCTCTCAGGCGAAAGGTTTCCCGATTATTCCGTGCAACCTGTGCGGTTCACAGCCGAACCTACAGCGTCAGGTGATTGCCGATATGCTGCGCGATTGGGACAAACGCTATCCCGGACGCATCGAAACCATGTTTAGCGCGATGCAGAACGTGGTGCCTTCTCATCTCAGCGACGTTAATCTGTTCGACTTCAAAGGCATTCATCACGGCTCTGCGGTCGTTGACGGCGGCGACCTGGCGTTCGATCGCGAAGAGCTCCCGACGCAGCCGGCCGGCTGGCAACCGGAAGAAGATGATGCGCAGCTGGACGCTCTGCGTCTGAACGTGGTGGAAGTGAAATAATCCTCCTGCGTCTCAGGCAATCGCCTGAGACGCCGCTGCCGGGTCTATTTCAGCAAACGTACCCGGCAGGCCTTGCCTTTAATTTTGCCGTTTTGAAGCTGCCTGAATGCCTTATGCGCTACGCTCTGACGCAGGGCAACGTAGACATGTGCCGGATGAACGGCGATCTTTCCGATGTCAGCACCATCAAGACCGATATCACCGGTCAACGCTCCCAGCACATCGCCCGGACGCATTTTAGCCTTTTTACCGCCGTCAATGCACAGCGTGGCCATCTCTGCCTGCAGCGGCGTAATCGAGCTATTCATCGGCCCGTCCATCCAGTTGAGCTTCATTTGCAGCATTTCGGCAAGAATGTTCGCACGCTGCGCCTCTTCCGGCGCGCAGAGGCTAATCGCCAGACCGCTTTCACCGGCGCGAGCGGTACGGCCAATGCGATGCACGTGTACCTCCGGGTCCCAGGCCAGCTCATAGTTCACCACCAGTTCGAGCGATTTTATATCCAGGCCGCGGGCAGCGACATCGGTCGCCACCAGCACGCGCGCGCTCCCGTTGGCAAAACGCACCAGCGTCTGGTCGCGGTCGCGCTGTTCAAGATCGCCATGCAGCGATAGCGCGCTCTGCCCGGCGGCGTTGAGCGAATCGCAAACGGCCTGGCAATCCTTTTTGGTGTTACAGAACACCACGCAGGAGGCGGGCTGATGCTGGCTTAGTAGCTTTTGCAGCAGCGCGATTTTACCCTTTTGCGAAGTTTCAAAAAACTGCTGTTCGATAGCCGGTAGCGCATCAACGGCATCAATTTCAATAGTCTGCGGATTATTCTGCACGCGGCCGCTGATTGCCGCTATTGCTTCCGGCCAGGTGGCGGAAAACAGCAGCGTCTGGCGCGACGCCGGCGCAAAGCGGATCACGTCATCAATGGCATCGCTAAAACCCATATCCAGCATGCGATCCGCTTCGTCCATCACCAGCGTTTGCAGAGCGTCCAGCGACACGGTGCCCTTCTGCAGGTGATCGAGCAAGCGTCCCGGCGTGGCGACGATAATATGCGGCGCGTGCTGCAGCGAGTCGCGCTGAGCGCCAAAAGGCTGGCCGCCGCAGAGGGTTAATATTTTGATATTCGCCAGGAAACGCGCCAGGCGACGCAGTTCACCGGCCACCTGATCCGCCAGCTCGCGGGTCGGACACAGCACCAGAGACTGGGTCTGGAACAGCGAGGCGTCAACGTGCTGGAGTAGCCCGAGGCCGAATGCCGCCGTTTTACCGCTGCCGGTTTTTGCCTGCACGCGGACATCTTTGCCCGCAAGAATCGCGGGTAAAGCCGCTGCCTGAACCGGGGTCATCGAAAGATACCCCAGTTCATTCAGATTAGTGAGCTGGGCGGCGGGCAAAACATTCAGAGTTGAAAAAGCGGTCACAATAATTTCTCGCATTACATTGAGGGGCGGACAATCTGCTGGCGCGTATCCTCGCAGATCTCCGCTCCCGATGCGACAATTTAATCGGCTCATCGTCAGGCGGCGGATCGGGCAACGGGCGCGGACGTGGCTTGGGATCGTGGACCGGCACAGGATCGTTGGGTTCCGGCGGTATGGGTATTGAGTTCAGCGGTTGATAACGCATATTGACTCCCGGTGATGGACGGGTACACCAATTAAGCGTAGAAGCTGGGAAACAGAGCGCAAAAAAAAGCCGACTCATTAAAGTCGGCGTCGTACGAATCAATTGTGCTATGCAGTAATTCAAAAAAGGAAGTAAGACAATATGGAGCGCAACGCCCATCGCTTGACGTTGCATTCACCTGCGAGAGAGATATTGCCCTGAATGGGTAGATGGTTTATTGATTTCGCTCAAACATTGCCGGGTTTTCATCATCGCCATCGCGACAAAAGACGATTCTTTACAACCATTTACTACGATGCAACCACCATGTAACACCCCCAATGAGAACGACTAACATTATGCAGAAAATAGAAAAACCCATATGCCAGCTATTGCCGGGAATGCCGCCGAGGTTAACCCCGAACAGCCCGGTTAAAAAGGTACTGGGCAGAAAAACCATCGCCATGAGCGACATCGTGTAGGTTCTTCGCGATAACGACTCCTGCATAATCTGCGCGATCTCATCGCTCATAATCGCCGTTCTGGCGATGCAGCTATCAATTTCATCCAGACCGCGGCCAAGACGCTCAGCAATATCCTGCATCCGCCGCCGATGGTCATCGGTCATCCACGGCAGCCGCTCGCTGGCCAGCCTTGCATAGACATCACGCTGCGGCGCCATATAACGGCGCATGACGATAAGCTGTTTACGCAACAGCGCCAGAAAGCCGCGCGGCGGCACCTGCTGATCGAGTAAATCATCTTCCAGATCGATAATCCGGTCATGGAGCTGCTCAATAAATTCGCTGGCGTGATCGGTCAGCGCATCGCAGACTTCCACCAGCCAGCCGCCGCCGTCAACCGGCCCGTTGCCCTCACGCAAATCGCCGAGCACATCGTCCAGCGCCAGCACTTTGCGCTGCCGGGTAGAAACAATTAACCGCTCGTCCATATAGAGACGCATCGCAACCAATTGGTCCGGGCGCTCATCGGTGCTGCCGTTAATACAGCGCAGCGTAATTAATGCCCCATCGCCAATCCTCGTCACTCTGGGACGAGTGCTCTCCCCACCCAGCGCATCGCGTACGTTATTAGGCAGCAGCGGCGTCGATGCCAGCCATTCCGCGCTATCTACATGGGTATAATTGAGATGCAGCCAACAAGGATGCTCTTTATCAATGGTATCGCTGTCGACCAGCGGCTTTACGCCGCCCTGCCCGTCGAACACCCATGCAAAAACGGCATCCGGCACGTTCAGTTCCGATCCTTTTATGGCGTCCACTGGACCTCCGTTAACTCATGCACATTTTCGTAGTCTAGCCTTACGCGACGGTTACGCAAGAGTTAATAAGCCCATCCTGCTGAATTCACTGGCGAAAAGTGGGGACGCAAAAACGAAGAACCCGCCGGCGGCGGGTCGTGGATAAACTTTGCGATACAGCGGTTAACCTGCGCGATCGTCCGTCGCCAGAACGTATGCCGGCGGCAAGACAGGTTAACGGGAGTCGTTCATTTTTTCTCTTCGGCGTATTGACGCGCGTTATCATGCAAATGGGTACACATGCTTTTATCCTCCATTGTTACAAGCAGAATAAACATAGATGAGAAATAGCTTTTTGCAAGTTAGTCATTATGGCCCGCTGAGCTTCTGCGCAAATAATTTAACAGCAGCACGAGGTCGACATCATGGCGTAACTTGAATTTTGACATGATGATGCGCTTATGGGAGAAAACCGTTTTTTCGCTCAGCGCCAGCTTGCCGGCAATCTCTCTGACCGAAAGCCCCGCCAGTAGTGCTGCGGCCACTTTTTCCTGCTGTCTTGAGAGCTTGCGATGACGACAATCATGACAGCGAATATCGGATTGATTCATCGAGGGAGTCGCCTCCTGCATCCGGGCCCGCTTAATTTGCGCAATCATCCGGTAAATTTTCTCATCCTGCTGAATAAATATCATCTCCTTCAGGCATGAGGGCAAGATCCCTCCGCGCCAGCGGAACTGCTTACCTACCAGGCCAATAAGGATGCCTCCCCGGCGATGCTGTAACTCGGGATGACAAATGTACTCCTCCCCGCGGCATAAACTCAGCACCATAATATCGGTTGCGGTATCTTTCCCCTTATATATTTTATTCACTGCCAATGAGCTAAACATAGCCGCAGGGAATAAACTCTCCAGCAGAGCGTTAAAACCTAATTTAAAAAAATTATTATCATTTTTATAAATGACATTCAGCATGGTCACGATAGCCCCTGGATACCCGGTGATAGTATATCAAGCATCAGCCAGACGATAGTCGCCAGCAAAATTACGGCGATCGCCGATTTACAAAATAGCGTACAGAAAAGCATGGTACTTCCTTTTATTGCCAGGTAAAGGTCACGGTGATAACTGCATTAATCGTACCGGGCGTAACACCACCTCGCGGGCTGAATGCCCGCGCGCGCAGGCGGTAGCGATATTGATTATTCACAATCGTCCCGCTTACCGTTTTATCCTTACCTAAAGGCTGCCCTTCTGCCGTTTGTAGCTGTATGGCAATATTGCCTGCGCTACCGCTATTCTGATAAAGATCGTCCGGGCCAGCGTTATCAGCATTACCGGAAAACTGCATCGTGGCCGTTGTCGTTCCCGCGGGACAGCGTTCAATATTAAAATCAAAGGGTACCCACTCCGTCGCGGAGCCAGGCGTATAGAGAGAAGACGCCCGGATACCCTGCGAATCGGTCAAGGAAATTGTTCTTGCAACACTATCGCTGCTGATCTGGCAGGGGGCGGCAACTATTTTACCCTTGATATTCAACGAAACCACATCGCCGGCCAGTAGCGGAGCGGAAAACAATACCAGAACCAGACATAAATCATGTAATTTGGCGATCATTGCCTCTCCTATTGATAAGTCATATCCAGAGTTGCGGTCGCGTTAGCTTCGCCGGCTTTAACCACCGGCTTGGTCTGATAATAACGAGCCGTAATCGGCAAACTTTCCAGGCCGCCCGAGGATTGCTTTAGCATCAGGCGATTATTCAGCTGCACTGGCGCATTGTTATAAAGCAGCTGAACGCCAACGCCATCCGCAACGGTCTCGCTGCCCTGGCCGGTTAACGCCAGCACGCTGCGGTCGCCGCTGGCGTCCGGATTCTGCGTCCCCTGGAGTTGTATATGGATATTTGCTCCGGCGTTGCAATTAAGTCCCAAATTCTGCGTGTCCGTGTGCGGAGGCGAAAAACCCGCAGCAGACCCAAACTCGGCCGCGCTTACGCTGCCGAGATCAAAACTCAATACCTGGCTCGAAATAGAGCAGCTAAGCACATTTACCTGTGAACTGGCGTCCAGGGAGATTTTGGTAAAATAATTGCCAGGAGAACCAAACCACGCCTGAGCAATTAACCCTGGCGTTAATTGTCCGGAGGTGATATTTCCGGTTTTCACCAGCGACACCGTATAATATCCCAGGTAAAAAATGTAGTTTGCGGTTACCGGAGGTAAGCTAAAATCTCCGGGCATGCCATTTACTTTGATCCCTACCCCTTCAAGGTTGGTTTGATAAACGCCGCTGACTGGCGATTCAATACCCGACAAATACACCATGGAATAATTTCCGGGGCAAGACTCTCCATTATCCGAAGTAATGGCAGCTTGCGCATAGCCCGGGGAGACGGTAGAAGCGATAGTCGCCCCTACCGGGATATCGCGTTGAACATTCACCGTACCAAAACCAACGGTATTGATCTGCGCCAGTAATACCTCACAGGTCACCGCGGAACAGCAGCCAGCCGTTAAACTCAACATTAAAATAATGAGAGATATAAACTTTCTCATAGAAGTACTCTTGTGCTTGAAAAAATAACGCTAGCGACAGGTAAACTGCGCCATGCTAATTCCGCTAATGCTATTATCTGCAGCCAGAGAATAATCCACCTGACAGCGCTGCGAGTTTTTCTGGCCCCAGGCAACGTCTAAGGTTCCCTGCGGCGGCATGCCGGTTAAATAGACCTGACCTGCCTCATCGACGATAGCGCTGCGCCCTTCATTACCCATCAGATTAACCAGCGCGCCAAATGGCACCGGCTGTTGATTATTCTGTTTTAGCGTTAACAGCGCCCGCAAACCCACATTAGCAATATAATCGGCGCGGACCACCGCTCCCCGCGTCGGAATAACCGTTTTATTGGTAATCGCCAAATCGACATTCTCCGGTAAGGTCGTCGTATTCAGGCCAATATCGTTTTTACGATAGGGTGATACATTATTCGTTACGGTATAGCCGCGAAAATCGGTCTTCGCGCCATTCTGATTATTAATGTCGACGCCGGAGGCGCCAGGAGCTTTTACCAGCACATTCGTTTCACCCAACGGTTGCGAGAACGTGATGCCGTCGGCATGCGCCAGAACCCCGCCCGCCAGGCCATAGCTCAGCCGCTCGCTATTTCTGTCATAACTGTAGCCGCTCGTCAGTTCACCATAGGTGCCTCGATAATCTGCATTCGCGCTGCCGCTGTATCCGTCGCCTCCGGAACCATACCCCTGCTGAACGCTCCAGTTCAGCGAATTGCCTTCCAGGGCAATGCCGTTTATTCCGACGGAATGGGTCGCACCGCCGCTCTTGCTGCTATTCAGGGCATAATTTGCCCAGGTATTGCTGGCCAGACGCGGCAACGGAACGCTGATATTCAGTGAAATAAGCTGTTCGGCGCTCCCTGTACTGCGGTTTTGTCCACCCGATGCTCCGCCATTTTGACTTCGCGTCCAGTTAATGCCGTAGCTAATCCCTTGCCAGGCGTTGTTATAACCGGCGCTCAGCGATGAGGCTGAGCGACTGGCATGCCAGTAATCTTCACGGATCGCACTCATCATTAATGACCCTGCGCGCTCACCCAGCGCCTGACTCAGCGTCATCTCCATTCTGTTGCGCCGATGTTCGTTCACCGCGCCGGGATTCCCCCACGAGTCCAGCGTTTCCTGCATAGCGTAGTAACCGCCGGTAGAGTAGCGATATCCCGCAATAGCGAAATTGGTGCCGGTGGCGAGCATATTTTTGCTGTAGCGTATGCGCCACGATTGTCCGGTCTGTTTCTTCTCCCCCTGAGGATGCGACCAGGCCTGCGTCACATCGCTGGAGAGCGCGCCGATATCGCCGAGGTTTCTTCCTAAGCCTCCGGCAATTGACTGATATTTGGCTGATTCCTGAAAGCCGCCATATAGCGTGAACCCACCGCCTGCCCCCAAAATACCCGTCATCTGGCCAAAGGGAGTTTTATCGACGCGGCGGTCCCAGGAGCGGTACTGGCCGGCCGTCAGGGCATATTTTAATCGTCCTTCGCGTTGTAGAATCGGTAACGAAGCATAGGGAACAATAAAATTTTGCTCGCTGCCATCGGCTTCTTTAATGATCACGTTCAGATCCCCGGAACCGCCGGTGGGATACATATCATTAATTTCAAATGCGCCGGGAGCCACGTAGTCCTGGTATATAACATAACCATTCTGGCGAATAACGATCTGCGCATGCGATCTTGCTATCCCGCGAACCACCGGGGCATAGCCGCGCATCGACTCCGGCAGCATGTCATCATCAGACGCAAGCTGGCCGCCGCGAAAAGGCATACTATCGAAAATATCCGCTGGCGCCGTACTGTCGCCCAGCGTCAGCTGAGCTTTTAACGCAATAATATTGCGCTGCGCGTAGCTGTAAATCGTCTCCCACTTCTCTTCCCCCTGGCTGTCATGATTCCAGGTGGAGTAGTGACGCAGCCGCCACGGTCCCAAATTTATGCCCGGACGCAGGTTGGCATATTGACTGCTGCTCTTTTCATCCTGATGGCGCCCCCAATCGTTGGCTCCGCTAAGCATATAGTTCAGCATGACAGCGTTAATACCTTCGTCCCAACGTTCCGGGGGGACATAACCTCGTGCTACCGGTGAAAGCGCAGCTTGCGGAATACTTAATCGCAATTTTTGCGTGCTAAACAGAAATTCGGACGTTGCCTGCGGGATAGCGGAGAGATCCGCACATTTCCCGGTGCCGGATAAGGCGGCAAATTGCGCCGTTTTCACCCCATAGCTCTGTAGCAGGTCCACCTTCAGGCAAGGTTTTAGTTCTGGCACTCCGCCCTGGCGCTCAACGGCATAAAAGACGATATCCCGCGCATCAACCACCTTGTCATTTATAATCACATCGACATGATAAGTACCCGGTGCCTGAGCGCCGTTTTCAAAAGCTGAAAGGTCGGCCCCTTTCATTTCGGGGTTATCAATTTCAAGCAGCGCCGGGTTAAAAAAATCACGGCCCTGCGCGTCATTTCCCATAACGGAGAATAACAGCGTGACACCAACCACCAGGTATGCTGGATAATGCTCCGGCTTTCGCTTTTGTGCTTTCATAAGCATTCACTCCATTACGATAGTTTTTATTGTTATTCTGTCGCTATCGCCTTAATCCTTTGTTTACGGCATGACGTTATGTATTACGCCAATTCCGCCATAGTCATTAATGAGCTTAAATGCAACTGGCGTAGAGGTTCCGCCTGAGGGAATAGCGTATGAACGGGTTGCACCTGGCGCGACGAATGTCACATCGTCTATCTTTACTGTTCCCACTTTTATTTCATTAAAATTCATATAGTACGGAGTGGGATTGGTGACCTGAAGTCGATCGCCCGTTCGCTGCCATCTGAGTTTATCCGCCTGTTCTTCAGGACTACTTTGTTTCAGCGCCGCGGGACGATAAATCAGCTTTATTCGTGTTTTCACGGCCACCTGTAAAGTATTATCCCGAGGCGTCACCGACGGAATAGATTTAATGTTTAGCCAGTACATTGATTCGCGATCTTGAGATAACTGTCCGGCCAGAATAATACGCATCACGTTCTGCTGATTTTTATCCAGCCGATAAAGCGGCGGCGTAATAATAAAAGGGGCTTTATTCCCACCCGGTATTGAAGGTTCGACCCAGGACTGGATGAGATAAGCCAGGCCGTCGGGATTGGTCACGCTCAATGAAGCCTCTTTTTTATCACCCGCATAGATCACCCGCGTCCCGCCGATAATCACCCCCGCGTAAGATGTTGAAGTAAGGGTTAAAAGCGCCATCGTCGCCATTGCGGTAAAAAACTTCATTGCACACTCCAGCGATAATCAGGGCCGAGCAGTGGCCCTGATTAACGTTCAAAAATTAGTTGTAGTTAACGGTAAAGTTGGCAACCGCATTTGCCGGACCGGCAGTAACAACTGCCTGAGTCGCCTGATAAGAGGCATAAAAATCAAGATTGTTATCAGCCGTGGTGACCAACGGGTAGCTATAGCTATTGACCTGATTTAGCCCTTGCAAACTTTTATCCGCCGTCATCAGCTTAATAGCGACGCCGCTTGCCGCAGCCGGCCCCTGGGTAATAGCTAAAAGATCGCTATTGTTTAAGTCATTGGCACCATCAAATTTCACCTTCGCTGAGTTAACGCTCGCCGGGCAGTTAATCAGCTTAATCGTGAATTTAGTTGCGTCAGACTCATCTCCTGTACTCTGGAATGAGGAGCGCGCCACGCGGCCCAAATCGACCGTCATCGTATTATTACTGCCGATATCTACGGTGCAGGCCTGGTCAAGAATTTCACCGGTAAAGTTAATGGTGCCATCAGCAGCGTGAGCGCCTGCCGCCGACAGAGCGGCACTGATAGCAAATGTCGCCATGATTATTTTATTATTCATTTTGATACTCCTTAATTAATTTACTCTCGTTCCGCGGATAAAAACATGGCATCAAATTCGCCCGTCATCATTTCGCAGACGTTCCATTGCTTCATCATTTGTTTAGACAATAAATTATCCTGCCGGAGGCAATGCACAAGAACATACTTGTATTAAAATCTGCATTCAGGCGATATTGCCCTGTACAAATAGTGATATTAAAAAACCAACCTCATTGCTCCTGATTTAAATTTTGATATAAACCCACCCATTATCTCAAGTGATTTTTCGGTGTAATTTTACACCGCCTGAGATATTCACTCTCCGCTAGCGGTTGGCTCATAATTTCACTCTCAGTTGAATCAGCACATTGATGCCAGGCTATTCTTTTGGAGATATAAAAACGTGTCTGATAGTATAAACACAGTGAAAACAAGTATGTATGGGGCTTTATCTTACAAACCAACGTCGCATATTGAAAATCTTATTACTCACCTCAAGCCCGGGTCTAACATATTTGAAACACATCCCAGACAAAAAATTAACTACGAGAATGATAGTTCTCGTAAATGTTACTTACTGCTCTCCGGCAGTATTGCGCTTTTTCGCACCCGGGATGGTTTTATGATGAACTCAGAGTCCGCGCCTTACGTTTTTGGCCTAAGCAATCAGCTGGCCGCAGCCGACTATCTTTATATGCAAACGATGGGGCCTTCTCGTATCGCCAGCCTGTCTTTATTTACCGCCAATACCATTATTGCCGAAAAAGACCTGTGGGAAAGCCTCGCGCATTTACTTATTTATACTGCCGGACGCGTTTACGATCACTGTACCCGCATTTCCGCACCAAGCTCATACGCGATTATCCGTTCACAATTATATGAGCTGATGCAGGAGTCCGCTGAGATTCGGCAGAGCATTACTGCGGCAAACTATATCCAGTCGCGGACATTTCTCTCTCGCAGCAGCATTATGAAAATCCTTGCCGAACTAAAAAAAGGCAGTTATATCACCACCGAACGCGGGATTTTGTTGCAGATCAAACAGGGAATCCCGTTGAAATACTGAAAGTTACGCCAAACTTGTGTCCTGTTGCCCAACGACTATCTTCTGCTAGATTTAATGTCATGGCAGATTAAACAGAATGTTCTATGGCTGCGCGCGGTCGTCATATCGATATCAAAGTACCGTCACCTCATCTGACGCCTCTGCTTGCCGCGATAACCCACGATGAGGATTACCGCCTATGGAAAAAAAGCAGCAAACTTTTTTACCGCCGTGGATCGCAACCTTTATGCCACTTCGTGCGTAAAGGCAGTGTGCTGATCGTGCGCAATGAAGATGCCTTCTCCCTCGGCATTCTTTCCGCCCCGCTGGCGTTGGGTTTTACCGTTCCACTGTCGGAACACCTTCATTTGCGTACGATGGCTGAATCTGAAATCGCTACGCTTCCCTATGAACAGGTGATGGCGATAGTCGAAGAAAAGCAGATTTGGGACCTGGTTGCTAAACACGTTATGTTTGTGACAAATAAAATTTTCATTTATAACGAGATGCTGACGGCGCCCACCAGCTTTGATATTTTGCGTTATCAGTTGCTGATGCTGATTCAGGAACCCGACGAAATCCGCGCCAGTACAGCCGCCTATCAGTATATTCTTGACCGTACTCGGTTATCACGCAGCAGTATTATGAAAATGCTCGCCGAATTAAAAAAAGGTCACTATATCCAGCTGGAAAATGGCAAACTCCTGGCCATACACCACCTACCTACCCGATTTTAAATACCGCAGCCGTTACCCAGCCCGATCTGGACTACGCGAAGGATTATTATTCGCCGGGACAAAACGCGGCAGCTGCGTCGTTAGCGCCAGACCGCCGATGCTGCCGATTTCTTTTTGCGCAAAATGCTGTATTATGCGAGTTATTGCAGCATTTTGCGGGGTCATAATAGTGCATAAAACGGCCAGACAAAAATACCTCATTGATATCCTTAGTGAAAAAGGCCAGGTCACCATCAGCGAACTGGTTGATAAACTGCAGGTATCTGCGGATACGCTGCGCCGCGATCTTAGCGACCTTGAAAAACAGGGGCTTGCACAGAAAAACCACGGCGGCGCTATCGCGCTTAATCTCTCGATAATGAATCGCCAGAACCGCAATACGCTGCTGGCGGATACCAAGCAGCGGATCGGGAAAATGGTGGCGGAGAAGATCCCCGGCGGATCGACGCTGTTTCTTGATGCGGGTAGCACCGTGCTGGCCGTCGCCGCCTGGATACAGGGCCCGATGACGGTCATCACCACCTCATTGGATATTGCACAACACTTCAGCGATCGCGCGGATATTGAGCTGATTTTACTGGGTGGAAAATGGGACCGACAGCAGCGCCTGTTTGCCGGAAGCGCGACGGTATCTCTGCTGGAACGCTATCGGGCGGATATCGCGATCCTCGGCGCCTGCGCACTCCACGCCGACCTCGGCCTTAGCGCCAGTCAGGAAGCGGATGCTGAAGTCAAGCGCGCCATGCTGGCGGCCAGCGCAGAACACTGGCTGGTCGCCGATCATCTGAAACTGAATCACTGCGAGCCCTGGCTGGTTGCCGGGCTCGCCGACATCCATCAGCTCTTTCTCGACCGGCCATGGGAAGAATTGCAGGACAACGGCTCAACACAACTTAATATCGCTGAGACTAAATAACGCGGAGATGCTTATGAGTAACGCTAAGACTATTAATATTGCCCTGATTGGCTACGGCTTCGTCGGCAAGACTTTCCATGCGCCGCTGATTCAGTCCATCGAAGGCCTGAATCTGGCGATTGTCGCCTCGCGCGATGAAGAGAAAGTCAAACGCGACCTGCCGGACGTCACCGTCATCGCATCGCCTGAAGCGGCGATTCAGCATCCGGATGTCGATCTGGTCGTCATCGCCTCGCCTAACGCGACGCACGCTCCCCTTGCCCGTCTGGCTTTAAATTCCGGTAAACATGTCGTCGTCGATAAACCGTTTACCCTGGATATGCAGGAGGCCCGCGAACTGATTGCGCTGGCGGAGGAGAAACAGCGGGTGCTGTCGGTGTTCCATAACCGTCGCTGGGATAGCGACTATCTGGGAGTGAAGCAGGTTATCGAACAAGGGCTTATCGGCAAAGTGAAACATTTTGAGTCCCATTTCGACCGATTCCGCCCGGAAGTACGTGTCCGCTGGCGGGAGCAGAACGTACCGGGAAGCGGCCTGTGGTTTGACTTAGGTCCGCACCTGATCGACCAGACGCTACAGCTATTCGGTCTGCCGCAGTCGGTCCAGGGAAATATCGCTACCCTGCGTGAAGGCGCGGAAATCAACGACTGGGCGCATGTGGTCCTCAACTATCCGCAGCATAAAGTCGTTCTGCACTGCAGCATGCTGGTGGCAGGTGGGGTGGCGCGCTTTACCGTTCATGGCGATAAAGGCAGCGTCGTTAAACAGCGCGCTGATCGGCAGGAGAGCCAACTGCTGGCGGGGGTGACGCCGGGGAGCCAGGACTGGGGTCAAGACGACGATAGTCTGGTCCTGTACGATGCTGACCTGCAGTCACGTGAAATCAGCGCCCCGCAAGGGGATCAGCGCCAGTACTATATTCACGTCCGCGACGCGCTGACCGGCAAAATCAACAATCCGGTATCGCCGTTAGAGGCGCTGGCGGTAATGGCTGTGCTGGAAGCCGCGGTAAAATCGGCCGAGAGCGGAACGACGCAAACCTTAGCGCTGACCGCAGAGGAACTGGCAGGTCTGAAGTAAGCGCTGCGCTAGCTGTCTGATGGCGGATTCCCGGGTCGGTGCGCCTGCATCGGTTCCGGGAAAGTTCTCTTCGCTCGCTCCCGGCGTTACGCTGACCGGGGTATCCGAGAGGGCTTGTTGGCGACAGCGTGCGGCAGCGAATAAAGCGCCCGTTCATACTGGCTTACAGTTTGACCCGCAGCAGGTCGCTGAACCGGGTGGTGTAGGCTGGAGACAGCCTGTGCCGTTTCATCTCCCAGCTACGCGTAATCCCCTGCCCGGCAAACCAGAGCCGACCTTTTTCACGCCGATTCACAAAATCAAGCACCTCCATCAGCTGTTCGCTGTTGGCGCGCGGGCGATAGTCATCAAACAGGCCTAACTGGGCCACGCCCCGGCTAAAGAAATCACCCAGCATCACACCGCACTTTTGATATCGGTGTCCCTCCCGCCAGATAGTCTCCAGGCATTTTACCGCCGCGGCGACGATATCCCGGCTATCCTGAGTCGGAATGTGAATTTCTGTCCCGGCATCGTTACCGTAATAGACGTCATTGCCGGCGAAAGGACTGGTTTTCAGGAATACCGAAACATAGCGGCAATACTGATGCTGCGCGCGCAGCCTTTCCGCCGCGCGTACCGCATGGCTGCATATGGCTTCGCGCATCGGCCCATATTCGCTTACCTTCTGACTGAATGAACGCGAACTAATGATTTGCTGTTTCGTGGGCATATACTCTTCAGGTTCAAGGCAGGACTCACCTCGTAGCTCACGCACGGTGCGTTCCATCACCACGCTGAAATGTTTTCTGATGAGGGAAGCGGGCATTTCGGCAAGTTCAAGGGCCGTGGTAATTCCCATATCATTCAGCTTTTTCGCCATGCGCCGCCCCACCCCCCAGATTTCGCCGACGGCAACCTTCGCCAACAGTTTCCTCTGCCTGGCTTGTAAAGAGAGATCGACAACACCCTCGAATTTTGGCCATCTTTTGGCCGCATAATTAGCCAGCTTGGCCAGCGTTTTCGTCGGCCCGATCCCGACCCCGACCGTCAATCCTGTACACTGCAGCAGCGTACTTCGCACGTGGCGCCCGAATGCTTCAAGCTCCTCAGTGCGATGGATGCCGCTGAGATTCACAAACGCTTCATCAATGGAATATTGATACACCGCGGGAGACAGCTCCTCAAGAAGGGTCATAACGCGCTGGGACATATCCCCATAAAGCGCATAGTTGCTGCTAAATACCGCCACCTGATGACGCTCAAACTGTGATTTCATTTTGAAATACGGCGCGCCCATCGGGATCTCCAGCAGTTTAGCCTCGTGATTCCTCGCGATTACGCAGCCGTCGTTATTGCTTAACACCACCACGGGGCGCCCACGTAAATCAGGACGAAAGACCATTTCACAGCTGGCATAAAATGAATTCACATCGACCAGAGCAAACATCAGCGCAGCCTGTTGATACTGAAAGTGACTACGCCAAAAATCTCCAGCTCTTCACCGTCGTTGTGCAGCACAATCGGCGGAAAATCCGGATTCATCGGCAGCAGTTGCATCGTAGGGTGCGTACACAGGCGTTTAACCGTGTATTCGCCGCCGATAGCGGCAATGATGATATCACCATGCTTCGCCTTCAGGCCGCGATCCACCACCAGCAACGTACCTTCATAAATGCCGGCATCTACCATCGACATGCCGGTCGCCAGAACAAAATAGGTTGCCGCAGGATGGCTGATACAAAGCTCATTGAGGTCTATCCCCTTCTCGATGTAATCCTGCGCCGGGCTGGGAAAGCCGCACGACACAAGGTCGCTAAACATCGGAATCGACAAGATTTCACGCATTTCAGCCGGTTTACTGAACATCATAATAGATCCTCTCACACCAATACTGTATTTATATACAGTATTAATTTTTCAGCCGAGTTTATCAAGCCGCCCGGCAAACATTGAGGCGAAAACATAAAAAGACGTAAAATTCTGCCTGAGACCATGACTGTCGCAGGCAGGCCACTTCCGGACCTACGTATTCCAGATGGTTTTGCACTGCGCGCTGGAAATTTCCTCAATTTGGGAGGAGGATAGAATCCGTAGATGCGCTCTTTGCACATAACCTGCTGTTGTCCACCCGACATACTGAACTGGAGATTCATATGTATTACACGTTAGGAGATAAGACTCTCCACTTTTATCGTTATCAGTGCCGCTTTTATGTTGCCCACTGGGATGGCGGCCATGTGATGACGGAGAAGTTCAAGCCGTTTGTTGCTTCTATCACCGAGAAAACGGGCATTGATGCAAAGAACGTTGAGGCGGCGGCGCGGGACTACTTCAATAACGTTGATTGAGAATGTACTTAATATCATCGCTATCGGCTCAGCCATAGCGATGATTTCCGTGGGCAAACGGCAGAAGTTCAGGCAATAGTCATGTCACGGTAACGTAAAATAAAGGCTGTAAGCTAAACCCCGGATCCCACCAGCGCTAAAACGAGGTGAAGAGATGGCCATGTTAAAAGCCAGCAATCTGGAACAGGCAAAGCAGCTACTGCAGTCCGACGATACCGTTAAAATAGAACTGGATTTCGAGCTCGACTCCGATGAGTTCTTCAATTTTGCTATTGAATACTGTACACATGGAGCAAAGCTTACGCGAGTTGGCGATCGCTTCGTAATTTCACGGAAAATAAAGTAGTCTGCGCGTTAACCTCCTGCCATTCACAGCGTCACAGAGGCCGTCGATTGACGTATCTGTGATGCTCTCAGACACAAGAAATATCTGCATAAATTGCCGTGAAAAATTGATGCAGCGCGCATTTTCGATAATCAGAGAGGAATAAGGTAGCTACGGTTACTCACCGAGGGTTAAAACGTGAAAAAACTACTAATCTGCTGTCTGTTCGGCGAAACGGCAGGTATTATTGCCCGAAGGATGCAAAAAATAGCTGATGACCGACAATGCGATCTCTTAATCAGCGCCGTTGGGGTTGAAAACTTCTTTAGCATCGCCCCCGCCTTTGATGGCGTTCTGATCGCGCCACATATTCAGTATAAAATTGCCGAATTTATTGCTGCGTTGCATTTACCTCAAGAAATTGCTGTTATTGAAAGCTTGCCCTACGCTACATTTGATGGCGAAAAGATCCTCAATTTCGCGCTGAATACAATGCCGCGTGCTCTGGTTTAGTCTGAAAGTCCTGGCCACAAGAACCCGTGGAAACACGGGTTCCTGCGGAGCCAATTATCTGAAGGGCGCATCCAGAGGCACTTCGGCGTCAGGCTGGTGAGTAATGCGGTTGCGAAGGTCGCGACGAATCATCTCAATCGCCCAGAACCAAAAAATATGCCCCACTAACTCCGAAATATACTCATCTGCAGGAATATTCAATAAGGAAGGCGTCAGGCCCAGTAACGGAAATGAGATCCAGTGAACGGCAATGGTAGCAACAATCCCTGCCCACGCCCCCTGCCATAATTTGACTTTCGGAAAGATTTCAGCAAAAACGCAATATCCCACCGCAAACACCAGAGAGAATATAATATGCGTCACCATAACCGGATTAATGACATGCTCGGAAAAAGTATATACCGTATGCGTGGGGTCAATTCCCAGATAGTCGCGCAAGAAAAGATACGGCGGATTAAACTCATCCCTGCCACCGGAAAAGGTTCGAGGGGGTAAAGGAACTTCCGCACCCCATTTAACGAACGCAGACATAATCCCTGCAACCACCCCGACAAATAGCGCTACGCCATAACGGCGCCTTTCCGGTTGTGTCTGAATAAAAAACTCTTTAATCGCCATATTAATCACCATTAATCCATTACATTTATTTTTGTTATCTCATTTTTAATGGCATTACGGGCAGGCAACATTGATCAAGATCACACTTTTCCGGATGCCGGTGCTACCAGTTATGTACTGTAATTATGGCCATAATGCTTTCGCCTGCGAATCGTAAGCGATTTTTTTACACAAAAAAGCCGCCCGCAGGCAGCTTAGTGACAAAAGGGTGACAATATTGAATAATTTAAGATTAATGGCCCCTTTCAGGGCCGCCAGGTTACTTGCGTAACTCGAGCGATGCCGAGTTTCTGGCAATATGCGGGGCGATATTATCGAATGTAATCATTGCCGATTTACAAAAAATGCATTTCGCGCCAAACGGATTTTTTTCAGACACATCGTAAGTCGATGTTCTGTACTGTGACCCATGACAGCATGGGCACCTGAAATGAATGTGGTCAATCATGATGTTAGCCTCTTTTTGCTACAACATTCTCTACCGCAGGAACATTCACAGAAATCACCTTCCCGGCTTTCTGTTACAGCGTCAACGCGCTGCTCTGAATGGTTGAGAATAACAATGACTCATTGTCATTACTTCTGATAGATGCCTCTGAAGCTTAGTCCAGATTGAGCTCTATTACTGCACCAGCGATTTTTTAATGTTGTTGTTTGCTTAATTTGCCCTCAGGGCACGTAATGTTCGGTAAATTTCAATAAAAAGTTGCGTGCTTTCAGGATAGCGATATCTCTTTTGCACTTTTTCACGCTAAACGGCGATACTAAAACTACCACTTTTGCTATCACCGTTCGCGTCAGCTTCTGAACTTGTCTACTCGGGCTTAGACCGTCATCGTTGTCGCAGGTTCAAAAAACTTAACACTATTGGCTTCACAGAATTAATTAATAACGAAAAGGAGACTCTAAAGAAGGATTATCGATGGATAACGCTTGAGATGAGAACTGCTTTACTACTCGTTTCATTACTGGATCTGTGGAGTAAATCAACTATCTATTGATCGCACAAAAGTAGTTTGATAGCAAGTTTTATTTTGCTCGCGTGGCGGAAGCAAGGTTACGGCGCTCACATAATCGCGGCTTAATGGCCCGGATATTAACACCCTGGATAGCGATTATTCGTCAGTGACCGCCTGCTGTAACAGCGCTTTGCTCCACGCATAGAAGACCCGTACCGAAGGAGGAAGGTATCTGTTTTGCGGATAAACCAGCGAAAGGGGCAAAGCGGAAGAGAAGTTCTCCAGACAGGAGACCAGCGCGCCGCTGCGCAGGTACGGCATAGCCAGATAGCTGGCAACCCGAATGAGCCCAAGCCCTTGTATTCCGGCCTGAATGTAGGCATCCGTATCGTCGACGACCAGCGTCTCTTTCATGCGAAGGGCATAATCCCCCTCAGCAAGCGAAAAATGCCACTCGATACTCCGACCGGTACGGTGGTTCAGGTAGCCAACGGCGCGATGCTGTTCCAGTTGGTCAAGAGTTTCCGGCCGACCATGAGCGGCAATATAGTCTGGAGAAGCGAGAATCGCCCAGCGAAAGCTTGCAAGCTCTCGGGCAACCAAAGTGGTCGAATCGTCGATTCTGCCCGTTCGTATCGCGCAGTCATACCCTTCCTGAATAATATCTTCTACGTCATCACTTGAGCAAATCGTGATATCCAGACCGGGATACTGCTGCAGAAATTCCGGCAGCCCTGGGATAATACAATGTCGGGCAAGGGACTGCGGCATACCCACTTTAAAGCGTCCTCTGGGCTGCGCAAATCTACCGGGGAAAGAGGACTCCAGGGTGGCGATCTCAGCCAGAAGCCTTTTGCACTCTGTATAATAACTGCGGCCGTCTACCGTCACGCTAAGCTTACGGGTGGTACGCTGTAAAAGCTGAATTCCCAGGTATGCTTCAAGCTCTTTAATCACCCGCGATACCGTTGAGCGCGGCAGCCCCAGCACTTCAGCCGCTCTGGCGAACCCGTGTGAATCCACCACGCAAACATAGACCTGCATTGATTCCAGCTTATCCATTTTGCCCCTTCACCCACGCGATTGTTCCATATTTGCGAACAGTTTAACCCAATGTTGAGTCCTTATCGAATGTAGCTGATCGACCTAAACTTCCCTAAACCCAATCGATAGTGTGATCTGATCAGTAAGGAGTCAGAATGAGAGAATCTCATATTCATGCAGGTGAAAAGGTATTAGTGCTGGGAGCGGGACAGTTGGGCGCAGCCGTACTCAGCTCATTAATCCCGGCGGTCAGGCGGCAAAATGGTACAGTCGCGGTTATCGTGTCGCCAGGATCGTGGGGCGATCGGGGGGAGTTGCTTTCTGCTAGCCATCAACAACTGGCGGCGGCGGGGGCAGAATTTATTGCCTGCGACGTAGCCGCTGGTACGGTTGCATCGTTGACGGGCCAGTTTGCAGGGTTTGATACCATCATCAACTGCATGGGCTTTATTGCTGGCACAGGAACTCAGATAAAGATTACCCGTGCGGTACTGGAGGCCGGAGTGAAGCGCTATTTTCCCTGGCAGTTTGGCGTAAATTACGATGTAGTCGGAAAAGGCAGCGGTCAACCCGTCTGGGACGAACAGTATGATGTCAGAACATTATTACGGGAACAAATCGCCACAGAATAGGTGATTATTTCGACCGGTATGTTTACCAGTTTTCTTTTCGAGCCTGCCTTCGACGTGGTGAATTTATCGCAAAATACGATTAATGCCCTCGGCAGCTGGGATACCCAGGTTACCGTAACAACACCTGTGGATATTGGCCGTCTGACCACCGCGATTTATTTGCAACAACCGCGGGTGAGAAATGACGTTATCTTTATCGCCGGAGAAACCACTTCCTATAGAAAACTGGCGGACACCGTTGAGCGGGTAACTCAAAAATGCTTTTCAAAAAAGGTACTCACGTTGCCCACTCTACTGGAACAACTACGTTCAAACCCGGACGATGGAATGCTTCGCTATCGCGCAGCTTTTGCCAGGGGAGACGGTATGTGGTGGCCAATGAATAAAACGTGGAATGCACAAAATAATATACCTACCCAGGATATTGCCTCATGGCTCAAAAGTAGTATTTATTAAACGCCACGGTCGTCCCGAAGAAGTCGCAACAATGGTCGCGGGGCTGGCAGGCCCGAAAGCCTCGTTCGTAACAGGAGCCATGCAGACCATTGACGGCGCGTTTGGTGCGTGATGCCATGACGGGGTTTGGCAACCGCGAGATCCCGTCATGATTTTGTTACGTCGGTTTTCAGCCTACGGCTAACTCGTTCACAACACTGGCGGCGCTTTTGATGCTGCGGATAGTGCCGATCCCCGTACCGAGTGAGATATAGCCTTCATCAGCATTCCCCTCCAGCATGCCAATACGCAAGCCACGCAATCCCCCCATTGCTCTGCCGAGCTCTTCATGACTTGCGCCGGCCTTATCCATTGCGACCAAAGTTTCAGCGAGCCTGCCCGGCAGGGAGCGATAGTAGTGCGGCTGCGTGCGGAACAGCAGCAAATCAAGACCGTTGGCGGCAATAATTCTGTTTTTAATCGACAGCGGTACCCTGCTCTCTTCCGTTCCGATGAACACCGAACCGGCAAATACCCCTTCGGCGCCTAATGCGTGCGCCGCTCTGGCGGTGCGGTTATCAGTAATACCACCCGCAGCCATTAGCGGAATATTTTTCACCGCATCGGCAATCAGCGGCACGATTGAAAAAGTACCCAGCGCGGTGCCCGGCAAGGTTCCCCCTTCATCAAAACCGGTCGCGACAATGATATCGGCGCCGGCCTCTTCAGCAAGACGAGTATTTTCAGGCGTTGGATTGATATCGCGATAAATAATAGCAATGCCCGCCTGTTTAAGTTCATTAAATAACGACGGTATGATCGCCCCTTCACCGTAGCCGGTATAAACCACAGCGCTGACGCCCTCTTCTTTAATTACCTGCAGAATGGGTGGAGTCCAGATGTCATTGTCTGGAGAGGGGATCAGGTTCACACCAAAAGGCTTTTCGGTCAGTTGCTTAGTTTTACGAATCTCTTCGCGCATTTTTTCAGCGGTTTCTTCGGGCGTTGATACCGCAGTCGCGGCGGTTAATCCGGCATTAGGGCCAAGTACGCCAAGTCCCCCGGCATTGCTGACTGCGGCGACTAAACGGGCATCGGTCAACCAGGAGAGAGGGCCCTGAATCACCGGTTTTTCAATATGCAGGATCTGACAGATACGGTTAGTTTTCATAATGGATTATCCTTCGCAGTGGCGCTTCGGCGCGGGTCGTTTTTGCTGGAAGGAGTGTATGACGTTAGATTATTTGGAAAAATAGCTAAAAAAGTTCATCACTATTATAAAATTGATAACAATATCTTCTCTGGCATCAGGCAAAAGAACCCAGTAATGCAATTAAATCTCTTTGAATCCATAAGAATTTTTATTGAAATTGTCGAATCAGGCAGCTTTACTCAGGCAGCAGAAAACCTGCAAGTTCATCGCCCCGCCGTGACGAAAGCCTTACAGCTGCTTGAGCAGCACTGCGGTACGCGTTTGCTGCAGCGAACCACGCGTCGCATTAGCCTGACGCCTGACGGGGAAACGTTTTATCACCGGAGTAAACCTTTACTCTCCCAGGCGGATGAGCTGCTGGAGTCTTTTGGCGCCGATCGCGTACTGCGCGGCCAGCTGCGGGTTGATATGCCCATCGCTTTTGCAACTTTACTGGTTGTCCCCAGGCTTCCTGATTTTTATCGCCAGCATCCTGACCTCGAAATCATTCTTAGTAGCTCAGATCGCCGGAGAGATATGCTGCGCGATGGTCTTGACTGCCTGCTCCGCGTCGGGGAACTGGATGACGGAGACTATATCGCCCGTAAGCTGGGCAATATTAAAATGACGACCTGCGCCAGCCCGGCCTATATTGCCCGCTACGGCGCGCCGAACACGCTGGAGGATTTACAGCAGCATCAGGCGATCAACTGGATTAACAGCAACAGCCGACAAAGCATGCCGTGGACGTTTACCACGCCAGAAGGCCCCGTTGAAATGACGCTTCCCGGTAAGCTGGTCGTGGATAACTCAGAAACCTATTTATCTGCGGGGCTGGCAGGCCTGGGATTAGTCCAGGGGATGAACGTGTTTTTACAGCCTTATCTCGACCGGGGGCTGTTAGTGGAAGTCTTACCCGACAATCCTACCCCCGATCGCAAACTGTCACTTTTGTATCCGCACCGCCATCTTTCCCGCAAAGTTCGGGTGTTTACCGAATGGTTAGAGAGCTTATTGTGAAAAACAAATTTAATACCGTCCTCATGGGTGAAATTAACAGGATTAATTCACAGCAGGACAGGCGTGCCGTCAGTAAACCTTCGCCAGGCCATAGGCTCTGCGATGGCTGGCGGCGGCACGACAGCGGATACTCATTCCGGAAAGATTAATGCGTTCAGGACGTGATCCTGCCAGATACCATTAATTTTCAGATAAGAGTGCGCATAGCCCTCTTGCACAAAACCCAGACTTTTAAGGGTATTGCTGCTCCGCACGTTATCAGGCAGATGATTGGCCATGATCCTGTGTATCCCGTAATTCTCACGCACGTACCGAATCGCCTGCTCTAACGCTTCGCGCATCAGGCCCTTTCCCTGGCAGGCGCGATCGAGGGAAAAGCCCAGATAGCATGCCTGAAAAACGCCGAAGACAAAGTTAGTGAAGTTGATACTGCCGATGATTTGCGGTTCATTTTTGAGGGTGAAAACCAGCATCAGGCTACGTTTTTCGTCATACTCTCTGCGCGCGCTGCTGATTCTTTGCGCAATAGTGTCTAACGTAAAATAGTCGTCATTTCGCAAGGGTTCGAATGGCGCAAGGTGAGAACGGTTTTCCAGCAAATAATCCTGTAAATGCCGTGCATGATCGGGCGCCAGTAAACAGATATCGGTGCGCTCCGTAGATAATAACTTCATCGCTTAGCCCTACTAACATGTTGGGCGATGATTATAGGAACTGGCGCAAAAATTAACAAATACAACCATAACATTTAACATCAAAACCACATACCCTTATTTCTCTAATAACTTCGCATTCGGCGCTGCGCCGGTCACTGACCGCCACGGGCACCGCTCCTCTCCTCGTGCCCGTCTCCCGTATCAGGCATCCTCGTACCTGCTCAAGTTCGCAATGTATCTATCACCGCCCGCAGCGCGGGGGAGACGTTGCGATGAGGATAATAGAGAAAAGAGCCTTCCAGCCGCTGGCTGTAACGCTGCAGGACTCTGATAAGCGCGCCCCGCTCCAGGTCGTCGGCGACCAGCTCCTGCGGAACATAGGCCAGGCCCAGTCCCAGACGGGCGGCTTTCGCTTCCATATAGCTGTCGGCAAAAGCCCACTGCCCCTGAGGCCGGTGGGTAATTTTTTTACCCTGCTCATTCAGCTCCCAGGCGTAAAGGCTACCGTCGCCAAACTGGTAAGCGATACAGGGATGGACGACCAGATCAGCTGGCGTTTGCGGGAAACCGTAGCGGCGAAAATGCTCGGGCGTGCCGACAACGGCCATCTCCATATCGGGCGAAATGCGCACTGCGACCATGCCGCCGCCGACCTCCGGCCCAAGACGCACCCCGGCATCAAACCGCTCTGCAATAATATCGACAAACCGACTTTCGCTAATAAGTTCCAGCCGGATATCAGGATAGCGCTGCTTGAACACCGCCAGCTTCGGCAGAAGGACTTTATCAATCGCGTGCTGGCTGGCGTTAATGCGGACGGTGCCGGAAGGCGTGTTGCGATAATACGCCAGAGTGGAAAGCCCCGAATCCAATGCATCAAAGCCCGCTTCTACCGTTCGATAGAGCTGCTCGCCGGCCTGGGTAAGTGAAAGTTTACGGGTCGTGCGCACCAGAAGCTGTACGCCGAGCCTTTCTTCAAGTTCGCGTACGGCGCGGCTGACGCCGGATTGCGCCAGCCCAAGCCGCTGCGCGGCGGCGGTAAAGCTCCCTTCCCGCACCACCAGCATGAACAGGTAAAGATCGTTATAGTTTTCCCGCCTCGCCATCATTCTCCCCGCTACCGTTTCGCTATTTATCACAATTTGATATGAATCTTAGCACTTTCCCCCCGCTAATCAGCACTCTGACTGCTAACTATAATCAGCGCACTGCAACAAAGCACAGCAGCGTTGTCCGTATGAAACCTGTATCAGGAACCTGTTTTAGGGGAAATATTGATGAAAGCGTTCACCAGAAAACTGACGGCCGTCATGCCAGCCATGCTGCTATGCGCATCATTAAGTGGAGTAACAACCATGAGCTATGCCGATACAACCAATCCGAACGCGCCCGTTTCGCTGATCGAAACCTGGGACAAAACCTTTACGAAAAGCGCGAAAGTCGATCACCGCAAGGTGACCTTCCAGAACCGCTACGGGATCACCCAGGTCGGCGATCTCTACATCCCTAAAGATCGCGGCGAGCGCAAGCTGGCGGCGATTGCCGTAAGCGGCCCCTTCGGCGCGGTGAAAGAGCAGTCCAGCGGGCTGTATGCCCAGACCCTGGCAGAACAGGGCTTTGTCACCCTCGCCTTCGATCCTTCGTACACGGGGGAAAGCGGCGGTCATCCGCGTAACGTCGCCTCGCCGGATATCAATACTGAGGATTTCAGCGCGGCGGTGGATTTTTTAGGATTGCAAAACGAAGTGGATCGCAACCGAATCGGCCTGCTCGGCATCTGCGGCTGGGGCGGCATGGCGCTGAACGATGCCGCGATGGATACCCGCGTCAAAGCGGTGGCCACCAGCGTTATGTACGATATGAGCCGCGCGATGGGCCATGGCGTTGGCGACGGTAAAGATCGTTATACCACCGCCGATCGCCGCGCCGTACTGCAATATCTGAACGCGCAGCGCTGGAAAGATGCGGAAAACGGTACCTTCGCACCGGGCGGACATGACATTTATGTCGATGAGAAAGGCAACGCCAGCGCGGGCGATCGTATCCTGCCGGAAACCCTGCCAGCCAACCCGAACCCGGTATTGAAAGAGTTCTTTGATTATTACCGCATGCCGCGCGGTTTCCACGCCCGCTCCGTCAACTCAACCGGCGCGTGGAACGCGACCATGCCGCTGTCGTTTATGAATATGCCGCTGCTGAGCTATGCCAATGAAGTCACCATCCCGACGCTGATCGTAACCGGTGAAAATGCCCACTCACGCTATTTTGCCGAAGACGCTTTCAAGGCTATCGGCAGTAAAGAGAAAGAGCTGGTCATTGTCCCCGGCGCGAACCATGTCGATCTGTATGATAATGCGGCCGGTAAAATCCCGTTTGCCAGATTTGAACAGTTCTTCAAAACCAGCCTGAGATAACGCCCCCGAGCCGCCCGTCTTTGCGGGCGGCTGACCCTCGCGCCCATGACTTTTCACCGCCTTTTTTGCCGCTATTCCATGCCAGGCGTCCTTTGCGGCAGGGCCTGAATCTGGCCGAAAAAATATCCAGAGATGTCCATCATGTCCATATTGAGTCGTAATACACCACACCCTCAACCCCCCGCCCACTGGGGCGGCGTCTTTGCCATGACGCTGTGCGTTTTTGTCCTTATCGCTTCCGAATTTCTGCCGGTCAGCCTGCTGACGCCGATTGCCAGAGAGTTAAATATCACCGAGGGGCTGGCAGGCCAGGGCATTGCGATTTCCGGCGCCCTGGCGGTGCTGACCAGCCTGACCATCTCTGACCTTGCCGGCAGTCTGAATCGTAAATATCTCCTGCTGGGGCTGACGGTGCTGATGGCGGCGTCGGGAATGATTGTTGCCCTCGCCCACAACTATGCGGTTTATATGGCGGGAAGAGCCCTGATTGGCGTCGTTATCGGTGGCTTCTGGTCCATGTCGGCGGCCACCGCTATCAGACTGGTGCCGGCGCACCAGGTTCCCCGTGCGCTGGCGATTTTCAACGGCGGTAACGCGCTGGCAACCGTCGTAGCGGCGCCGCTTGGCAGCTACCTGGGAGCCACCGTCGGCTGGCGCGGCGCTTTTTTCTGCCTCGTGCCGCTGGCGATAGCTGCATTCATCTGGCAGTGCGTCAGCCTGCCAGCGATGGAAAGCGCCACAGCGAGTCGGCCACGCGGTGCTTTGCTTCGTCTGTTCAGCCGCCCCATCGTCGCCATCGGCCTGCTGGCCTGCGGACTTTTCTTTATGGGCCAGTTTGCCTTATTTACCTACGTGCGGCCATTTTTGGAAACGGTAACCCATATCAGCGCCTCAGGTCTGTCACTGATTCTGCTCGCTATCGGCGTCGCGGGTTTTATCGGCACTCTGTGCGTTTCGACGCTCCTCAACGCCCGGTTTTATCAGACCTTAATCACCCTCCCGTTGCTGATGGCGGCGATTGCCGCAACGCTGCTTCTGGTCGGCCACCACGTCTGGCCCGTTGCCGTACTGTTAAGCTTATGGGGAATGCTGGCGACGGCGGCGCCAACCGGCTGGTGGACCTGGATAGCGCGGACCCTGCCCAATGATGCCGAGGCGGGTGGCGGCCTGATGGTCGCCGTCATTCAGCTGTCGATCGCGCTGGGTTCAACTGCTGGAGGTTGGGCATTCGACCGCCTGGGGTGGCAAAGCGCGTTTGGCTTAAGCGGCATTTTGCTGCTTGCCGCGGTCGGTATGACTTTGCTCACCAGCCGTCAACCGGCGAAATAAGCTCACGGAATCCGATACGAGCAGCGGAGTTTTCTCGTCGCGGGTAATGCGTATAATGCGGCTTGCATTCACGCTGAAAAATAACCGCGGCTCATATTATGCATCTCAACCGGTGTTGCTGGCTGCTACTGATCTTCGCAGCGATCGGTAGCTTTTTTACCTCCTGGCCCTTTGCTGTCTGGCTGCTGCTGATTAACGTACTGACGCTGGTGATTTATGGCGTGGATAAAATGGCGGCGCGCAGGGCCTGGCGTAGAGTGCCCGAGGCCACTTTACTGTCATTTGGCCTGTTGGGCGGCTGGGCTGGAGCCATAGCGGGCCAAAGGCTGTTCCGCCATAAAACGCAGAAGCAGCCGTTCAGGACCTGGTTCGTCATCAGTACGATGGTCAGCATCGCAGGGATGGCGGCGATTTATGGGTTGTATGCTTTTTCCGCTCACTGAGCGATGGCAACGCTGGCGGCGGGTAAACGGGGCAAGCCATTCAACCCGCCGCTATTCGTAGTATATTATTGAGAGTATTGTTGATTATCAGGTGTACCTTATGACCTACTCCATCGGTGAATTTGCGCAGCTTTGCGGCATTAACGCGACCACGCTTCGCGCCTGGCAGCGTCGCTACGGCCTCCTTAAGCCACAGCGTACCGATGGCGGCCATCGTCTGTACAGCGATGACGATATTCAGCAGGCGCTCAAAATTCTCGACTGGGTCAAAAAAGGGGTGCCGGTCAGCCAGGTCAAGCCCCTGCTGGCCCGTCCCGGCGCGCGACGGACAAATAACTGGCTCACCTTGCAGGAAAGCATGCTGCAGCGACTGAAAGAGGGAAAAATCGAATCACTGCGCCAGCTGATTTACGACGCCGGTCGTGAATATCCCCGCCCCGAGCTGGTCACCGAAGTGCTGCGCCCGCTGCGTAGCCAGGTTTCCGCCAATGTCCCGGCAATCATGACGCTGCGCGAAATCCTCGATGGCATCATTATCGCCTATACCTCCTTTTGCCTCGAAGGGGACAAAAAAGCGCCCGGCGATAACTATCTGATCACCGGCTGGCACCTGACGGACGCCTGCGAAATCTGGCTTGAAGCGCTCAAGCGCACCGGCAAGGGTCACCGCATCGACGTCCTTCCCACCCCTCCCGCAACCCTTGCACCGGAGATCCTGCCAGAACGCAAATGGCTGCTGGTGACGACCGGTAAACTCTCGCCTGCCCGGCAGAGGCAGATTGAACGCTGGCAGCAGCAGGTTGTCTCGCTGGAGATTGTCGCGCTGTAATGGCATGCGCCACACCCCGTGGCGCAGCGAACAGGTCCCTCAGTATCGCCCCAACAAAAATCCCCCTTTGCTTTTTCGTGCAACTTTTTCGCACCCGCTCGCAGACGCCTCTTTTCTCGCTAACGCCTCCAGAACCACGCATCAAAGTTTCAATAATAACCACATGATAAATAACAACAATAAAAAATATTTTCACCAAAACTTGGACAAATATTATTAATTGTGTAAGTTTTAACTATGCTACATTGTTTACTCAGGAAGTGACCTATGCGTCCCTCGTCGTCCGCCATCAGTCGTTTTAGCGCGTACTATGCCACGCTGGATACCCAGCCGCCCTCAGCGCTGGCCGAGCTGTACCATGCCCATGCCGTGCTGATCGATCCTTTTGGCCAACATCAGGGACTGGCCGCAATCCAGGATTACCTTTCACACCTGCTGGCTAACGTGGATCACTGCCATTTCACCCTCGATGCCCCGCTCTGCGCCGGTCAACGCTTTGCCGTCGCCTGGACCATGCACTGGTCGCATCCGCGACTTGCCGGCGGAGCGGCGCTAGAGCTTGCGGGATGTTCAACGGTCACCATTGAGGACGAACGCATTATTCATCAGCGTGACTACTACGACGCCGGAGAGATGCTGTATGAACATCTTCCCCTGCTGGGATCGGCGGTGCGCGGCGTCAAGCGGAGGGTGCGGAAATGATGACTGTTCTGATCACCGGCGCCAGCTCCGGCATTGGCGCCGGGCTCGCCAGATCCTTTGCTGCGGATGGTCATCTTGTCATTGCCTGCGGCCGCGATCCGTCTCGTCTGGCGGCGCTACAGCAGCACAGCCCCAACATCCGCATTCTCTCATTCGATATGACGGACAGGGATGCCTGTCGCCAGACGCTCGCTAACTGCCGCGCCGATTGGGTCATTCTCTGCGCCGGGACCTGCGAATACCTCGATCGCGGCATGGTTGATGCAAGGCTGGTTGAAAGAGTCATCACCACCAATTTTCTCGGGCCGGTGAACTGCCTGGCAGCGCTTCAGTCGCAGCTGTCAGCCGGGAATCGCGTGGTGCTGGTGAGCTCGATGGCGCACTGGCTGCCCTTTCCACGGGCCGAGGCCTATGGCGCATCGAAAGCGGCGCTGACCTGGTTTGCCAACAGTCTGCGCCTGGACTGGGAGCCACGAGGGATCGCCGTCACGGTCGTTTCGCCAGGGTTTGTTGATACCCCACTAACGCGTCAGAACGATTTTTCAATGCCTGGACAGGTGAGCGTGGAGCAGGCGGTGAAAGCCATTCGCCGCGGCCTGGCGAAAGGTCACGATCGTATCGCCTTCCCGACTGGCTTTTGTCTGCTTCTGCGCCTGCTGGCCGGGCTTCCTGAAAGTCTTCAACGCAAGCTGTTACGCAGGATGGTACGGTCATGAAAATCGCGATTATTGGTAGCGGGATTGCCGGGCTGACCTGCGCATGGCGTCTTGCCGCGCAACACCAGGTAACCCTGTTCGAAGCTGCATCCACGCCGGGAGGGCACACCGCCACGGTGGATATCGCCACGCCGCAGGGTACGTGGGCCATCGATACCGGATTCATTGTGTATAACGATCGCACCTATCCGCACTTTATCGGCCTGCTGAGCGAGCTGGGGATCCGCGGCCAAAAAACGCAGATGAGCTTTTCGGTCCATAACCCGCAGAGTAGCCTGGAGTATAACGGTCATAGCCTGAGTTCGCTTTTCGCCCAGCGACGCAATCTGCTTAAGCCGGCCTTCTGGGGGCTGCTGAGAGAAATCGTCCGTTTTAATCGGCTGGCGAAGCAGGCTCTGGGAGGCGCGTTCGACCCGGCCGCCACGCTACAGACCTTCCTCGAGCGCCACCGCTTTAGCCCTTTTTTTGCGCGCCACTACATTCTGCCGATGGGGGCCGCTATCTGGTCTTCGTCGCTACAGGAGATGCGTCGCTTCCCGCTGGCGCTGTTCTTACGCTTCTTTGATAATCACGGCCTGCTGGATATCCGCCAGCGTCCGCAGTGGTACGTGGTGCCCGGCGGCTCGCGCGAATACGTCCGCGCCCTGCTTGTCCGGTCTGGCGATCGCCTGAGCCTCCGCCTCAATACGCCGGTGCAAAACGTTATCCGCGGTCAGGATGGCGTGACGTTGCAACTGGCAACGGGAGAGGAGCATTTCGATCAGGCGATCTTCGCCTGCCATTCGGCCGATGCGCTGGCCATGCTGGCGGAACCCACCGTCGCCGAACGCGAGATTCTGGGCGATATCGGCTGGCAGCGCAACGAGGTGGTTCTGCACAGCGATCCCCGCTGGCTGCCGGTGCGTAAGCGCGCCTGGGCCAGCTGGAACTATCGCCTGAGCGAGCAGGATCAGGCCAGCGCCTGCGTCACCTACAACATGAATATTCTTCAGGGCCTGCCTGCCGACGCCCCACTGTTCTGCGTCACCCTCAATCCGCCGACGCCGGTGGACCCGCGCTTCGTCTGGAAACGTATGGTCTATGAACATCCGTTGTTTAATCCACAAAGCGGGTCGGCTCAGCTGCGGCGCGAGGAGATCAACGGCCGCCAGCGGAGCTGGTTCTGCGGCGCGTACTGGTATAACGGCTTCCATGAAGATGGCGTGCGCAGCGCCCTCGATGTGGTCAACGGCATCGCCGCGACGGAGAATCGCTGAAATGAACAGCTGCCTGTATGAAGGGGTATTACGCCACCGCCGTCTCCAGCCGAAAGCACACCATTTTCGCTATCGCATCTTCATGGCCTGGCTCGATCTGGATGAACTGGACCTGCTCAGTGAAGTGGGTATCCGCCGCAATAGTTTTGCTGCCGCCTCTTTTTACGATGCGGATTACCCGCTGGGTACGCCGCTGAAAGCGCAGGTTCTGAATCGGCTGGAAAGCCTGACCGGCGCGCGTCCGGATGGCCGCGTTATGCTGCTGACCCAGCTGCGCTATCTGGGCTTTCATTTTAACCCGGTCAACTTTTACTACTGCTATGACGGCGCAGGCGCCCTGCGCTGGGTACTGGCAGAAGTGCGCAACACGCCGTGGAATGAACGGCATTACTACGCCGTGGACGGCCAACGGACGCGTCCGCTGGATAAGGCATTTCACGTCTCGCCGTTTAACCCGATGGACATGGTCTATCACTGGCGATTCAACCGGCCCGGTAAAACGCTGCATATGCATATTGAGAACCATCAGACGGCAAAAGTCTTCGATGCCACGCTGGCCCTGAGCCGTGAACCCTTAACCCGGGCCAACCTGCGAGGGCTGCTGCTGCGCATTCCGCTGATGACGCTGAAAACCGTTCTCGCGATTTACTGGCAGGCGCTACGGCTGTGGCTCAAGCGCGTGCCGCTGTACAATCATCCTGTCAGCAGGAGTGAACGCTCATGACCGATCCCGTTTTTGCGCTTGAGCCCGATATCCCGCGCAACGTGCGTATCGCGCGCTGGTTGCTCTTTCGTCTGTTGAGCGGCATTCGTGAAGGCTCGCTCACCGTTCGCGAAGGGGCGCAGACCTTTCACTTTGGCGACCCCGCCGCGACGTTACGCGCCGACGCGCAGGTCCTCTCCGCGGGCGTCTACTGGCGCTTACTCACTGGCGGCAGCCTTGCCGCGGCGGAGGCCTGGATGGACGGAGAATGGGAGAGCCAGCAGTTGACGCAGTTGCTGCAGATCCTGGCGCGCAACGGCCAGGTGCTGGGACGGCTGGAGCGCGGCTTCCGGCTACTGGGCAAGCCCGTAGAACGACTGCGCCACTGGACGCGCCGCAACTCGCGCGCGCAGGCGAAGGAGAATATCGCCGCCCATTACGATCTGGGCAACGACTTTTACACCCGCTTTCTTGACGACGAGCTCCTCTACTCCAGCGCGCTGTTTACCGATGACGGTCAGGATCTCACCCAGGCCCAGCGGGCCAAAATGGCGCGCCTGTGCGAGCGTCTGGCGCTTACGCCCGGCGATCATTTGCTGGAGATCGGTACCGGCTGGGGAGCAATGGCCGAATTCGCCGCTCGCCATTACGGCTGTCGGGTCACCACCACCACCCTGTCGCAGGAACAGTTTCAGTGGGCCAAAGCGCGGATTGCCCGCGCCGGGCTTCAGGATCGCGTCGACGTGCTGCTCTGCGATTATCGCGATCTTACCGGCCAGTACGACAAGCTGCTGTCGGTGGAGATGATTGAGGCCGTGGGCCAACGCTATCTGCCGGCTTTTTTCCGCACCTGTCAGGCGCGCTTGCGTCCGGGCGGCAGGATGGCGATCCAGGCAATCACCATCCAGGACCAGCGCTATCGCGGCTACAGCAAAAGCGTGGATTTTATTCAGCGCTATATCTTTCCGGGCGGATTTTTGCCCAGCATTACAGTGATGAACGAACTGATGACGCGCCATACCGATTTTGTGATGCGCGATCTGTTCGATATGGGCCCGGACTACGCCCGTACCCTGGCCCACTGGCGGCAGCGTTTTCTCCACGCCTGGCAGGATATCGAGAAGCTCGGCTTTGATGAACGTTTCCGCCGCATGTGGCTTTATTACTTCGGCTACTGTGAGGCCGGATTTAACGCCCGCACCATCAGCGTCGTGCAGCTCACCGCGGAGCGAACATCATGAAACGCATTTTGACCCTTGGCCTCGCGCTGCTGATGCTGGCGCTGGCGGGCTGCAGCGCCGAAGTGACCGATTATCGACAGCAGCAGCCGGCGCTGGATATCTTCCACTATTTTCAGGGTAAAACCGAAGCATGGGGGATGGTGCAGGATCGCCATGGCAAGCAGCTACGCCGCTTTCATGTTGAGATTGACGGTGAGGTTGTTGGCGACACGCTGACGCTACATGAACGCTTTGTCTACGATGATGGCGAAAAGCAGCAGCGGGTATGGCGCATTCGCCGCACCGGCGACAACCGTTATCAAGGCACCGCTGGCGATATTACCGGCGTGGCGCTTGGCCAGGCATCGGGCAACGCTTTTCACTGGCGCTACAGCATGAACGTAAAAGCCGAGGGTAGCCGCTGGCGACTCGATTTCGACGACTGGATGTTCCTGCAGGACGGCGTGCATCTGTTCAACAAAACGGAGATGAAGAAATTTGGCGTTACCGTCGCCACCGTCACCCTTTTCTTCACCCGGACAGCACAATAAAAGAGGATTATGCCATGAGCACACAACCTTTGATTGGGATCAGCGGATGTTTGACCGGTGCGGCCGTGCGATTCGACGGCGGGCATAAGCGAATGGGATTCGTGATGGATGAGCTGGCGCAATGGGTCGCGTTTAAGCCCGTCTGTCCGGAGATGGCGATCGGCCTGCCCGTTCCCCGGCCTGCGCTGCGGCTGGTCCAAACTCGCGAAGGGGATATCCGCATGCGCTTCACCCATGCTCCGCACGACGACGTAACGGAGAAAATGGCCGATTTTGCCAGCGCCCACCTTACGACGCTGGGCGAACTGTCGGGATTTATCGTCTGCGCCAAATCACCTAGCTGCGGTATGGAGCGCGTGCGGCTGTATGATGATAAGGGCAATCGCGGACGTAAAGAAGGCACAGGGTTATTTACCGCCGCGCTGCTGGAGAAATATCCCTGGCTACCGGTAGAAGAGGACGGCCGCCTGCACGATCCGGCGCTGCGTGAGAATTTTGTCGAAAGAGTTTTTGCCCTGCACGAGCTCAACTGCTTGCACAAAAGTGGCCTGACGCGCCGTGGGCTGCTGGATTTCCATAGCCGCTATAAGCTTCAGCTGCTGGCTCACCATCAGGCGGGTTACCGGGAAATTGGCCCGTTCGTTGCCTCGCTGCATGAATGGGAGGATCTGGAGGCTTTCTTTGTGGCGTACCGCGACAAATTGATGGCGATCCTGAAAAAGCCCGCCTCGCGTAAAAATCACACCAACGTACTGATGCATATTCAGGGCTACTTCCGTAACCAGCTGAACAGCCGCCAGCGCGGCGAGTTACGCGACGTGATCCTTAACTATCGCTCCGGACTGCTGCCGATCCTCGCACCGCTAACGCTGCTTAAGCACTATCTGGCGGAATACCCGGATCGTTACCTGCAGACGCAGAACTACTTTGATCCCTATCCGCAGGATCTGGCCCTGCGCCTGACGGTGAATTAAGTCTACAGAACCCGCGAACAGGCCGGCGCAGGCCAGCCTGTTCGCGTAGATGCCGACAGACCTGGAACCACGCCTCAAACATCCCGCCGACGTTTAACGAATGCAGCCGTTCGACGCTGCTGTCGTTCACTTTGGCGATGTGCTTATTGTCCACCCGGCCGCCGGGAACGTAGAATCGCAGCATCGGGTGGCTCTCCGCCCCCGTGCCAATGGCGATGTTTTGCGACAGCGACAGCTTCCAGCCTTGGTTATCGCCGCCCCGATCGTACTCGACGCGCTGATAGCTTGCTTCCAGCCAGGCCGAATGCACATCGTTCCAGAAGTACACTGGCCGCACGATGGCACCATCGTTTTACGGTTGTCGCTAGTGTCCTTGCCGTTGTCATAGTCGCGGAAGGCCAGCGGCGATAACCGCCATCGTTGATGGAAGTTTTTTATCATTGTCATGTTTATCTCAAGACAGGTTAATCTTATTCAGATAATAACAATCCCATTCCGGGCAGGCAGAATATGTCGCTATCATGAGAACAATTTAATTTTTATTTTGTCCGGCCAGTGAGGTTTTTTCACTATTCGGGTTGTCGCACCTCCCTAATAAACGAGTCATCATTAACGCTAATCCGCATAAATCCACCCTAAGGATAATTCGCGGACCAGCAGTGAACTCAGTAACGGCTCTGGCATTTGCGACGGAACGTATATCCTTATTCCAACAGCCCCCAGCTATTTTTCATAGGGTATCAGGAAAACCCTGCAGATATATCCTTACGATTATTGTGGCATATACCCGGCAAGTCTTCATCGGCTTCATATATGCAAAACAGTATGGGTAATAACGTTATTGTCCCGGCCCTCTCCTTTTCGACTGCATGCCTTTATTGCAGCGCAAGCGTCCACAAGGCTTGCGGATCGGCCAACCACCCGCCGGCAGAGATGGACATATTAACCTGCGCTACCGCCCGGAACACCGTAACGACTCGACTGCGACAGCGCCGCGCTGGTGGTAAAAACGCTGACCGTGCCCTTCGCAAAATACCGTTGCATGCTAAACGCCAAAATCAAGGGAAAAGTAAATTAATAATTGTGACACATCCTCTATTCTCCTGCCCGGTCATTGAATTACGTTATTTCACTCAGCGATCAAGAAAAGCCCCAAATGTGAGCCATCTCGCAAATAACAGCTTTATATATTTAACACTCGGGGAGATATCTGGCGTACATTTTATTCAGGAATGCAAGTTGTAAGGGATAAAATGGTGGCTTTAGAAAATCCCAACGCAGGCGGAATAGCATTTTTGTGTAGCGACTCAACATACTCTGGAGTTGCCTTTGCTTTGATGATCACAAAAGTAAAAAAACATAATAAATTAATTTAAAAACGTAATAGATTCTTCGAGATCATTTATGTCAGAAAGTGTTACACATCTACACAACAAGCCGGAGTCTGCTCAGCATGGGTAAAAACATAATGCAAAGTCGCCATGACGAATATCATAAATTAACTCGCGGGGAACGTATTGGTTATGGGATGGGCGACTTTGCTCAAAACCTGGTTTTTGGCACAATTGGCGGTTTTCTTGCACTGCACATGCTGACAGTCAATACCATCAGTACAGCAACGGCAGGGTTTATATTTCTTTTTGTCCGCATCATCAATGTCTTTTGGGATCCGATGGTGGGAACTTTCGTTGATAAGAGAACATCGAACGCCGGGAAATACCGTCCCTGGCTGCTCAGAGCCGGCGTGCCGCTGGTGATCCTTTCCGCTTTACTTTTTGCCCCGATCCCCGGCGTCCGCGGTTCAGTCCCTTTTGCATTTATCATCTATCTGGCGCTGGATTTAGTCTATTCGCTCGTGAATATTCCTTATGGTTCACTTAACGCTTCACTGACGCGCGACCCGGAATCGATTGATAAGCTCACCAGTACGCGAATGATGCTGGCCAACAGCGCCAACCTGCTTGTCTATACTCTGTTCCCGATGTTTGTACAAATGGCTTCGCCTAAAGATCGCAGCCTGAAGGACACCGGTTTTTTTGGTATTGAACTCAATCTGGGTAACTATACCGATCCTTCTGCGAACTATGCCTGGTTTGGCGTTTACTCAATTTATATGTTGATTGGCGCGGTGGCGCTTTTCATCTGCTATAAATTCACCAAAGAACGTGTGGTGGCGACAGCGGAACAGACGGCTAACGTCAAAACCACCGATCTTTTTCTTGAACTCAAACATAATCGCCCGCTGGTTATTCTCGGACTGTTCTTTATGCTGGCCTTTACGTTCATGTTTTTTATGAACACGGTAAATGGCTTTTTCAATCAGTACGTTGTTGGCCATTCAGAATGGATGGGCGCAGTTGGCCTGGTCGCCTCTATTCCGGGCATTGCTTTCCCCATTTTCTGGCCGCGACTCAAGAAAATTTTTGGCAAAAAAGGGTTCTTCCATCTTTTTCTGGCCATGTTCATTGTCGGTGAATTATTAACCTATATTTGGTCGCGCGAGGGTATGCACGATGCGCTGTGGCTTGCTTACATCGCGACATTTATTAAACAGTGGGGCTTAACGTCAGCGACCGGCTTCATGTGGGCGCTGGTGCCGGAAGTGATTGCATATGGCGAACTAAAGTCGGGCAAACGAAACGCTGCCATCATTAACGCTATTATGGGGCTCTTTTTTAAGATTGGCTTTACTATCGGCGGCGCGATTCCTCTGTGGTTGCTGGCCGTTTATGGCTTCAATGAAACCGGCGCCCGGCAAAGTGCCAGCGCAATCGAGGGGATTATAATGACCGCAGTTTGGATCCCGATTGCTTTGGCGATTATTTCAATGATCATTATCCAGGTTTATCCCATCTCGGACAAAAACGTGACCGATATCAATCGTCAGCTTGATGAGATACGCGTGTAGTTAAAAATATAAATCTGACGCAGTTGGAACTTTTAAATAAAAAAGGTGTAATGATATGTCTCTTATTCAAAACCCTATTTTACGTGGATTTAATGCCGACCCCAGTATTATCCGTGTCGAGGACACTTACTATATCGCCAATTCTACATTTGAGTGGTTTCCTGGCGTTCGTTTACATGAGTCAAAAGACCTTGAGCACTGGAATCTTCTCCCTGCGCCTTTGTCAACGACCACCCTGCTGGATATGAAAGGCAACCCCTCATCCGGCGGTATTTGGGCGCCGGCGCTCTCCTGGGCCGACGGTCAATTCTGGTTAGTGTATACCGATGTCAAAGTCACCGAAGGCGCCTTTAAAGACATGACTAACTATCTGACCACCGCGACCGATATTCGCGGCCCCTGGAGCGATCCTGTCAAGCTTAACGGCGTGGGTTTTGATGCCTCTCTTTTCCACGATGATGATGGCCGAAAATATATCGTGCAGCAAACCTGGGATCATCGCGAATATCACCACCCTTTTGACGGCATTACGTTAACCGAACTGGATACCAAAACCCTGAAATTAATGCCAGGAACCGCGCGTACCATTTATCGTGGGACTGCCGTTGGCCTCGTTGAAGGGCCGCATCTCTATAAACTCAAAGGATATTATTATCTTTTTGCCGCTCAGGGAGGGACCGTATTTACCCACCAGGAAGTGGTTGCCCGCTCAAAAACGCTGGAAGCCAACAGTTTTACCACCGAACCGGGAGACGTCTTCTTAACGAATGTTGATACGCCAGACAGCTATATCCAAAAGCAAGGGCATGGCGCCTTAGTTTCTACCCCAGGAGGCGAATGGTACTATGCCTCGCTCTGCGCTCGTCCGTGGAATCGCCCTGGCGAGTCGGTCTACGATCCTCGCGGCTGGTCAACCCTCGGCAGAGAAACGTCGATCCAAAAAGTGTACTGGGATGAAGATGGCTGGCCGCGTATTGCGGGCGGTCACGGCGGTAAAACGTTCGTCGAGGGGCCGAAAGACGCCATTTATACCGAAAGTGCAGAGGATCGTAGCCAGCACGACGACTTTACCACGCCGACGCTCGATCCCAACTGGAATACGCTGCGGGTGCCCTTTAGCGAGAAAATGGGTACTACCGGACACGGAAAACTCACCTTAATCGGCCAGGGCTCTTTAGCCAATACGCACGATCTGTCGCTGATTGCCCGCCGCTGGCAAGCCTTTTATTTTGATGCCCAGGTAAAAGTAAAATTTGATCCGTTCAACTACCAGCAAATGGCAGGATTAACGAATTACTATAACGATCGCCACTGGAGCTTTGTGTTTGTTACCTGGAATGAAATTAATGGAAGGGTCATTGAAATAGGGGAAAATAATCGCGGAAAATATACTTCCTATCTGAAAGATAATGCCATTAAGGTGCCAGAGCATGTCGAATATGTCTGGTTGCGCAGCAAAGTCAGGAAGGAAACGTATAGCTATGAATATAGCTTTGATGGCGTCGCGTTCACTGAAATCCCGGTCAGGTTAGATGCCGCTATCCTTTCAGATGACTATGTCTTGCAGAGCTATGGCGGTTTCTTTACCGGAGCGTTTGTTGGCCTTGCGGCAGTCGACTACTCCGGCTATGGCGCCAGCGCTGAGTTTTATCATTTTGATTATCAGGAACTTGGCGATTCGTTAGTTGGTAATGAGGTTTATAGCTGGGAAGCCAGTGAGTTACGTAGTTATTAAACGGCCCGCTGGTTAGGGGTAGCCAAACGTCTCTGTAAGCGGAGCTGGCGCGGCGGACCGCGCCAGCTCGCAAGAAGAGCGTCGATGGCGCGTTTTCATCTTTAAAGCGCATCATTCCCCGGCGGGCACGGGCCGCCGCCGGTTCTCATCAAGCTTCAGCGTTGGACGAACTGATGATACCAGCCTGCAAAGCCTGGATTGCGGAACAGGCCTCCAGGTAATGCTGCTGCTTCAGATGACGAATAAGCACCCTTCCCTCGGGCATAAATACGGTACCATAACGTACCAGGCCAATACCCCTCAGCTCAGCATCAAGCCCATAGCGCAGCTCGCCCGCCATCGCCTGCGCCAGCAGAACCACCTTCACTTTCTTTAGCCTGGGCTCATATTTAAGCAACACGGTCGACAAGATGCTCATCAGTTCATGGGCCGTCCCTGGCATACCCTGCAGAATTTTAGTCATATCCGGCAGGCCGTAATCCGGAAGATGCGCCAGCGTCCCGGCGCGACAGTTAACAATGCGCTGCATATTATCCAGAACCGACAGAATCACCTGGGTTTCTTCGCTCACCTGGTCCAGTGCAGTCCCTCCGGCAAAATTGCCGTAGAGCATTTCATACAGAGAAGTTCCCCCCATCATCAGTCATCCTTCTTCGGTTGCAGCGTCAGACGATGTTGGCTGGCTTCAATAACGCGTGGTTTGTCCGGATCGAGGTCGTCGCGTCTCAGTACCAGCTTCCAGTCATTCCTCACCATATCCGGCGCCCGAAACAGTCCCACCACCGCGATAAACTGCGTTCTTTCATCCATCGGCATGTCGAGGCTGGCGTCTGCGCCGGGTTTCACCACCAGGCTATGGCTGGCAAGCAGTTCGTTTCCGGCTGCATTATCGCCTTCCGAAGCCAGCTGCTGATAGAGCAATTGATCAAACGCCTTACGGTCCCGGAGCTGGTACACCCATACCATCACCGGCTGGGAGAATGAGGCATTTTCCCGCTCATCGGTGTTCAGCTCTGCCCGGCCAGTCACGTCCAGATGCAGGGTTTTTACCGGTTTATAAAAGACCGATTTCACTACCGATGAGGTGCCGTCGCTAATTTTCTGCGTCAGGCCACAACCCGTCAGCATTAACGGTATAAGTAGTAAGGTAGATCGCTTAATCGAAGTGATACGCAACACGTTGGTTTCCTTGTTGTAAAGTTGCAGACGGCATTCCGTTATAGTTGCCTGGCTCAATAGTAAAAGCGGCGGGGATATCGGGCGGGATCGTTTCCCCCTCCACACCCAGTACCCCCGTCATGCCGAGCATAAAAGGGGAGTCGCCCAGCACCGGCGCAGCCAGTAGCTGAGCAGGAACGGTCAGCTGTATCCGCGCCTTATAGCGCCACCCGAGATAGACCCGCAGCAGGACCACAAAGTCCTGATATAGCTGCCCTTCCGGTAACCATCCCTGCGTCTCGGCAATATCATCCGTATACAGCGCAATCAACAGCTGGCTGCTGACCTCTGTCGTTTCATCGCCCAGCACGTTATAGCCATCAAGCAGAAAATCGTCATTGTCGTAAAACCCCAGAGGATGGCTGATGGAAAACGGGCGCGGAGAGTGCGGCGTGACGCGGGCCTGCGTGCGGGGAGCCAGCAGCCGTACCAGCGCCTGCACGCCCTCTTCGGTACGCGCAGGCAGGCGCATGATGCCGAGCAGCGCCAGAAAACGCGACGTCGGAGTGGCGATATGCTTTGCGGTACCCGGTATACCCAGACCGATAAGTCCCAGTAGACTCTGCGAGGTGCTGTCCCTGCCGCCCGCTTCAAACGTCGCCGGGTACGAATATTTTCGCCAGATGCGATAGAACTGCGTCAGAATGCGTTGGTTAAAGATATCGAGAAAGGCCTCCTGCGCTTCGTGCCCTTCCCGCTGTCGGGCGATATCATCGAGCCATGCGGTGGGCAGGGGTGAGTCGACGCCGTAGAGCCCCATAAACGTCGTACGCACCGTCGGCGGCGCATCAGGATGATACTCATCATATTCCACCGCTTTTAGCTCACTAACCGGGAAGCCCATTCCCGGATGCGGGCGAAAACGTACCGGATCGCTGGCCGGGTTCAGAGTACCGCCCAACGGGGAGGCTTCCGGGTGACGCTTTTCCAGTAACTGGCAGAAGCGGTAGAAGTTAATGCGATGGATTTCCCGCTCCAGCCGGGGACTCAGCCGGGAATACGGCGGTTGTGGTTCTCCTGCCATTCGAGACGTTCTCCCCCAGGTTGTAGTATCAGAATCAGATGGTTGAACAGATGAATATCGGTATAGAGCGCGAAGAAGCGGTTCAGCATTTCGCCAAACAGGCAGATATCGCCGTGCCCGGCGAAGCCGCTGCTGTCGAGGGTCACCTCAATCTGTACGCCGCGCAGAAAATGGCCCTGCGCAAAACGTTCCACCTCGCTGTGCCTGACATCAACAATCGCCTCCAGGCGGCGGCGATTCATCTCGTTATCGGTCCAGTCATAGAGGGCCAGCGCGCCGCGCAGAACGTCGGCGTTATCCATCATCCACAGGAAGCTGCTGCCGAGATGACTCAGCACTCGCCAGTGAAATCGGTCGCGATCCGGCGGATAGCACGGCAGCGTCGGGGCGCAAAGATTGCGCACCTGGATAGGCGTGGCGGTGGATTTCACCACCGTATCCAGCAGCGCGCTCTGTAGCGCCCGGCGCGGCAGTTGACCATTAGTGCCGGTCAGGCTGAGCGATAGCTTTTCATGCTCAGGTACGCTGTGGTTATCAAACGCCTCGCCGCCAAGCATCAGCCAGGTGTCGTGCAGTCCGGAAGGGCCGGGCTTCACCCGCGTATGATAGTAATATTCCGGCGCATCATGGCGCAGCATGCCCCCCTTGTGACGGAAGCTGGTAAAGGGCACATACGTCTGATGGCCGGAATGACGCGAGGAAGTGACCGAATCCACGGAATAAATCTCGGTATGACCATCCTGGATACGCATCGGACGCAGCAGATATTCGGTCTGCAACGAGTCCAGGTGCAGCGGATCGGACTCCAGAGGGAACAGATTAATCACCGGCGCGCAGTGCAGACGCAGATTTTTCTCCGACAGCGCATATTCGTGCGGCCACTGTTTCTCCAGCACGATATCAATTTCAAACCACGGCAGAACCTCAGGGAAATTCACATTTTCCAGGCCGCGCAGCGTCACCGACATAAATTTTTCCCGGAAGGAAAAATACTCCAGCAACAGCTGATAACCGCTGAAGCTGCCGCTCTCCGGCAGTAGCGCCTCATCCTGACTGAAACCGCAGACGGCAAAACGGGCATCCAGCGGCCAGCGTTCGGCATTGCCGGGGAGGCGAACATACGTTTTCGCCACCCGGAGCGTCAGCGCCTCATGCAGAGCGCAGGCCAGCGGCGCATCGGCATTCAGATACAGCGGGACGCGGCTTACATCGATGCGGCTCCAGTCTGCCAGCGAGCTGCACTCAAAGCGCAGGCGGATAAGCGAGCGCCCGTCCGCTTCCGTCGACATCCCCGCCCGGACAAGCGACAAGGGGAGCAGGGTCAACGGTTGCGTAGTGGTGTAATGGCAACGGGTGCGCTTTTCGCCAATAGGCTGCGAAAGTATGCCAAAGCCCTTTTCTATTCGTAGAGGTTCTTTCAGTTCATGCCAGTCCGCGGTGAATTCGACAATGGAGAGCGAAGGAATGGTACGCAGGTAATGTGGCCAGATCATGCTGACCAGACCGCCGGTCAGTTCCGGCAGATCGTCGTCGAGCTTTTCCCGCAGGCGGCCCATCAGAAAGGCGAAGCCTTCAAACAGGCGTTCCACATACGGGTCGCGCGCGCCCGCTTTGTCGAGATTTAAGGCCGCTGCCCGGTCAGGATGGGCGCGGGCGAATTCTTCACCTGCTTCACGCAGGTAACGCATTTCGGCGTCAAAATAACGCAGAGTTAAGTCATCCATAGAATTTTATGCTGTGCCTTGTAGCAACATGAACGCGTTTTGTTAAAAGCGCGGGAAGGAAGAACGATCTGATACACCTTTAGCAGCATCACAGCTCATAGGTATCGTTCATCATTGAGGCGATAAACCGAACCGGGCCAGGACAGGAACTTTTATTGTGCAACGTTCCGGCATACCCCAGGCCATCAAGACTGTCTCCAGGAAGAGAGCCAGCGATCGTGTATATGCCCGGATGTTGACCACCCGTTACCCGGTCTATTTCACGCGCAACCGGTACGCCCAGCATAGTGAACCGGCAGATAAATCCGCCGCAGGTAGTTCTGTCAACGCGAATCAAATCACTCCCTTTCGCCATTGCGCTCTCCTTAATGGGTCGATATTCAGATTACTGACGCACTACCCGCCGTTCTGAGCGATAAGACAGATCTCAGTACGCCAGGTAACAATTCTCTATCCGGCCGTAACCGGATTTGTTCTGCTTCGCCGCGTCCCGTCTCCGACACAATAGCTTCATACGAGGGGGGTGGGGGTCATATCCAGCCACCGCCGAAGTGGTCTTAAGACCGTCAAATATCGTCGCGGCTGGCCGCCGCCGGGTTCATTATTCACTCACCTCCCCCTCGTCATACCCCTCTTCATCCGTGCGGCCGGCTGCCGGGACACCGGCGCTGAATATCTGCGCCG
>NZ_JBEAFR010000087.1:0-117156 GCF_040062315.1 Klebsiella sp. GW_Kp181
CCAGCAGCAGGCGGACTTTGTGGCGCCAGAAACGGGTATAGCGGCGGCGGAGATATTGTCTTAGTGAAGAAAGAGGTACATCTCGTTCCTCTGCCCCGGCCACCTCGCCTGTCAGGCGAGGGTCATGCGGCGTCAACGGGATGTCGTTTTTCTGGAAAGGGATAAGGAAAAAAATAAGCACGCTTAACGAACTGGTCAGAAAAACCGTACCCAGCAGCGAAATCCAGAATACGCGTTCACCCGTCCATTCAAAAAAAAGATGAGTTGTCTGGGCCAGAATAAACAACAGAGCCAACAAAACAACCAGGATACAGAGACCCGCTCCCTGGATGTATAAAAACCTTTTCATATTGGATTATTCCTTGCGGGCAAGTCCGGCTGCCTGAATAAAGTGGGGGCGTTGCAGAGCAGTGAGGGCACGGCGCAGCAGGAAAACAGCGCCGGGCAGAGACACGGCCAGCGACAGCAGCACGCTGAACACGCCGTACCAGGAAAACAGCCAGTCCGGGAAAAAACTGACAGTTGCTCCAAAAACCGCAATATTGAGCAATACCGCAAGGCTGAGCGACCCAGCCGGATAAGGTAACGGAGCCAATCTTACATCTTCATCATGGGTAACCGGCAGACTGTTGCCGACAACCATCGCACTGGCCTGTTTGCCATGCGCCTGTAGCAGCCAGTGGCTCCCCGGACCGTAACTGACCATCTCTGCTGCCGCAGCCACCATCAGCCATCCGGCCAGGGGCCCGTAGTTAGCGCTGATTTTCGCAAAATCGACAATACCACCGGCGGCGATATCAGCCTGCAGGGGCAAAGGTAACTCATTAACCACCCGCCCCAGCGCCTGCGCGGACGGCGCAGATAACCCACTGTGCCAGACCAGATGTTTTACCCCGGGAGGCTGCTGCGCCATATCACGTAATTCCGTCAATTCACGGGGCAATGCATCAGTATTCAGCGGCATGGCGCGAAATACTCGCACCGCATCGCGCTGTTCTGACGATTTCAGCATCGCATCGGGCAACAGCAGCAACGCACAGGCAAATTCCGGTAAGTTTTCTTCCGGCTGGCGGTAATGCAGCGCCAGCACCAGTAGTGGATAACGAGCAGTAGACAGGAATTTATTCCAGTTATTAAAAATTGACGAACTGGGTAAGGCATGAATATCTGGCATCCATGGTAATTCTTCATCTTCCCAGAGAAGGGAAAAATACTGGAGCTCCTGTTCTTTATCAGGAGCAGATGTCTGTATTACCACCGTTAACGGACCTGAAGGACAGGACTGGAAAAGTATTGTTTTAATCTGGTTTATTAACAAACGACAAAGTTGTTCAAAGCGTGAAATACCAGGAATTAAATTTTCCTCAGGGAGCAATGTTAATAAAGGAGTTTCGTCACTGTTTTCAGGCATAACACCCGCCAGTCGAGAAAGCAATTGTGGGTCTGCGGTTAATACCACACATCTGGTCACGCATAAATGCAGGTGTGCTTGATGCCGCCATGCCAGATGCATATTTCGTCGCCAGTTATTCCAGTTACGGACGCGGAAAGTCTGTATTTCCCACCATAACAAATAAAAGGTTACGGCAACAGTAACACCCACCAAAGTATATCCGGTCAGTGGTAGCCAGTAACCGCTTGCAAGCGTTGGTAAATCACCGGAGGGTGAATACAGTACCACCCGCACTAACGCGATAAATACACCGGCGAAAGTAATTGACAGGCATATCCAGGGTGACCAGGGTTGTGCATCAGGCCTCGCGGGAACCTCTGGTAATGACCAGCCCATCAACCTATCTCCACATCCGGCAAACTAGCGTAGACCACAGAACCACAGGCACTCTTACAGCCATGCACCACGATCCCCCTGCCGTTTTCCTCATAACTCATATCACATTCCACTATCGGGTTAGCGCCGTGCTCCGGGCAATACACCTGGTCATTCAGCAACATCGCGTTTTTTCCTTCAATATTAAAAGTGGACGATGCTGAAATAACTCTTCCGCCATGAGAAGTGACATCATTGATAACAACAACACGTCTAGCCATATTTACCACCTATTACTAACTGTTCCTAATATTTATTTTCACTCATGAGCCCTGCGTTCATACCAAAAAACCCATGAAACATTAATGCAATAATTACCAACCGTAAAAACCTTCATAATTAAACTTCTCGATTGACATATCAGGCAATAAAATGTCTCACACAACGACATTCAGTTAATAAACTTTAAGTCATAGAATATGTATGTGATTAATTCCATTGCTGGTAAATACAGTAACTACTTTCAGCGATGATAATTTTTCATTTCTTCCCGATACATCGGGCTATTTCTTCGGCCTTTCTCTTCACCGCATCTTCTGCCACATCCTGCCGGATTGCCGGGGGAATATCCGGCTTATTCAGTTCGCCTGTGAAATAATAATCATCACTTTCCAACCAGTCCGCCTGCCTGCGCAATTCTGCCAGGCTTGCCCGATCCCATGAATGCCAGCAATACCCTAGCGGTAGATCATAGGCCACAACTCGACTCATAAAATGTTCATTCATTGGCAGGGTACTGTGATCGGTCGGGCGCTGAACATAGGTCCTTATATCTTCCAGCATTTCAGTTCTCGACTGTTTTTCATATTTCACCCGATCCTCTTTCGATCCCGGCCCAGGTTGATACCAGGAGGAAGGTGTTTTAGGCACCATCTTCTGGTCAAAATAACCGTATAGTGAAATGTAATAACGGTAGTCTATGTCAACGGGTCTTTTCGTCGTCGGGTTAATCTGTCCGTAGCCGTATCCTATTGAGCCAGTTTGCTTTTCAGTGCTGGCATAATCCTGGTCAAAATTTTTCAGTTCCTCAGAAGTCAGTGGTTCTGGTACCTGTGGCGCATTAACCGTCAGCATTTGTCCTTTGTCTGGTTCCGGCCAGGTCATCTTCTGAAGCACCGTGGTCGTACTGTCCCAGAATGGCTTACCATCCCCAAGATTACTGAAATGGGTTTGTGTATCCGGTGCATTTCCACACGGTGTATTACGCCCCAGCATACGGACATAAAGTGTGTCGCCTGCCAGCTTAAATAAAGAATGGGATTCACTATAATCACTTTCTTTTGTATTAGGTAACCCCTGCCAGCCAATACTTCGCAGCGGAGCCGAGCCCATCACCCGGTCATGCGGATTACAGTAAATCCACGTGGTACCGTGGTTATCGCGCTCCGGCAGTCCAGCGTGGGTTTTCCCTTCCGGCGTCCAGCTTTCGCCATCGCTGCTGACGCCTGCCAACAGGCGATCGTAGCCCTGCTGCGCAAGGCGGGTTTTGTTTTCCGCAACCTTTCTAACGATATCGGCAAACGTAGCCTCCCGGGCTTCCCTACTGATGATCTCTTTCACCGGATAGGAAATATAGGTGGTGAGTTCGTTTTCCAGCGCATAAGGTGAATTCATGACGAACAGCGCATCCGGTGCCTCAATGGCTGCTGCCGCCAGCGCAACCATTGTCCCCTGGCTGTGCGACAGCACCGTAACTGTGTCTTCAGGATATTTACTGCGGATGGTTTTTATCAGGTCCGCCAGACGCCCGGCGGCGTGCGCATAATAGTGGCGCGGCGGCGCCGCGGTCAGCAGGCGATCACGCTCACCATTCATCAATTGAGTGCTGAAGGGGATCGGCGTACCCAGCACATTCGGCCAGTTGTCAAATCCCTTCTCACTCCACAGGCTGACCAATTGATTACAGCCGTTCTGGAACGGCCCGCCGCCCCAGAACCATGGGCCTTTCGTTTTGCGCTCTTCGGGAGAAAGATCATAGTAATTATCACCTTTCTTGTTTTTTAACGGAATGGCGTATCTATCGGTTTCGTTATTAGCAGCACGATAACCCCAGTAGAAGCGGATAACTGGGGAGCGGTTTTCTTTGATAATTTTCCTGGCAGGAACAATCCATTTGGTGCCATCTTTGTTCCAGTGAGCATCTGCGTATTCGTTAGCTTGCAATTGATGTACAGTATCTTTGTCAGATAACCCAAGTCGATTATTCAAACCATTACATAATGATACTTCAGCCTCTTTATACCATTCGCCTTCTGAATTAACTCCATGTACGAATATAATTAATCCAGGCAACTGCAATGGCGGTTGAACTTCCGCTTTCACTTTTATATTTTTATGGGAAGTCATTGAGTAGGAAAATGGCGTGCCATTATCGGTTGTATGCACCTCTACTTTTCTGGTTGGTGAGGATTTATTATTCATGAGAGACTATCCCTGAAAATTTTACGGGTTCTAATCGTCGGTCGCATTGCATTTTTTCCTGAAGAATTTGAGATACATCTATAGAAAGTTCTGGTTGATAAACTGGTCCAGTCACTCCGGGATAGCCTATTTTTTTGGCAGACTCTGCATTTGGGTAAAATGTCCATTTTAGGGCATAAGCATTCGTTGGCGATCGTTTAGAAGAATGATATACAATCAAATAAAATCCCTCATCCATGACTAACATATCATAATCTTTTGTATCACCTGTTGGATCCTGAGTATGGCTGCCATATTCAACGCCGTAGAGTGTTTTTCCACTATCAGTTGTGACAATGACGGCATTCATACAACCTTTATCTGCTCCCATACAAGCTGCATGATTTGTATCTATTGTTGCTGGAAATGCCAGATAATCATCACGTATGGACAACCAGAATAAACGGCCTTTAAACAGGTATCCTGAACCGTCCAATACTTTGACATGAATATCTTTTTCTTTGTTATTATAAAACGTTTGCCCATTCTCGCAGCGGGTATAATTCTCCAATGTAAAATAACGATTATTATCTATCCGGTAGATCACCTGCGGCAGACCATATACCGGTGACGGTGCATTTTTGTCTTTTTCTGTCATTACCGTTTCATGCAGGCTCCCTGCCCCCAGACCGAATGCGGCGCCTTCAGTAACGCAACCGCTTAATGAAAAAAGAGAACAGCTTAACAACACTAGTTCCAAAAATAATACGATTAATTTATTTATCATATTCTTACCCCAGTTATTTATTCAAAAGAGTCTTCATTCCATCTATTGATTTCGAGGTTGCAAGCGAATAAGGGGACAAGCATAACCAGAATTATGACTGACATATCTGCTTCGTTATCTAAAAAAATTCATAATGTGTAATTGGACAATTTAATAACGGTCCTCGCAATACAATCAGCCCGTGTGTTTTTTATAATCAAGACCCACCCCTGCTTCACTATATAATTGAACTTACCGAATAGAGCCTCCTGGGCGTAATAAATAGTCATCCTTACGCGCTCTATTCCCGGAACACCACTTAACAGCGGCTGGAGAAACCACATAGTTAATTTATGTGGTACATTCTTCTTCCTGTTATTTTTTCAGGATAATTTTCAGCATATCAATTGTCTGTGAATTTATAAGCGAAGAATGTCCCATCGCATTCGTCATGCCAGACATTACGTTTCCGTCCGGCAAGTGAATCTCATATTTCTGATTTGCCAGAGCCTTTCCAGAAACCGGATGAGTAATAATAAACTTCTCATCAAAACTTCCCGACTCAAACGACTTCATTACTGCCTGCATACTACCCGAACCTGCTTTCTTAATACCGGTGTTTTTTATCAGCAACTTTCCAGGACCGCCAATTTCAACATTCCCTCCTTTGATTTTGATATATCCGCCCCCGCATATCAGCGTCAGCTCATCCTGTGCCGTTATTACCAGTCTCTTACCACTCGAAATATACGTGTCCTGCGTTGACCAGGTGGTAATATTTCCGCTCTGCGCCTGAATATCAATATCCCCCTGCGATGCGAACCATTTAGCCCCCCTCTGGCTCCAGAGGCTAATTTGTTTTCCTGCTGCCAGTGTGAAGTCCTTTTGCGCACCCAGATCCAGTTGTTTACCGGCGATCAGCGTCAGATTCTCCTGCGCTGACAGCAACATATCGTCACCACTTGCCAGCGCCACGCCTTGAGAGGCCGTCGCCAGCAATATTTCCTTCTGAATCTGTTCTATTTTCTGTTGCAGCAACTTCTGTTGACGCCCCACATCTGCAGCCAGCGCCTGTGCCTGTTGTGCACCGGCAGCCAGCGACTGCATTTCCACCAGCGCCGCTGAAAGCCGCGACAACGCAGGCTCCATCGCCAGCTGCTGCCCCTGCGCTTTCATCTGCGCATCAGCGGTGATGAAAATCCCTTTCCCGGCCCGTATCGCTCCGTAGCTGTCGGTACGCAGCTCGAATCCCTCCCCGCGCGGCTGTTTTCCGCCGTCCACCAGATGCCCCAGGTTCAGCTGGCTCTTGCCGCCGTACTCCGTGCTGACCTTGACGTGCTCTTTTCCCCGCGCGTCGTCGAGGCGGATTTTGTTGTTCGCCGGCGTGCGCAGCACGTTACGTTTATAGTTCCGGATGGTGACAGGGTCCGGGTGCGCCGAGTCGTGCAGGACACCGGCTATATACGGCCGGTCCGGGTCGCCCTGTTCAAAGGCGATGGCCACCTCGGTTCCCGCCAGCAGCGGCAGATGCAGGCCGTACGTGTCACCGGCATACGGGCGCGCCTGGCGTACCCACAGACTCTCTTCCCCCGGCGGCCAGTGGTCGCGGTCGAACAGCAGGCTGACCCTGTAACGCCCGTCGCGGTCGATATGGCCGTAGATATCACTGCTTTTCGTGCTGGTGACCCGCGCCGGCAGCGTCCCGGCCATCACCGGCCTGGCGATACTGGCCGGGCGGAAGCCGTAATCTTCCGAATACGGGATGGCGTGGAAGGCCACCACAAAACTGCGGTCGCGCCGGGCGCGGCTGTGGATGTGGGTTATCACCACCCCCTCACGGAAGGTGCCGGTGACCTCTTCGCCGCCGCTCACCTTCAGTTCCTGACCGGGGGCGAGCGTCGTGCAGCTGCTCTTTCCGCTCAGCCGGGTCTGGTCGTTCAGGTAGCGCTCGTGACGCAGGCGGGCATAAAACGCCCCGCTCTCCGGCGCCGGGTCGCGCGGATGGCTGTCGCCCGGCGTCAGGTAGTTATCCCCCCAGTGGTACGCCTCGCCGTAAGTGGTGCTGTCGCCCCGGCTGACATCGATGCTGAGGCTCATCTCCGCCGGCGCGTTGCGGTAGTTATAGTCCCGGGTGAACACCGACTGCGGCACCACGCGATGCCGGCTTTTCAGCGCCCACACGGATTCCGTCCCGCTGTCGTGCTGGCCGGAGGGCGGCACCGACGGCAGAACCAGCCCCTGCCCGTCGTGCCGCTGGTCGTCGTAAAACTCCACCACGTCAATGTTCAGCCGGGTGTCGGCGGTAAAGCGGAACCAGATACCCACCTCACTCAGCAGGCGGGTGATAAAGCGCAGGTCGTCCTCGCCGTACTGCATCACCTGCTCGCGACGCGGGTACGCCTGCGCCAGCGTGAAGATAAAGTCCTCCCCGCGCATGCCGTGGCGGGTGCGCAGGATATGCTCCACGATATCCGGCACCGACATATCCTGGTAAATCCGGTTCTGGTGGCTCCGGGAGAGCAGCGCCAGACGAGGCTGCAGAGTCAGGGAATAATGCGTTTCGTCCCGGGAGGCGGAAAGGCGCTCAAACGCCGTCACCACGCCCTGAATCGTGCGTACCGGCTGCCGGATTTTTACCCCGAAGCCCTGGTCAACCGGGGCCTGCAGGGTGAAGGCGGCATCCTGCATCAGCATCTGCTGCGGCGTGAGGGTTTTGTCGGCGCTGGTGAATTCAATCTGGTAGCTGAACGGTTCGCTCAGGGCCTCATCGCCTTCAAAGGCCAGCACGTCCAGGAGGGCGCGGCAGCCGCGCACCGTTAACAGAGGATGGTTGTGGCTGAACTGCTGTGCCGGGATATCACTCATTCGTTCACCTCTTTCTCAAACGTCATCGCAATCATTTTCTTATCGTCCCGACCCGGAGAAGGGCGCTGAGGCAACTGTCCTGCAGCCACAGGGCTTAAGCGCAGCTGGCTTACCGCCGGTAATATCTGCTGGCAGAGCAGGCTTTTTCCGGCGTCAGGCGGCAGGCAGAAGAGACTTTCTGTTGCGCGGGCGCAGTTTGGGTGAAGACGACGTAACAAAATGGCGGGATTTTCCATGAGAGTTTCTCTTCAATCATTTCAGGTACGCTACCGCCCGTCGCTGTTCACTTACCAAAGCGCATCAGGCCAGCAGACCAATTTTTGTCGTTGTTGAACACTTGCCCCGCGGCTGCTCAGCAAAATAACTGCGGACAGGAAAACCTGCCCGTTTCAGGCTCAAGTAGTGACACCTACGTTTGGCGAATGGGAGTCTGTGATATCCGCTCCGCCGTTGCTCTTCAGCAACAGGCAGACCGGAGTTGCCATGCTACTTCTCCGTTTCATTGATTGACGCGCCGCTCTCCCGCGATAAGGCCGAAGGCATGCCCGGTGGCTGGCAGGCATTCACCTGCGGTACCAGACTGATTTCGACACGGCGGTTCAGCGCACGCCCTTCAACCGTTTCATTGGTGGCTACAGGACGGTTCTCGCCGAAGCCCTGCACCGCAAAACAGCTCTCCGGTACATCTCCGGTGTCACGCATCCAGTCGCGCACCGATTCGGCACGCTTCAGCGAAAGTATCTGGTTGGCTTTTTCCTCACCGGTACTGTCGGTATGGCCCGCAACGACAATCAGCCAGCCGGGTTTTGCTTTGATGCCAACCAACGAGTGCACCAGCAGCTTTGTCGATCCGGGCTTAAGCGCCCACCTCCCGGTATCGAACAGCGACATGCTGTCGAGGCGGATGGTTTTCGGCACGGTTTTTTGTGCTGGTTTTTGTGGCGGAGGTGGGGGTTCCCAGGAACGAATCGCGGCCAACACCGGTATGCGTAAATAGGCCCCGTGATACAGACCGAGACTCAGGTTCAGCGGCTCACCGCGGCGCGCCCACTGATCCAGTTGAACCGCATCCCCACTCAGGATTTGCAGGGCGCGGGCTTTCGAGGCGTAGTCAACCATCGCAATCTGCTCATAGTGCTGAATATCGAACCCCACCCGCTGCAGTAGCTGGCGGTTGTTCCACGCGCTGGCGCACAGTGCGATGAGAATGGCAAGGGTGAACAGACAGAACGCCCGGCGTAAAATCCTGGCGCGTGGCGTCTCGCTGACGCCCAATGGCAACAGTGGCAGAATAAAATCCGGTAACAGGACATCCGCTGATGAGGTATCAGGCTGCCAGCCAGGTAGTGAGCCCAGAGCGGTATGATGAGACAACCAGCGCTGCCACAGATTCTGAGGCAGAACCGGTGCCCCCGACGGCGTCATGTGATACAGCATCATAGCGGGTATCACCGGGGGCGTATCAACAGAGGGCGCCGTCAGCATAGCCAGCGCCGTCTCGTGCGTCAGGCGAACCAGCGCATTCATCCTCACCTGTGTGGCCAGACGCTCCCTTCCGTTCTTTTGCGCCAGCCAGGTCCCGGTGCAGCAAGGCGCGTCATTCGCCTGCCACACCTGCATGGCTTCCCCGGTCTGCGCTGTCTGCCATAGCGAGTGAGGAACAGACGCCCCTGCCACGTGACTGCTCAGTAGTAAAGGCACCGAGCGGCGGCAGTCGCTCCGCGCCTGGTTCAGCTGCCAGCGCAGCTCATTAAGCCCGACCGCCAGCGCCGCCTCATCACCGTGCAACTGCGGGCAAACGCAGGCCATCACCGCCAGCTGCGATATCAGATCCGGGCGTTTACGCAGAAGAGTACGTACCGTCTGCTGCAGTTCGGCGGTAGGAACATTTAACCAGCAGCCCTGAGCCGTACGCAAAACCACCCCGCACTCCGGCCACCTGGCGATATCACCGCAGACCAGCACCACCGGCAGGCGGTACGGCGCGTCCGGAATGTCATCCAGCCAGGCATCCTCTGTAAGTCCCCATTCCCCCTTGCGCCCGGCGACAATCAGGGCAACGATGACTGCGGTCAGGATCAGCGCAACAGCCAGAATCCGCCCGCCGGTAGCCAGCGGCAGAAACAGCAAACAGAGCAGTACCGCAAGGATCCCGGCCCAGAGCCATAACAGGCGCAAATGGTTCACGCTCATTTTTCCGCCCCGGGCAGCAGGGTTGTAATCAGGGAATCAAGCCAATGATTTAGCCCCAGCCACAGCGCGGCGATCGCAACCAGCGACAGCCCGAGGCAAACCGGCCAGCGTCGCAACCCGTCCGCCAGGCCGCTACGCCCGGATATACCCGCCAGTACAGGCTGGCTCTGGTCGGTTTCAAACGGCGAAACGCGCTCCGCCAGTCTGGTGATAAGCTGGTCGCGAACCGGCTCATCCAGGGCATAACATCCCTTAAAGCCCAGCATCAACACGCGATGGAAGCAGGTCAGTACCGCCACATCCGGCGCGGGCTCATGCAGAACCTGTCGCATCCGCTCATACAGCGCATCGCCGGCGTCCAGGGCACCGAAGTATTTCGCCTGCAGCGGACGGTCATACCAGACGATGCAGGCATCATCCTCACCTTCACGTCCTTTAGCTGTCTCATCCAGCAGCGCACACCAGGCGTAGAGAATATGCCGACGGCTCGCCTCGCTGAGGCCCGCGGTCTCCAGTTCCGCCATGACCTTTTCAATATGCTCTACGCAATGTCGCCAGAGGCGTTCGCCCTCCCCGTCGGCCAGTCTCGCCCCGCACCGCAGTTCCGTCACCGTCAACCAGGCGTCAGCCATCAGGGCGTCGATATTCGTATCCTGTTTCATGAGCGCAGTACCGCATAGAGTTCGAGTTCAGGGGCGCCCAGCAGACCGGGGACGTAAAAGACACAACTGCCTTCCAACAGCATCGCTCGCGCCGCCGGATGGGCCATATCAAGGGTGAAATACTGGTTCTCCAGGCGCAGCGGGATGGCCGCCGGAACGTGGCTCATCGCGCGCAGAGGGATGCCGGGTTGCGAACCGTTAACGACCCGGTCGACTTCATCCGGGCTGCCCGCTTTGCACTGAAGCGGAAACTGCTCCAGTAGCTGCGCTACCGGCAGCGCCGATCGTACCGAGAGATAAAAATCCGCCTCTTCACGCAGTCGTGGATCGTGCAGACGGGCATGCCAGCGCTTGCGTCGTTCATCATGAACCATGTCAATCGCCACCACCCTCGATGGCAGACTGGCTTCCAGCAGTCCCCCCAGCAAGTCAAACAATGGAGGAAAGACCGCCGTTAACTGCTCATGACGATAGGCCGGAATATCGGCTGTAGTGTGTTCAAGAGAAAAAGTCAGCAGGCTACCTGCCAGACCGGCCAACGCTGTATACAGACGTTCCGGATGCACCTGCGGATGACGAACAAAATGGCTGAGCACCGGCTCAGCGCTGTTGAGCGCACTCAGCAGCCAGAACAGCGACACGTCCGCTACCGCGAAGTCGGCCATTCGCTCGTTGCTTTCCCGACGCATAGACATCAGGCGCTGCAGGCGCGCACGGAGCTGACCCGTCAACTGTTCGGTTTGTTCCCTCAACCAACGGCTGGCCTGTACGTTCAGCAGCGGCGGCAGAAAAGACTCGTCCTGCGACCAGTGTCCCTGGCTATCGCGCGTAAGACGGATCGCGGCGACGGTCTGGTAATCAGCGTTGTCGCTATCGGCCTCACGCAGCGTCAGCTCCGGCTGCATTACCGCAATCTGGCGGCAGTCCTCCCCATAGCGGTTTCGCACCTCCCGCCAGGCCAGACGCCAGCGCACGGGACGCTCCGCTCTCTGCTCCGGTTGCAGACAGTTGCCACCGTTCTCATGCTCATGGGGCAGCGCCAGAACCACCGTCAGTTCGTGATGTTCTGTTTCCGGCAGGTTCATCACCGGCGGCAACGCATCGGCGTTATCGCTATCAATGAGCGTGCCGTCGGCGAAACGCACGCACAGGTGGTCGGCTTTCAGTTTCCCCTGCTTCAGCAGCGCGGTATTAAACTCCGCCCGCGCCACTCCCCAGGGATGAATTGCCCCCAGCCGGGCGACATACTCTGTCTGCCAGGCCGATTGCGCGGTTTCCTGCTGAAAATGTTGGGGAGAGATCATCTGTCCCCGTCCCCATAACGGTCGTACTGTTTTCATCCCTGCTCCTGTATTACGCTTTTGATATCAGACCCACCTGCGACAGGGGCACGTCCGTGTCTTCCAGGGCTTTGTCGGGCTGCTCCGCGCTATTTTCCGATTGACGGCCCTCACCCTTAAACTTTTCTATAACGCTTCCAGACCCTCGCCTGAGGGGCGACAGAAAGCGCCGCCATATCCAGAAAGGGATTCATCTCACCCCAACAGCACGCCCGGATTAGGTTGTTTTTTAAACAGAAAACAACGAGTACTCTCTGTTTCCAGTACTGCGGCTTGCCTTTCGCGAAGCGGTGTTGATATTTACCAACATCAGCCATTTCCGGATAATTGATTAAACAACGCACCCGATTAATTCTGGGGCCAGCGTGTTCATTTCGGCTCATAATTTCTGAGTCAACGCGGCGTCTTTTAGAATTTATTCAAACGCCTTTCTGAATATAGCGATATCAAAGTCTGTATTTGAGGGCACGGGATAATTGACGTATCGCCAGCATGGCATGAAGTTAAAGTTTCTCGCATGCATCCTGCTCGTACTCAAGGCCTTTAAAAACTTAGACACTCTGACGCATATTATTTCCCGCCCGTTCTTTTAGCGCCTGCTCAGCCCAGATAAACGCTCTTCTGCACGACATTATGAAAACGCGCAGCTAAAAAGAGCTCCCATTGGCGTTGAATTTTTTCATCTTCCAGATAAAAGACGCCCCGCTTTGCCATTACTTAAGCCAGTAACGATGCAGCGCATAAGCGGAAATGCGACGCCGCTATTCGCGCCTCTCTGACGTGCAGCCTCAGCTTAAATCAGAGGCCGCCTTACAGCCGCACTCGCAATATCCTGGCCATAGCGCTTCCTTCCCTGGAGGCGTATGGGCCAAACATAACGATTTTCTTTGCACAATCATCGCAGGGCCAGACATCAGAATAGAGCAACTCATCCGTATTCAGGCAAAATATAAGACTTTGCTTAAGTATTTAAATGAAAATACAAAAAATAATAAGCATTATGCGCACAAAATCAACAAAAACATTCATCATCTGACTGCGATAAATAAAAAATTCACATCTCACAAATGAATAAATATTAAATTCACATATAAACAAACGGAGTTTATTGATGCTAATCAATGAGCGAAGGCAATCAGGCCATTCCGAGGCGGAAAAGATTGCGCGTATCCAAAAAAATATGTTGAGTACGTTTGATCGCTCGCAAGCCATCAGCCAGCCCAACCCCGACGCTAAATATAGATATCAATAATTTTAGATAGGATAAATATAGATTTTAAAAATAATATCTGATGGCCTCTACGCTGTTCATTGACCAGGCGAGTGAGAGCTGGCGAAAGTGAGGTTTGCCGCTGCGGCGGGAAATAGAATAAAGGTTAGCTGGCGCTGCGGGCCGCGCTCTGGAGAGATGTGATGGTTGCCTGACGCCCGCAGGCAACCGGTGCTCATCAGTGCTTCACGATATACATCGTGCGGCTATAGGCGACGTCTTCCGGATTGGCAATCGGATACCCTTTCAGCCACGGTTTAATTAGTCGCCCGTTGGTATACTGGTAAATCGGCGCGATAGGCGCTTTCGCCATAATGATTTTTTCCGCCGCGTTGTAATCGTCATTGCGCGCCTTTTCCGACGTTTCCAGCGCCGCCTGAGTGAGAATTTTGTCGTAGGCCGGATCGTTGAAGCGGGAGATATTACCGCTGTGCGTCGAGGTTAGCAGCGACAGGAACGTTGAAGGTTCATTGTAATCCCCCACCCACGAAGCGCGAATCACATCGAAGTTGCCGGTATTACGGCTGTCGATATAGGTTTTCCACTCCTGATTTTGCAGCTTCACGTCGACGCCAAGATTCTTCTTCCACATAGACGCTACCGCAATGGCGATTTTCTGATGATTCTCCGAGGTGTTATACAACAGGCTGAGCTTCAGCGGGCGACCCGGGCCGTAGCCCGCCGCCTGCAGCAGCGCTTTGGCCTGGGCATTCAGCTCAGCCTGGCTCATGCTCTCGATTTGCGACGGCTGGGGAGTGAAGCCGGCAGTAACATCCGGAGTAAAACGCCAGGCCGGTTTCTCACCAGTACCCAGAATTTTTTCCGCCATCAGACGGCGGTCGATAGTCATACTCAGCGCCAGGCGGACGCGCTCATCGGCGGTTGGCCCTTTCTGTGTGTTAAATGCGTAATAATAGGTGCCCAGCTGTGGCGGAGTGTAAACCTGCCCCGGAATATCCTTCATCAGCTTCTGATACATATTTTTCGGGAACGACTCGGTAATATCGATATCACCGGCCAGATAGCGCTTAGTTGCCGCTGACTCCTGATTAATGGGCGTAAACGTGACCTGCTGGATCACCGTTTTGCCGTTGTCCCAGTAGTGCGTATTGGGAACCACCACCAGTTTTTCATTCACCACGCGATCCTTTAAAACGTACGCGCCGTTGCCAATCAGGCTTCCCGGACGGGTCCAGCTGTCGCCGCTCTCAACATTCGCCTTCTGGACCGGATAAAACGCAAAGCTGGCGGTCAGATTGCTGAACCACGGCAGCGGTTTATCCAGCTGAACGCGCAGCGTTCGCGCGTCTACGGCGGTGACGCCAAGGGTATCCGGCGCGGCTTTACCATCAATGATATTTTGCGCATTGGCGATACCGGCCAGCGCCGCAAACCAGGCAAAGGGTGAAGTGGTTTTGGGGTCAACCAGCCGTCGCCAGCTATAGACAAAATCTTCTGCCGTCACCGGCGTTCCATCGGACCAGCGGGCATTATCGCGCAGGGTAAACGTCCAGACGCGGTTATCATTGCTCTGCCAGCGAGTCGCCACGCCTGGTATAAGGTTGCCTTTCTCATCCTGATTGACTAAACCTTCAAAAAGATCGCGGATAACCTGAATTTCAGGCAGGCCGACGGCTTTCGCGGGATCTAAGGTGGCGGGCTCATCTTTTATGTGCCGCACCAGCACCTGTTTTTCGGCTAATACGGTGCCGGGCGGGACATCCGCCGCCCAGGCAAGAGAAGAGACGCTGGCTAACCACAGCGCGCCGCATGTCAATTTGACAGGATACTTCATAAGATCCCCTTTAAAATAAAAAAACCAGAGCTGGCAGTGCGATAATTATTTGTTTCATCACCTGAAATTGCAAACAGCTTGTGAAAGAAAGTTGACATATATGCTGATTTCAACATTGCTGGAAACTATTTGATTCCGGGACGGTTTTACACAACACTGCTGAAAAATAACCTGATAACAGGATGCCCTATGCCCGTTTCTCGTCCTCGCCCCCAGCGCGGTGATTTTCCGCCTGGAACTCAACGCTACGGCCAGTCTTACCTGGGCGCGCCGCTGCTGTGGTTTCCGGCGCCGCTGGCCGATAGCCGTAGCGGCCTGATCCTTGCCGGTACTCACGGCGATGAAAACGCCTCCATCGTCACCCTCTCCTGTGCGCTACGAACCCTCAAGCCAGAGCTGCGCCGTCATCACGTGGTGCTGGCGGTCAACCCTGACGGCTGTCAGCTGGGGCTGCGGGCTAACGCACGCGGTATCGACCTGAACCGGAATTTTCCAGCGGCGAACTGGAAGGAAGGAGAAACCGTCTACCGCTGGAACAGCGCGGCAGAGCAGCGCGATGTCGTTCTACTCACCGGCGAAAAGCCAGGTTCGGAACCCGAGACCCGGGCGCTGTGCCAGTTGATCCATCAGATCCACCCGGCATGGGTAATCTCATTTCACGATCCGCTGGCCTGCATTGAAGACCCCGGCCACAGCGAACTGGGGCACTGGCTGGCCGATGCGTTTAGCCTGCCGCTGGTGGGTAGCGTCGGCTATGAAACGCCCGGTTCTTTTGGCAGCTGGTGCGCCGATATCGGCCTGCCCTGTATCACCGCCGAATTCCCGGCAATATCCGCCGACGAAGCAACGGAGAAATATCTGCAGGCCATGACGGAGCTGCTGCACTGGCACTCTCAGAGATGAAGCACCCCGGTGCTGAAGTGCAGCGCCGGCTCAACATCCACGGCCAGCCATGTTGGACCATCAAGATCGGCAAAACGGGCCAGCGGCGCCAGCGGTAGCGCCGCGCTAATCGCTCTCGACGTACACAGCATACAGCCCAGCATCCGCGCAAATCCCAGGCGTTCTGCCTCCTCCGCCAGCAGCAGCGCTTCAGTCAGACCACCGGTCTTATCCAGCTTGATATTAACCATTTCATAGCGGCCGCGCAGCGCCGCCAGGCTATCGCGAGTATGGCAGCTCTCATCAGCGCAAATAGGCAGCGGATGGATAAAATTCGCCAGCGCTTCATCGGCCCCAGCCGGAAGGGGTTGCTCCAGCATCGCGACGCCGACGTCCGCCAGCAGCTGACAGCGCTCGGCCAGACCGTCGCTGCGCCAGGCTTCATTGGCATCGACGATGAGCGTTGCCTGCGGAACCGCCTCGCGAATGGCAATTAACCGCTCGCTAATCAGATGGTCATCAAGCTTCACTTTCAGCAGCGTGGCACCTTTCTCCCACAGGGCCGACGCGCTGGCCGCCATCTGCTCGGGGGTGCCGATCACCACCGTTTGCGCCGTAACCACCCGGTTGGGCAGCGTCACGCCTAACAGCTGCGAGATGCTTTTACCCGCGCTGCGCGCCTGCCAGTCCCAGAGCGCGCAGTCCACTGCATTACGCGCGGCCCCTGGCGGCAGCAGGCGTTGAATCTGCTCTCGAGTGACGCCCCGCTCAATCTGTTCGCCGATCGCCATAATCTGCGCCATCACCGAGGCGATACTCTCTCCATAGCGAGGATAAGGCGTGCATTCCCCCGTGCCCTTGACGCCATTCTCTTCAATTTCCACCACCACGACTTTTGCCTCGCTGCGGCTGCCGCGGGCGATCACAAAAGGGCTATGTAGCGGCCAGGCTTCTTCATAGACTCGCAGATTTCGCATTCCCTGAACCTCGCAGGTAAGTATTAAAAGGATTTGCCGTGCCGATGACGGATGTCATACACTAGCCGCGACGTTAACTATATGTAAACAGGAAGATAACCATGTCACAAACCGTGCATTTCCAGGGCAACCCCGTTTCTGTTCAAGGCACCATTCCGCAGGCAGGCGCTAAAGCGCAGCCGTTTACGCTGGTGGCCAAAGACCTCTCTGACGTCGCGCTGAGCCAGTTTGCGGGCTCCCGTAAAGTGCTGAACATTTTCCCAAGCATCGATACCGGCGTTTGCGCGGCATCGGTACGTAAATTCAACCAACTGGCGTCAGAACTGAACAACACCGTAGTGCTGTGCATTTCCGCCGACCTGCCGTTCGCCCAGTCACGCTTCTGCGGCGCTGAAGGCCTGAACAACGTCGTGACTCTGTCCACTCTGCGCGGTGCGCAGTTCCTGGCCGACTACGGCGTAGCGATCTCCGCAGGCCCGCTGGCCGGTCTGGCAGCGCGTGCTGTGGTCGTGATTGATGAAAACGACCAGGTGGTATACAGCCAGCTGGTGAATGAAATCACCGAAGAGCCGGACTACGACGCAGCCCTGGCCGCGCTGAAAGCGTAATATCCCCACCAGGTAACGTAAGCCCTCGTTAAACGGGGGCTTTTTTTATTCCCGCGTCGCATAGCGGGAGATAAAGCGCGCAATCGCCGGGCCGGTCAGCAAGATAGTGAACAGGCGCAACGTCTGCATCGCCATAATAAACGACATATCCGCCCGCGTGCCGGCAGCGATAATCGCTACCGTGTCCAGCCCGCCCGGGCTGGTCGCCAGATAGGCGGTCATAAAGTCCAGCGGTAAAACCTGCGTCAGTCCATAAGCCATCAGCGCACATAGCAGAATCAGGCCGATAATCGATGCCAGGATCTGCGGCAGGGTTTTTAACGCCAGCAGGAAGATCTGTTTATTAAACTTTAGACCAACGCTCCAGCCAACGGCGGCATAAGCCAGCGCCAGCAGCCACTCAGGGAGTTCAAGCTGCAGCCAGCCTTCTCCCTGCACCAGCGCGCCGATCAGCATCGGGAAAAGCATCGCACCGGACGGAAAGCGCAGACGCAGCCCCAGCCAGCCCGCTGCCGCCGTCACCAGCAGCGTAAGCGGTAGCTGCCAGCTTATCGGGGGAAACCAGGCGACCTGCTGAGTCATCTCCTGGGCTTCGCCGCCGAGCGCAACGCGAACCACCAGCGCCGCGGCACCGGCAACAAAAAGTACGCGCAAATACTGCATCAGCGCCACCAGTCGAACGTCGGCGCCGTACTCCTGGGCCATGATAACCATCGCCGAAGCGCCGCCCGGCGAACTTCCCCACGCACCGGTGGCGCCGGGTAGCGCGCTATAGCGCACCAGCAGCCATCCCGCCAGCGCGCTGATGGCGAGCGTGGAGAAGAGAATCAGCAGCACCAGCGCCCAGTTTGCCAGCAGAACACCGAAAATCGAGGGCGTCAGGCTACGGGCGATCATGCAGCCGATAATCATCTGAGCGGCAATAAAAAAGGGTCGGGGAACGCGGATTTCCGCGCCGCGAAGGCTCAGGCAAATGCCGGCAATCATCGGCCCCAGCAGCAGCGCGGCCGGGAGGTGAAACCAGAACAGCGCAAAAGAGATCGCGCTGGAGAGCACCAGCAGTTTCATCCACTGAAAAAAACGACTACGCCAGATCCACATGCGTATTCCTGCAAAAAAGAGGGTAAAAACGCAGTATATACAGATTCATTCGCCGCCAGTCCCCCTCCTTTTTCTGGAAATGTTCTGGAAATGCCGACCGACGGCGCAGGCAGCCGGTCGGCGGGAATTACTCGTCGCCTTTTTTCTGGCTCAGACCGTACTCGCGAAGTTTATTGGCGATGGCGGTATGCGAGACGCCAAGCCGCCTGGCCAGTTTACGCGTGCTGGGGAAGCTACGATAAAGCTGGGTAAGCACCGAGCGCTCGAAACGGCGCGTGATATCATCCAGCGAGCCTTCCATCGCTTCTTCGCCAACCGCTAATGACGAGACGTCGTGATCCGGCAGCAGGATATCCTGAGGGCGCAGTTCAAAACCGTCCAGCTGAGTCAGGGCACGGTAAATCGCGTTTTTGAGCTGGCGCACGTTGCCTGGCCAGCTATAGCGCGTCAATACGCTGTTTAAATCGGCAGAAAGTTTCGGCCGCGGGATACCCTGCTCATCGGCGAAACGCGCCACAAACAGTTCGGTCAGCGGCATGATGTCCTGCGGACAATCGCGCAGCGGCGGTAGATAGAGCGTCAGCACGTTAAGACGATAATAGAGATCCTCGCGGAACAGCCCTTTTTGCACCAGCTCCACCAGGTTTTTCTGCGTCGCGCAGATCACCCGTACATCTACGTGGACTTCATGATCTTCCCCGACCCGGCGGAAGGTTCCATCGTTGAGGAAGCGCAGCAGCTTAGTCTGCATTCGCGACGACATTTCGCCAATTTCATCCAGCAGAACCGAACCGCCGTTAGCCTGCTCGAAGAACCCCTTTTTGCCCTGGATAGCGTCGCCAAACAGCTCGCTCTCCACCGCGTCCTCCGGAATGGAGCCGCAGTTCAGGGCCAGATAAGGTTTCCCCGCTCGCGGGCTGGCGAGGTGGCAGGCGTGGGCGAGCAAATCTTTACCGGTACCGGTATCGCCGACGATCAGCAGCGGCGCGCTGAGCATAGCCAGCTTGCGAGCCTGCTCGACGACGTGGCGCATTTTCGGGCCTACGGCGAGGATCTGGCTGAAGGCGCTGGTATCCTGAATGGTCATCGTTTGCAGCTGACGCCCCATACGGACCGTTGAACGTAGCATCGCTACCGCGCCGGTTAGTACCTTCTCGCCGTGTTCGCCTTCGAGATAAACCGGGGTGATCTCCAGCAGGAAGTTCTGCCCGTTAACCACCACGTGTTCGGCGTGGGACTCCTGCGGACTATTTTCCAGCCAGCGCTGGACGTTAAAATCGGTAATCAGCTGTGCGACCGGATGGCTGCGCAGCTTCTCCTGGCTCTGGCCAAACAGCTGGCAGCTGGCCGGGTTAGCCAGTTCGACTTTTCCTTTGGTGTCGAGAGACAGCACAGGCTCCGGCATCGCTACCAGCAGCGCGCTGAGCGCCAGATGTTCACGTTCTGACGGCATCCACGCCACGGTGCGCACGTCGGTGACGCCGGCGATACGACGAATTTCCGCCATCAGACTGCTGAAGCTAGCGAACTCCAGCTCGGCGAAATTGAGATAAATTCGGCCAATAGGGTCAATGTCGATACCCCGCAGGTCGATACCGCGCAGCACCAGTAAATCGAGCAATTCACGAGTCAGACCAAGACGGTCTTCACAAAAGACTTCAAGACGCATAGGAGTTTTCACCCTAAAGAGGCCAATAACGGATGAATAATAGGACAGTTATTTGCTGGCGTGAAGATAGCTGTCAACAATTATTGACAGTATGGCGGAAAAATGGCCTTTCTGCCGTAAAGTTATGCGCTCAGAGAGGAAAATGGCAATAAAAACCGGTCGTCATCGCCGCTGCTTTTCTCCCCCGATTGCGCTGCGCATCGCCGTGAGACAAGTGACAGCCTTCTGTGGAGCGGTAACCCGGCTAAGGCGTTCACGCCGCAAGCCGGGAATGCTTAAGCGACTTATTTTTCCGCGCCGCTTTTGCTCTTTTGCAACGTCTCTTTTAGCTGGCCGATCAGCTCGCGGCGGAAGTCCCCCAGCCGCGGTTTATCATCGACGATCCACGGCAGCGGGCGGCAGAGCTCCATCGCCTTGATACCCAGCCGCGCGGTCAACAGCCCGGCGCCAATCCCCTGCGCCGCGCGCGCCGATAGCCTGGCCGCGAGATCCTGCGACATCCAGTCCATCCCGACTTCCCGCACTAGCTCGCTGGCGCCGGCAAAAGCGATATTCAGCAGCACCAGACGGAACAGGCGCAGGCGGCTGTAGTAGCCGAGCTCAATACCGTACAGAGTGGCGATGCGGTTGATGAGGCGTAAATTACGCCAGGCGATAAACGCCATATCCACCAGCGCCAGGGGACTGACGGCAATCATCAGCGTCGATTCCGCCGCCGAGCGGCTAATCTCACGCCGCGCCTGCGCATCCAGCACCGGCTGCACGATCTGCGCGTACAGGCTTACCACTTCGCGATCGTTTTGCGTTTCGTGGATCGCTGCATACCAGCGTTGCAGCGCCGGATGCGATTGATCGAGACCCGCCTGCCGGGCCAGCTTTTCGCAAAAGGCACGCCCTTTGCCGACCGCATGGCTGTGCATCAGGTCCCGAGCCTCATCGCGCTCGTGCGCGCGCTGGCGTAACCGCCACAGACGGCGCCATTCGGTCGCTACCGAGCCGACGCCCGCCCCGACAATCAGCGCGCCGGCTGCGCAGCCGCCGAGGGCGATCCAGTCTTGCGTTTGCCAGGCGGTCATCGTCCACTGCACGCCCTGCGCTACGACGCTGACGCCAAAGATAGCCAGCCCGGCGCTGACCATCTTTCGCCACAGGCTGCGCTTAGGTCGCAGCACCGATTCCACCACCGCTTCCGCCGCCCCCTCTTCTTCTTCCGGCGCGTCAAGGCGCGCAGGGGCGAACTTCTCCGCATCCGCGCCGTCAAAAGCGCGCGCGGATTTCAGAATTTGCGCCTTTTCCACCTCCAGCGGGCCGTCGAAATCAATACGCGGTTTTAAGGGTTCGGTCATCGCAATTTATCTCCGATCAAAAATTCCAGCGCCGCGTCGAGGCGAATATGCGGCAGCGGTTTATCAACATCCATCACTTGCGGGCGGAAGTTTTCAAACTGAAAGCCCTGCTGCTCCCAGAAGGCCTGACCCGGCAGGCGCGCGGGCACTTCCCCGGGATAGACGGTCAGCGGCTGTCCGTCGCTTAGCCGATGCCCCCGCAGCGCAGGGATCTTCTCCCCGTTCACCTCAATAAGCCCGCTCTGCGTCGCCTGAATCGACGCCAGACCCAGGCAATCCATGCTGATGCCTTCAAACGCCGCGTTCTGCCAGGCATCCTGAATCAGCTGCTGCAGCAGCGATACCATATTGCTGTGCTGATCGACGGTGACGTGATCGGCTTTGGTCGCGGCGAACAGCAGCTTATCGATAACCGGTGAGAACAGACGACGAAACAGCGTGCGCTGGCCATAGTGGAAGCTTTGCATCAGCTGCGTCAGCGCGAGACGCATGTCGTTAAACGCCTGAGGCCCGCTGTTAAGCGGCTGCAGGCAGTCCACCAGCACAATCTGCCGGTCGAAGCGGAGAAAATGATCTTTGTAGAAGCCTTTCACCACTTTCTCGCAGTAGTATTTAAAACGCTCGCGCAGCATTCCGGCATTGGTCTGTTTGTCCGCCTGCGCCAGCTTAGCCTCACCGGCGGCATCAACGTCCGGCCAGGGGAAGAACTGCAGCGCCGGCGCGCCGGCCATTTCGCCGGGCAGCACAAAGCGCCCGGGCTGAATAAAATGCATCCCTTCGCGCTTACAGCTGTGCAGATAATCGGTCCACGCCGCGGCGATCTCCGCCAGACGGGTTTCATCGGCGGGCGCCAGCGGATCCAGCCCTTCGCAAAGCTGCCGCCAGCGCGCCGACCACGCCGCCCTCTGCCCCTGCAGCAGTCCGGTCATCTGTCGTGACCAGGTCAGGTAATCCTGGGCCAGCATCGGCAGATCCAGTAGCCACTCGCCGGGATAATCGACAATCTCCAGATAGAGCGTCGAAGTCTCTTTAAAATGGCGCAGCAGCGAATCGTTAGAGCGATAGCGCAGAGCGAGGCGGATTTCGCTGACGCCGCGGGTGGGCGTCGGCCAGACCGGAGGTTGTCCATAGAGCTGGGCCAGCCCTTCGTCATAGGTAAAACGCGGAATGCCAAAATCCCGCTGCGGGACGCGCTTGACGCCCAGCAGGCGTTCTTCTCTGGCCGCGCTAAGCAGCGGCAGCCGTGCCCCGGCGTGGATATTCAGTAGCTGATTGACCAGTGCGGTGATAAACGCGGTCTTGCCGCTACGGCTAAGACCGGTGACGGCCAGACGGAGATGCCGGTCAACCCCACGATTCACCAGCGCATTAAATTCTGTTTTGAGTCGCTTCATCGCCATCCTGTTGAGCCTGAAGAACGAGGGAAATAGACATGAGGGCTAATCAATAAAGTGCAATAGCCCCGCTGCGGCGGGGCTGACGGTTAGTGGCTGGCGCTTTTCGGCATCGCTATTTGACTGAGGCCGCCGGCATTCACCACCTGCGTGTAGCCCATTTCGCTCAGCAGCTGCTGAGCCTGACCCGACTGTCGGCCAACGTTACAATAGACGTGAATGGTATCGTTTTTATCCGGCACTTCAGCCGCAATCCGCGATTTTAAATCCGCCAGCGGTATGTTCACCGCGCCGTCAACGTGTTCTTTTTGATACTGCTGCGGAACGCGGACGTCAATCCAGTGCTCCGCCGCGAAGGCGGGTAAAGCCATCGCCAGCGCTAAACCCAGAAACAATTTTCGCATTTTATCATCCTGATAGAGTGAGTTTTTAGGCACTCATAACATACGCCATCCACGACGTTTAGAAAACCGCTGCGCCGCCCGGCTGAGCATCGGTTCCAGAACAAGCATCAGCAGCATTTTCAGCGGCCGACGCGCGACGGATTTTACCGCCCAGCCAGCGACGCCCGCCGGGCCGTAGCGCAGCGCGGTGAGCAACACCAGCTTGCCTGCGATTTTCAGACCCGGTTTAACTTTTTGCCCGGCCTGCTGCCATTTCATGTTCATTATTAACCTCAACTTTCAGTTATAGCTGGCGAAAACGACTGCGTAGCGAAAAGGTGTCAGAGGTGACGTAGCGTTCCATTTCACGCAGACGGCGCTCCCCTGCAGCCAGCTCCTTATCCGCAGCAGCCAGCAGTTCTCCGCTGCTCGGCGTTTTTTCACTATACAGCTCGCTTTCCGGCATAGGATCCAGCGCAAACGAGAGAATGATGTAGGCCACCACCACAAACAGGAACAGGCCAAAAATCATTGCCAGTACGGTAATCAGGCGCACCAGCTTAACCGGCACGTCCAGGTACTGCGCGATACCGGCGCAAACGCCTTTGACCATGCCCTGCTGTGGAATGCGCCACAGTTTTTTACTCAGATCCAGTCCGCCCATTATTTTTCTCTCCAGTTCGGATGCTCAGCGTCAAGAATGGCTTCCAGCGCCTGAATACGCTCGCGCATGCGCTTTGCGTCATCGGTCAGCTGCAGCAGGCGCTGCTGCTCGTTTTGCGATAAACTGCCGCTGGCGGTGCGGTTGTTGTAATGCAGCCAAAGCCAGACCGGCAAAACAAACAGCACAAACAACGTCAAAGGGATGGCGAGAAAAAGCATGCTCATGTGAACTCCTTGCAGATGGCGGCGGCACGTCTCGGTGCCGCCCGAATACATTACTGGTTATTTTGATTCATTTTGGCTTTCAACGCCGCCAGCTGCTCGCTGATTTCATCGTCCGCTTTCAGATCGGCGAACTGCTGATCCAGCGATTTATCTTTACCGAAGCGGTGGCTTTCGGCTTCGGCTTCCATATGATCGATACGGCGTTCAAACGATTCAAAGCGCGCCATCGCCTCATCAATCTTGCCGCTGTCCAGCTGACGACGAACGTCGCGGGAGGAACTTGCGGCCTGATGGCGCAGCATCAACGCCTGCTGACGGGCGCGCGTTTCGCTCAGTTTATTCTCCAGCTCGCCAATCTCTTTTTTCATCCGCGCCAGCGTTTCATCGACCAGCTGCGCTTCATTTTCCAGGCTAGCGATCAGGTCGGTCAGCTTCTGCTTCTCGATCAGCGCCGCACGAGCCAGATCCTCTTTCTCTTTACGTAGCGCCAGTTCGGCTTTCTCCTGCCATTCCGCCTGCTGCGCAACGGCCTGTTCAATACGACGGGTCAGCTGTTTCTTTTCAGCCAACGCCCGCGCCGAGGTCGAACGCACTTCAACCAACGTGTCTTCCATCTCCTGGATCATCAGTCGAACCAGCTTCTGCGGATCTTCCGCTTTCTCCAGCAGAGAGTTAATGTTGGCGTTCACGATGTCGGCAAAACGAGAAAAAATACCCATAATTTCAATCCTCATAGTTCTGGTATCAGGCACCGGCCTGTGCCATCACTAATACAAATGCCGTGCCAACTTTTTATCTTATTGATTTTAATAGGAGTGGTTGTTATCTGGCCAACGCATTGCTAAAGTGACCTGGTGAATCACACTACTTAATGGCGAAATTCATCATGGCGGAATACAAGGACAACCTGCTCGGCGAGGCCAACAGCTTCCTGGAAGTACTGGAACAGGTCTCAAGACTGGCGCCGCTCGATAAACCGGTGCTGGTGATTGGCGAACGCGGAACCGGCAAAGAGCTGATCGCCAGCCGCCTGCACTTCCTCTCTTCCCGCTGGCAGGGGCCGTTTATCTCGCTGAACTGCGCTGCGCTGAATGAAAACCTGCTCGATTCCGAGTTATTCGGTCATGAAGCCGGGGCATTTACGGGGGCCAGTAAACGCCATCCGGGGCGCTTCGAGCGCGCCGACGGCGGTACCCTGTTTCTTGATGAGCTGGCCACCGCGCCGATGCTGGTGCAGGAAAAGCTGCTGCGCGTGATTGAGTATGGCGAACTCGAGCGCGTCGGCGGCAGCCAGCCGCTGCAGGTTAACGTCCGCCTGGTGTGCGCGACCAACGCCGATCTGCCACAAATGGTGGAAGATGGGCTCTTTCGCGCTGACCTACTCGACAGGTTGGCTTTCGATGTGGTGCAGTTGCCGCCGCTGCGCGAACGCCAGAGCGATATTATGCTGCTCGCCACCCAGTTTGCTATCCAGATGTGCCGCGAACTCGGACTGCCGTTGTTTCCCGGCTTTAGCGAACGCGCCGCCATGACGCTGCAGAACTACCGCTGGCCGGGGAATATCCGTGAATTAAAAAACGTGGTGGAACGGTCGGTTTACCGTCACGGCAGCAGTGAAAGCGAGCTGGATAATATTATTATTAACCCCTTCCGCCAGCAGCAAACTGCCCCGCCCGCTGCAGCAGAAAAGGCGCCCGGCCCCACGCTGCCGCTCGATTTGCGCGCTTTCCAGCAGGAGCAAGAAAAAAGCCTGCTCGAGAGAAGCCTTGAGCAGGCGAAGTACAATCAAAAGCAGGCGGCCGAACTACTGGGGCTAACCTATCACCAGCTGCGGGCGCTGCTGAAAAAGCATCAGCTTTGAGCTATGCGCGGCAGCAGCAGCGCGCTCAGCGTCATTGAACCGAGACAGAGCGCGGCGTTAAACCACAGCGCATACTGCGCCGCGCTGGCCATTCCCAGCGGTAAAAACAGCGCAAAAAGTGACGCTGTCACCGCTATACCCATCGCCCCGCCGAGCGAACTACCCATCTTATAAATTCCCGACGCCACCCCGACCTTATTCTCGGGAGCGTTGACCACCGCGGTGTCCGTTGACGGAGTAGCGTAGCAGCCCAGTCCAAAGCCAAACAGCACGTTGCTGAAAAAGACCGTGACGATATAGGTCGATTTATCGAGAAAGGTGCAGGAAATAAGCAGGATGCCAAGCGCGGTAAAAACCGGGCCGGCGATCATCGGCAAGCGCGCGCCGTAGCGTTGCAGCAGCTTTTCGCCCACCCGGATCATCGCCAGCACGGTGACCAGGTAGCCGAGCGTCATCATTCCGCTCTCCAGCGGGCTTAGATGGTGCCCCTGCTGGAGCCAGATGCTGGCAATCATCATGGTACCGATGGCGCCGTTGAGCAGAAAATTCGACAGCACCGCGGCGCTGTAGGCCCGGTTACGAAACAGCGCAAAATCAATCAACGCCGCGTCGCCCTTACGCCTACCGCTGCGGATAAAAAATAACCCCGCCGCCACCGCGCCGCCCAGCATCGTCAGCGAGGTTCCGCTGCTCCAGCCCCAGCCGTGGCCTTTGCTGATAAACAGATTTAACAGCACCAGCGCAAGGATCAGGCTGAGCAGGCCGCTGATGTCCAGCTTATGCTGCTGCGCGCTGGCGCTGCGGCTCTCCGGCGTACCGCGCAGTAAAAACAGCGCCGCCAGCGCTACCGCGATGGAGAAAACAAAGATCCAGCGCCAGCCCAGTCCGGTAGCAATCGCCCCGCCGACAAACGAGCACAGCCCGCTGCCGCCCCAGGAGCCGATGACCCAGAAGCTGACCGCCCGCTGGCGCGCTTTACCTTCATACCAGGTTTTTATTAACGCCAGCGTCGCCGGCATGATGCAGGCGGCCGATAGCCCCTGTAAAACGCGTCCGGCCAGGAACAGCGCGGGTCCCTGGGAGAGCACCAGCATTGCGCTGCCGGCAATGCTGAGAATCAGGCCCAGGGTGGTCATGCGCATGCGGCCGAATTTATCCGCCAGCCCGCCGCTGGCGACCACAAAGCAGCCGCTGAACAAGGCGCTCAGGCTCACCGCCAGGGTCAGGGTTTCCAGCGAAATATCAAGGCTGCTTTTCATTGCCGGAACCACGTTAATCACCGACTGGGCAAACAGCCAGAAGGTCAGAACGCTCAATACAATACCCGCCAGCAGGCGATCGGTGCCGACGAACTGCGCTTCGCTTAGCGATACAGAACTCATAGCAGGGTCCTCTTCGTTGCGGAGATTAACGCAAATAGTGTTCCGTCAGGGCGCACCACAGCGCGGCGCCTTTTAGCAACAGGGCATCGTTGAAGTCATATCCCGGGTTATGCACCATACAGCGATCCGCTTCATCCCCCGCTCCGATGGTGAAATAGCAGCCGTTCGGATTACGCTCGAGCATAAAAGCAAAATCTTCGCTGCCCATAAACGGCTTCACTTCGCCGACCAGCTCCTCGCCAAATAGCGAAGTCGCCACCTTCCGAACCATCTCATTGGCTGCCGGATCGTTTCTTAAAACCGGGCTGCCGTTAACGTGGGTAATGGCGGCGCTGGCGTTAAAGCTCTCGGCCTGAGCGACGGCAATATCGTGAATGCGCTGCAGTACGGTCTCGCGAACCTGTTCGTTTAAGGTGCGCACAGTGAGCTTCATTAAGGCCTTGTCATTGATAATATTCGGCGCATGCCCGGCCTGGATGCTGCCCACGGTCACGACAGCCGGCTCAAACGGCGTGATATTGCGGGAGACAATGGATTGCAACGCCAGGGTGATATGGCAGGCCACCAGCGTAGCGTCGACGGTATGCTCCGGCAGCGCGCCGTGTCCACCAACCCCTTTGACTTCAATATGGAGAGTGTCGGATGAGGCCATCATCGCCCCGTCGCGCAGACCGATTTTGCCTAACGGTTGTCCCGGCATATTATGCAGGCCAAAAATGGCATCGCAGGGGAACTGGTCGAACAGGCCGTCTTCGAGCATAACCCGACCGCCGTAGAGCAGTTCCTCAGCCGGCTGAAAAATAAGCTGCAGCGTGCCGTTAAACTGCCGCGTGCGCGCCAGATATTCCGCGGCGTACAATAGCGTGGTGGTATGACCGTCGTGGCCGCAGCCATGAAAACGCCCCTCTATCTGGCTGGCCCACGCTTTGCCGCTCATCTCCTGCATCGGCAGCGCGTCCATATCCGCCCGAAGTCCCAACCGTTTTTGACCGTCGCCTGCGCGTAAGGTACCGACCACGCCGGTTCCCGCCAGACCACGATGGACCTGATAGCCCCACTCGCCGAGCAGTCGGGCCACCTCTTCGCTGGTTTTATGCTCTTCAAAACCGATTTCCGGCTGCTGGTGGAAACGGCGACGAAGAGCGACAAACTGCGCCTCATTAACCTGTAATGCCTCAATAATCGGGTGTGTCATTTTTATTATTCCTGTGTTGTGTTTGCACGACACTTTCGAGTTTATGCATCCATGGCGGCTTTAAAATGCGCTTTTTTGTTTTATAGTGACGGATTATTAATGAGTGTTTTTCATACAAAACGGTTATGACAAAAAACAACACGCTGTTTTTTGTCTTCAGGAGGCGGTGTGGATCATCATTCAGGCGACTTTCAGGTTACGGTTCGCGATATCCGCCAGTTGAGCCAGCAGGAAAACGAGACGCTGACGCTACTATGGCTGCTTGAGGGCAGCGTCGAACTCCGCGATGGCGAGTCGGGCCGGAACCTGCAGGCTGATGAACTGGCGATAGTGAATCGCCATCGCCCCTGGAGCCTGCACAGCAAGACGGCGAACGTCGTGATGGCGCTGTCGCTGAGCGCTGGATGGCTGACCCGCCTCGACGGCGATTTTTTTGCCTCTGCCTACCAGAGCAGCAACGAAACCCGCGATGCCGAAGATACCCTGCGCTACCTGATGCGCCAGCTGCTGGTCCTCGGTCTGGTCAATCCGCAGGCCCACTACCGGCTGGAGGCCAACCGCTGGCTTAGCGAAATTGCTCTTCTGCTGGCGTCACGCTTCAGCCGTCCCCTCACCGCCCTGGCGCCTCGCGGAGCCGAACGCTGGAGTCAGCGAATAAATCGGGTAGTGGCGCGAATCGACGCCAACTATCAACGGCGCCTGTCGCTGCAGGAGATAGCCGCCGCCGAATTTGTTTCTGAGGCCTGGCTATCGCGTCTGTTCCGCAAAGAGGTGGGCGTCAGCTTTATGCAATACATCACCGGGCTTCGCCTGCGTAAAGCTGCTGAGCAGTTGACGATGACGCGTAAATCGATACAGCAGATCGCTCAGCAACAGGGCTTTGCCAGCAGCCGGGTGATGAGCGACCTGTTTAAACGCGAACACGGTCTGACGCCGCGCCAGTTTCGCCAGCAGCATCCGCAAACGGCGGTTGAATCCCCTCGTCCACGCGTTCAACGGGCTGAGCTGTGGCAACCAGTGTCTATAGACAGACTATATTCCCGGCTCAATGCGCCGCAGATCAATGGGTTGGATAGCCCGCCGCTGCGGCTCAATCCCCAGCAAACCCGTCATCTTGATGTGCGCCAGCTACCGGCGCGCGGTACGCCGCTGCGGCACACGCGCATCGTCGTTACCGTTCGGGAACTGGATGACCTGCTGCGCGAGGATGTCCGTCAGGAGCTCGAAGAACTGCACAACTCGCTGCCGATATTCGCCATCGACGTTCACGATCCGTTTCTCAGTAGCCGCCTGTTCGGTACCGGCTGGGACGATGCGCAGCTGGCCGGGTATGCCTGCTGGTATAATCTGCAGCGCATTTTTAGCTGGCTGGCGTCGATGGGCTGGGCAGTAATACTGCATACCGGTATCACCACCCGCGGCGATCTGCTACAGCGTTTTCTGCGCCTGTCCGCCAACCATTTTCCACCGGCAACCCTCGCCAGCTGGCGTTTTGTCTGGCACTGGTCCCCGCAGGCCAGCGATGAGGCGCGCCAGCATGCCTGGCGGCAACAAAAAACGATCCTCCAGGCGCTTTCGCCGCAGTCGGCGCTGGGGATCTGGCACCGTTTTTCACAAAACATGGAGGACGATCCCCTCCTCTGTTCACCGCTGCTGGCCGAGGCGGATTTTCTTGCCTGCCAGGCAGATGCGAATGAACTGCTGGATCTGGCGCAGATTGATAGCCAGAGGCTGGCCGCCAGCGAGAATTACCCGGTGCTTAAAATGCGCAAGCTCCACAGCGCGCTGCGCCAGCGGCAGCTGCTGTTACCGCTTTGGCTACTGTCCTGGAATACCCTGACCGGCGATACTCGCGACACCAACGGCCGTTTCTTTCGCGGCGCGCTACTGATGGATAATCTGCTGGGGCTGGCAGACCAGGTGTGGCTGGCGGGGTTCTGGCTGAATTCCGGGCTGCAGGGGGAGGCTGGCGCTAACGGCAAGCTTGATACCTCCAGCCTGGCGCTGCACTATCTCCACGGTTTGCCGCGACCGGTGTATTGGGTCTTGTGGCTGTGGCGCAGGCTACGAGGCGAAGTGGTGATTAACGAAAAAAATTTGCTGCTGCTGCGCGATAACGGCCATTACCAGTTGCTGCTGCGCAATACGGTGGTTTTCAATCCCTGGCTTTCCAGCGAGGAGGCGTTTATCCAGCGCTTTAGTCAGCCATGGAGCGTGCGCCTGCTCGGCCTTGATGGACGCTGGCGCATCAAACATCATCTCTTCGATCGGCATCATGGCGCGCTCTTTCCGCTTTTCGAGGCTTTTCGCAGCCAGAGTGGCCCGGATGAAGAAGAGTATCGCTGGCTGATGCACCAGGCGCGCCCGGCCCTGCGCGTGAGCGAAGAAACGCCCGCAAGCGATCGCTGGCAGCTCGTCGATTCGCTGGAGAGCAACGCGCTGGCGCTGTATGAATTTACGCCACTTAATGACATGAAGTGACAGTGTCACGTGGATGGTTACCATGACCTGCGGCGGCAGACAGGGACAAAGTTAAGGGTTTTGGATGCGCCCGAGCCGTCATTATGGTTAAACATTTGTAACTGGTAAGATACCCTGATGTGAACTATCATCGGCACATGATGACTCAATGGACTGAAAATACAGATGATTCCGGTTAATTCCTCAACGCTTGGCCGCTATGCCGCGCACGTCAGCCTGGTTCATACCATGAAAAGCCACAAAGCCCCGGCGCTCACGGTCATGATGATCTTTTCAGACCTGCTTATTCGTTCAACCGAAGATTCCTATCGTCTGCAAGGCTGGGAAATCACGCCGCAAAAAAGCGGCTTGGTGCTGCGTACGTATGTCGCGAACCATCCTGATGGAGGAAAGCTTGAAATCACCCCAAAAGACTATATTGCACGTTATAACCGGCTCCTGCCGCTGTAGCGCCCCTTTCTCCGGCGGTCGTGCCGGCACGGCTCGCTGGAGAATCCGCAAATAAAAAGCTACCATGTGGCAAACATCTGGGCGTCTGCGGCGCAGAGAAGCGCTATGCTTACGACAATACGTGCCCGCGAGCCGTTCTGCATTTGAATCGATGAAATTCATATTTGCGCTTCCCGTCTCTTCGCCTGTTGCCAAACGCAGGGTGAATTAAGAGGTATACTCGAAGTTAATAAGCGGTATGAATTTGAATTAGTTGGTCAAATAACCGACGCAACCATCGCTTACATTATCTCCATAAGCAATAAGGTGGTGGTAAATGTTATTTAATATTAATAAGATAGAGCCTTGCTCTATAATCAATAAGAAACTATGCGCCTGAAATTGTCTTCTCTCCTGGCAGCGGTGTCTATGCTGTACGGGCAAGCTTTTGCCGCGCCCGCCCTGCCTGCTAACGCGGATATTCGCGATAGCGGTTTTGTTTATTGCGTAAGCGGCCAGGTTAACACCTTCAACCCACAAAAGGTCAGCAGCGGTCTGATTGTCGATACTCTTGCCGCCCAGCTGTACGATCGACTGCTTGATGTTGACCCCTATACCTACCGCCTGGTCCCGGAACTGGCAGAAAGCTGGGAGGTGCTGGATAACGGCGCCACCTACCGCTTCCACCTGCGCAATAACGTGCCGTTCCAGACCACCGCCTGGTTTAAGCCGACCCGCAATTTCAACGCTGACGACGTGATTTTTACCTTTGGCCGGATTTTTAACCGCGACCATCCGTGGCACAACGTGAACGGCGGCAACTTCCCCTATTTCGATAGCTTACAGTTCGCCGACAGCGTCGAAAGCGTGCGTAAGCTGGATAACCACACCGTTGAATTTCGCCTCAAACGACCGGATGCTTCCTTCCTGTGGCACCTGGCTACCCACTACGCCTCGGTGATGTCGGCGGAGTATGCCGCAAAGCTGGCCCAGAGCGATCGTCAGGAGCTGATCGATCGTCAACCTGTTGGCACCGGCCCGTTCCAGCTTGAGGAATACCGCAGCGGGCAATATATTCGTCTGCAGCGCCACCCGGCCTACTGGCGAGGTAAACCGCTGATGCCGCAGGTGGTGGTCGATCTGGGCTCCGGCGGTACCGGACGACTGTCAAAACTGCTGACCGGCGAGTGTGATGTGCTGGCCTGGCCGGCTGCCAGCCAGCTCTCTATTCTGCGTGACGACCCGCGCCTTCGCCTGACCCTGCGCCCGGGAATGAACATCGCCTGGCTGGCGTTCAATACCGCTAAGCCGCCGCTCGATAATCCGGAGGTCCGTCACGCGCTGGCGTTGGCCATCAATAATCAGCGTCTGATGCAGTCAATCTATTACGGAACGGCGGAAACCGCAGCTTCAATGCTGCCTCGCGCCTCCTGGGCCTATGATAACGACGCCAGAATCACCGAATATAATCCTGCGGAAGCTCGCGCCCGGCTTAAAGCGCTGGGGCTGGAACAGCTGACGCTCAAACTATGGGTTCCGACCAGTTCGCAGGCCTGGAACCCCAGCCCCCTGAAAACCGCCGAGCTTATCCAGGCGGATATGGCGCAAATTGGCGTGAAGGTGATCATTGTGCCGGTCGAAGGGCGTTTTCAGGAAGCCAGATTAATGGATATGAGTCATGATCTGACGCTTTCCGGCTGGGCAACGGACAGTAACGATCCGGACAGCTTCTTCCGTCCGCTATTGAGCTGCGCGGCGATTGCCTCACAAACCAACTATGCTCACTGGTGTCATCGTGAATTCGACGACGTACTGCAAAAAGCGCTGACATCCCAGCAGCTGGCTTCGCGCATTGAAGCTTATAAAGAGGCCCAACGCATTCTTGCTGATGAACTGCCGGTACTGCCGCTGGCTTCCTCCCTGCGTCTTCAGGCCTATCGTTACGACATGAAAGGCCTGGTGCTGAGTCCGTTTGGCAACGCCTCTTTTGCCGGCGTCTCGCGGGAAAAAGAAGACGAGGTGCAAAAACCATGATTATTTTTACCCTGCGTCGCCTGCTGCTGCTGCTGATTACGCTCTTTCTGCTGACGTTTGTCGGTTTTAGCCTGAGCTATTTTACGCCTCACGCGCCGCTGCAGGGCGCCTCGCTGTGGAACGCCTGGTGGTTCTGGTTTGAGGGCGTGCTGCACTGGGATTTTGGCGTCTCCAGCATCAACGGGCAGCCGATCTCCGAGCAGCTTAAAGAGGTATTCCCTGCCACGATGGAGCTGTGTATCCTCGCCTTCGGCTTCGCGCTGGTGATCGGGATCCCCGTCGGCATGCTGGCGGGGATTATGCGCAACAAATGGCAAGATACCCTGATTAGCGCCCTGGCGCTGCTGGGCTTCTCGATCCCCGTATTCTGGCTGGCGTTGCTGTTGACCCTGTTTTTCTCCCTCACCCTGGGCTGGTTCCCGGTCTCCGGGCGCTTCGACCTGCTGTACGAAGTGAAATCGGTCACCGGCTTTGCGCTGATCGACGCGTGGCTTTCCGATTCGCCGTGGCGTCATGAAATGATCGTCAGCGCGGCGCGCCATATGGTGCTGCCGGTGCTGACCCTCGCAGTGGCGCCGACAACGGAAGTGATCCGTCTGATGCGCATCAGCACCAGCGAAGTGTACGACACCAACTATGTCAAAGCTGCGGCCACCCGCGGCGTATCGCGGCGGACAATTTTACACCGTCACGTACTGCATAACGCCCTGCCGCCGGTGATCCCGCGCCTGGGTCTGCAGTTTTCCACCATGCTAACGCTGGCGATGATTACCGAAATGGTCTTTAGCTGGCCGGGACTGGGCCGCTGGCTCATTAACGCCATTCGCCAACAGGACTACGCCGCAATCTCAGCGGGCGTGATGGTCATCGGCGCGCTGGTGATTATTGTGAACGTGATATCCGATATTTTGGGGGCTATGGCTAACCCACTGAAACATAAGGAATGGTATGCCCTACGATAGCGTCTATCTGGAGAAGCGCCCGCCGGGTGCGCTGCGCACCGTTTGGCGAAAATTCTATGGCGATACTACCGCTATGATCGGCCTGTACGGCTGCGCGGCGCTGGTGCTACTGTGCGTTTTCGGCAGCTGGTTCGCGCCTTACGGTATCGATCAGCAGTTCCTTGGCTATCAACTGCTGCCGCCGTCATGGTCGCGCTACGGCGAAGTCTCGTTCTTTCTTGGTACCGACGATCTGGGCCGCGACGTTCTTAGCCGCCTGCTGAGCGGCGCGGCGCCAACGGTCGGCGGCGCGTTTGTGGTGACGCTGGGCGCTACCCTACTGGGTCTGGTGCTTGGCGTGATTGCCGGTGCGACCCACGGCCTGCGCTCGGCAGTAATGAACCATATTCTCGATACCCTGCTGTCGATCCCGTCACTGCTGCTGGCCATCATCGTGGTCGCCTTCGCCGGACCTCACCTCAGCCACGCGATGTTCGCCGTCTGGCTGGCGCTTCTGCCGCGCATGGTACGCTCGGTTTACAGCATGGTGCACGACGAGCTGGAAAAAGAGTATGTTATCGCCGCCCGCCTTGACGGAGCGTCAACCCTGAATATTTTATGGTTCGCGGTGTTGCCAAATATTACCTCTGGGCTGGTTACGGAGATCACCCGAGCGCTATCGATGGCGATTCTGGATATCGCCGCGCTGGGTTTCCTCGACCTCGGCGCTCAGCTACCTTCCCCGGAGTGGGGAGCGATGCTCGGCGACGCGCTGGAGCTGATTTACGTTGCGCCGTGGACGGTGATGCTGCCAGGCGCGGCCATTATGATTAGCGTCCTGCTGGTTAACCTGCTGGGCGACGGGATCCGCCGCGCAATTATCGCCGGGGTGGAATAATGCCGTTACTCGATATCCGAAATTTAACCATTGAATTCAAAACCAACGAAGGTTGGGTGAAAGCCGTCGATCGCGTCAGCCTGACCCTCGCTGAGGGGGAAATTCGCGGCCTGGTCGGAGAATCCGGCTCGGGTAAAAGCTTAATTGCCAAAGCGATTTGCGGCGTCACCAAAGACAACTGGCGGGTGACCGCCGACCGTATGCGTTTCGACGATATCGATCTGCTGCGTCTCTCAGTGCGCGAACGGCGTAAACTGGTGGGCCACAACGTCTCGATGATTTTTCAGGAGCCGCAATCCTGTCTCGATCCTTCCGAACGTATCGGCGAACAACTCACGCAGAATATCCCCGGCTGGACCTTTAAAGGCCGCTGGTGGCAACGTTTTGGCTGGCGCAAGCGGCGCGCCATTGAGCTCTTGCACCGCGTGGGGATTAAAGACCATAAAGATGCGATGCGCAGCTTCCCCTACGAGCTGACGGATGGTGAGTGTCAGAAGGTCATGATCGCCATCGCGCTGGCTAACCAGCCGCGGCTGCTGATCGCCGATGAACCGACTAACGCCATGGAGCCGACGACGCAGGCGCAAATCATCCGCCTGCTGACGCGGCTGAACCAAAACAACAACACCACGATTTTGTTGATCAGTCACGATATGCAGATGCTCAGTAAATGGGCGGACAAAATTAACGTCATGTACTGCGGGCAGACGGTGGAAACCGCGCCGAGCGAGGAGCTGGTGACGATTCCTCATCATCCCTATACCCAGGCCCTGATTCGGGCGATTCCCGATTTCGGCAGCGCCATGCCGCACAAAAGTCGGCTCAATACCTTGCCGGGCGCTATTCCGCTGCTCGAACAGCTGCCTATCGGCTGCCGGCTCGGGCCGCGCTGCCCTTACGCCCAGCGTGAATGTATCGAAACGCCCCGGCTGGTGGGCGCGCGTAACCACCTCTATGCCTGTCACTTCCCGCTGAACATGGAGAAAGAGTGAAATGGTCGAAACATTGCTTGAAGTACGCAATCTGAGTAAGACCTTTCGCTACCGCACCGGCTGGTTTCACCGGCAAACGGTAGAGGCGGTTAAGCCGTTAAGCTTTACCCTGCGCGAGCGCCAGACTCTGGCGATTATCGGCGAAAACGGCTCCGGCAAATCGACGCTGGCGAAAATGCTCGCCGGGATGGTCGAACCCAGCACAGGCGAACTGCTGATTGATGACCATCCGCTGGCGTTTGGCGATTTCTCTTTCCGCAGCCAGAAGATTCGCATGATTTTTCAGGATCCGTCGACCTCGCTCAATCCACGGCAGCGAATTTCGCAAATCCTCGATTTCCCTCTGCGTCTCAATACCGACCTCGAACCCGAGGCGCGACAGAAACAGATTATCGAAACGTTACGCATGGTTGGTCTGCTGCCGGACCACGTCAGCTATTATCCGCATATGCTGGCACCGGGCCAAAAACAGCGTCTGGGCCTGGCGCGGGCGCTGATCCTGCGCCCGAAAGTGATCGTCTGCGATGAAGCGCTGGCGTCGCTGGATATGTCAATGCGCTCTCAACTGATTAACCTGATGCTGGAGCTGCAGGAAAAACAGGGTATCTCCTACATTTACGTTACCCAGCATTTGGGCATGATGAAGCACATCAGCGATCAGGTGCTGGTGATGCACCAGGGTGAAGTGGTCGAACGCGGCAGCACCGCCGACGTACTGGCCTCTCCGCTGCACGATCTGACAAAACGTCTGATTGCCGGCCATTTCGGCGAGGCGCTGACCGCCGATGCCTGGCGTAAAGACGGTAAATAATCCGAGGCGAAAATTGCGATGATTGTTCCGGTTCAGTTTTCTACCCTGCCGGTCACGCCGTGGAAAAACGGCGGTGGGGAAACGCGTGAAATTGTCAGCGTTGCCTCGCCAGATGCGCCGTTTCTCTGGCGCGCCAGTATCGCTACGCTGGAAAAGGATGGCCCGTTTTCTCCTTTTCCCGGCGTTGACCGGGTCATCACCCTTCTTGAGGGCCAGCCGCTGTGGCTACGGGGCGACAATATTGCTCAGCGCCTGATGCTCTGGCAGCCATGGGCCTTTGCCGGCGAATGGCCTCTTGCCAGCGAAGGCATTAGCGGACGCGGTCTCGATTTCAATATTATGACCCAGCGCGCGCGTGCCGCCTCGCGGGTTATCGTCGTCGCTGAGCCGCAGCGGCCCGGCGCGGAGGGTATCGCATGGGTTCTGCGGGGCCACTGGCGGATGGCGGATACGATTTACCAGGCCGGCTCGGGGATCTGGTGGCAAAATCAACCGCCTGGCGAGCTGATCCCGCACTCTGAGGACGCCCGGCTTTTACTGGCGGAAATCGAGCGCCGCTAACCCCAGATCGCCGTAATATCAGATGGTATACTCTTGTACGCACGGTAGCCAAAGCGCGCCAGACCGTGGCAAATGGCAGAAAAATATCGTGACACAAGGGGTCGTCAGTGGGATATAATTCCCGGCTAAATTTGAGTTATTTTGAATTAACAACGCTAACCAGATGATTGTTAAAGTAAAAATACGCAATAACGATAAGGATTAAAAGCTATGGGTTTTCTTTCCGGTAAGCGCATTCTGTTGACTGGCCTTGCCAGCAAACTGTCCATCGCCTGGGGCATCGCGCAAGCAATGCACCGTGAAGGGGCTGAACTGGCGTTCACCTATCAGAACGAAAAACTGAAAGGTCGTGTGGAAGAATTTGCCGCCGCGCTGGGTTCTAACATTGTCCTGCCGTGCGATGTGGCGGAAGACGAGAGCATCGAGTCTCTGTTCACCGAGCTGGCAAAAGTATGGCCTAAGTTTGACGGTTTCGTACACTCTATCGGCTATGCTCCGGCAGATCAGCTGGACGGCGACTACGTTAATGCGGTTACCCGCGACGGTTTCAAAATCGCTCACGATATCAGCGCCTACAGCTTTGTGGCGATGGCGAAAGCCTGCCGCGGTATGCTGAACCCGGGCTCCGCCCTGCTGACGCTCTCCTACCTGGGCGCAGAGCGCGCCATCCCGAACTACAACGTGATGGGTCTGGCGAAAGCCTCCCTCGAAGCTAACGTCCGCTACATGGCTAACGCCATGGGTCCGGAAGGCGTGCGCGTTAACGCCATCTCTGCCGGTCCAATCCGTACCCTGGCGGCTTCCGGTATCAAAGATTTCCGTAAAATGCTGGCGCACTGCGAAGCGGTCACTCCGATCCGTCGCACCGTCACCACTGAAGACGTGGGTAACAGCGCAGCATTCCTGTGCTCCGACCTGTCTGCCGGCATCTCCGGCGAAGTCGTTCACGTTGACGGCGGCTTCAACATCGCCGCCATGAACGAGCTGGAAATCAAATAAGTTGTTCACCCTCCTCGCGTCCGTGAGGAGGGGTCTTTTCTGCATATTTACCCTTCTGTTATTCCAATCCGCTATTTGTTAGCACGTATCAATATTTTCTCCGGCCCCAGGGTTAAGCCAGGATAGTTCCGCATAGCATGACCGCGAAACGGCGGTTTGCCACATACCGAACAAGGAACGCCCATGGAGCAACGCCGCGTTTACGGCAAAAACCACTGGTATCATGAGACCCAGTCAACAATCTGCCCGGTGGATGTATTGCCGCTCGTCCCTGAAGCCGCCCATGTCGAAGATCGTTTTCTCCTCGATCTCACGCTACCTGAAGATCTGCTTAAGGCGCATGCGCGCTGGCTGGCACCCGCCAGACGGCTGGCTGATGCCCTGTTCCCCGCTTCTGTGAGCGTAAATCGTCTACAGACGTTTAGCGCCTATGACCGGCTTAGCACGGCGCTGACCGTCGCCCAGGTTTATGGCGTTCAGCGGCTATGCAATCACTACGCAGCCCGCCTGGCGCCGCTTCCCGGCCCGGACTCCTCGCGTGAAAGCAATCGACGCCTGGCGCAAATTACCCAATACGCCCGCCAGCTGGCGAGCTCTCCTTCACTGATCAACGCGCTCTCCCGCAGCCAGCTTGACGAAGTCGGCCTGACCAGTCGCGACATTATTCTTATCAATCAGATTATTGGCTTTATCGGCTTCCAGGCGCGCGCTATCGCCGCCTTTCACGCCGCGCTGGGTTACCCGGTGCGCTGGATCCCCGGGATGCCGCAGCAGGAAGATGCGCCAGAGGCGCTTTTCGTTGCCCGAGAGAGCGACTGGCGGCCCGGACTCGACGACTCAGATTTACGCTATGCCGATGATGAGCGTCAGTCGCTGCTGGCAAAATGGCAAAAGTATCCCGGCCTGTTTGAACTGGCACCGCTCCTGGCGACCCAGGAACCGCCACTGGATCTGCAGGAACTGCTCCTGAGCCACCTCAGCGATCAGCCGCCGTTCGCCGCGCAGGTGGCGCTGATCGCAGCGCGGATTAACGGCAGCATCAGCTGCTTCAACGCCTGGGCCTCGCGATGTCCGGATTTTGCCGATGCTTTACGCGGTATCGTTCCTGACGCGCAGTCGCGCAAAGAAGAGCATGTCATCGAGCACCGACTTTTACAGTCCGTACAGCTTTTAACCCGTTCCCCTGACCGTTTTAGCGCCGCCCACCTAAGCCCATTGACGGAATGCGGGCTTTCCCGCACCGCCGCCATCGATCTTCTCGCCTGGTGCGGGCTATGCGGTTGGATGAATCGTCTGAAAATCGCCCTCGGCAATGGATGTCAGCAGACGTAAAATGCTGAAACAGCGCTTGCTGCGGCAGGCATATTCGCGTAAAAATGTCAGCCGCTCTTTTAGCCACGAAAATAAGAAATTATGTTTCAGGACAACCCGCTGCTAGCGCAGCTTAAACAGCAACTGCATTCCCAGACTCCGCGCGTTGAAGGGGTCGTTAAAGGGACGGAAAAAGGGTTTGGCTTCCTCGAAGTCGACTCTCAGAAAAGCTATTTCATTCCGCCGCCGCAAATGAAAAAAGTCATGCATGGCGATCGTATTATTGCCGTGGTCAATACTGAAAAAGAACGCGAAAGCGCTGAGCCGGAAGAACTGGTTGAGCCGTTCCTGACGCGTTTTGTCGGCAAAGTTCATAAGAAAGACGACCGTCTTTCCATCGTTCCTGACCATCCGCTGCTGAAAGATGCCATTCCCTGCCGCGCTGCTCGCGGCGTAGAGCATGATTTTAAAGAGGGTGACTGGGCCGTTGCCGAAATGCGCCGTCATCCGCTGAAAGGTGACCGCGGTTTCTACGCTGAGCTCACCCAGTACATTACCTTCGGCGACGATCATTTCGCACCATGGTGGGTCACCCTGGCGCGCCATAATCTGGAAAAAGAAGCGCCGGATGGGGTAGCGACCGAGATGCTTGATGAGGGTCTGGAACGCCGCGATTTAACGGCGCTGACTTTCGTGACCATCGACAGCGCCAGCACCGAAGATATGGACGATGCGCTGTACGCCGAGCTGGCCGCTGACGGTAAGCTGCACCTGACCGTCGCCATCGCCGATCCAACCGCCTGGATTGCCGAAGGCAGCAAGCTGGACAATACGGCAAAAATTCGCGCCTTTACCAACTATCTGCCGGGCTTCAACATTCCGATGCTGCCGCGCGAACTCTCTGATGACCTCTGCTCCCTGCGCCCCAACGAAGTTCGTCCGGTTCTGGCCTGCCGTATGATCCTGGCTGCTGACGGGGCCATCGAAGACGATATTCAGTTCTTCGCGGCGACCATCGAATCGAAAGCGAAGCTGGCCTACGATGATGTGTCCGACTGGCTGGAAAATAACGGCGGCTGGCAGCCGGAGAGCGAGATAATCGCGCAGCAAATTAACCTGCTGCACGATGCCTGCCTGCGCCGTAGCGAATGGCGCAAAAACCACGCGCTGGTGTTCAAGGACCGTCCGGATTATCGCTTTGTGCTGGGCGAAAAAGGCGAAGTGCTGGATATCGTTGCCGAACCGCGTCGTATCGCTAATCGCATCGTTGAAGAGTCGATGATTGCCGCCAACATCTGCGCCGCCCGCGTGCTGCGCGATAAGCTCGGTTTCGGCGTGTATAACGTCCATACCGGATTCGATCCGGCCAATACCGAGCAGCTCGCGGCCTTGCTGAAAACCCACGATGTTCACGTTGATCCGGTGGAAGTACTGACGCTGGAGGGCTTCTGCAAGCTGCGTCGCGAACTGGACGCGCAGCCGTCCGGTTTCCTCGACAGCCGTATTCGCCGTTTCCAGTCCTTTGCCGAAATCAGCACCGAGCCGGGCCCGCACTTTGGCCTGGGTCTGGAAGCCTATGCAACCTGGACCTCCCCGATCCGTAAGTACGGCGATATGATCAACCATCGTCTGCTGAAAGCGATTATCAAAGGGGAAACCATCTCTCGTCCGCAGGATGACGTTGCGGTGCAAATGGCGGAACGTCGCCGTCTCAACCGCATGGCGGAGCGCGACGTCGGCGACTGGCTGTACGCCCGCTATCTGAAGCCGCAGGCCGGCACTAATACTCGCTTTGCTGCTGAAATTATCGATGTCAGCCGCGGCGGTATGCGTGTGCGACTGGTTGATAACGGCGCGGTTGCCTTTATCCCGGCCCCATTCCTCCACGCCGTACGCGATGAGCTGGTTTGCAGCCAGGAAAGCGGTACCGTGCAAATTAAAGGCGAGGTCGTGTATAAGGTGACGGATGTTATCGATGTCACGATTGCCGAAGTCCGCATGGAAACCCGTAGCGTGATTGCGCGCCCTGCCGCCTGATAGACTGTTCAATGCGGCTCCCTTACCCGGAGCCGCGTTTTAGCCCTTCCCGTAGGTGTTCCGCGCGTTGTCCGCTAATTATCGTCGATGAGTAAAGTTGTGCGTTTTTTTCGCTTCTCTTTTTCATCCGTTTTTAGCATCATTGATTTTATTCACATTTGTAACCAGGATAACGCCATGTCAGATCTGAATGCTCGCCTGCTCGCCCAACGTATCGATACCGTGCTGGATATTCTGGTTGCCGGGGATTATCACTCCGCGATCCATAACCTCGAAATTCTGAAAGCTGAACTTCAGGCGCTTTCGAACGACGAACAGGAAAACAAACCCGGTCAGCCTAAGGCCCCGTGGGAAATTTGATAATCTACACCGCCGCAATCGGGCATCCTGGCCCGATCGCTCGCCCAAACAGCCCTTAACTGCGAAGTTGCTATGAACGCCCGACAACAAAGTATTTTGCAAATGGTCATCGATAAAGGCCGTATGAGCGTGGCCGATCTCGCGAAAATGACCGGTGTCTCTGAAGTCACCATTCGCCAGGATTTAAACTCATTAGAAAAGCAGAGCTACCTGCGACGTACCCACGGCTTCGCCGTTCCGCTGGACAGCGAAGATGTGGAAACCCGCATGATGACCCATTTCGCCATTAAGCGAGAGCTGGCTGCGCGGGCCGCTACGCTCGTCTCCTCCGGGGAAACGGTATTTATCGAAAACGGCAGCTGCAACGCCCTGCTCGCCCGTACGCTCGCCGAGCGCGGCGATATCACTATCATCACCGTCAGCAGCTATATCGCTCACCTACTGAAAGAGACGCCCGGAGAAGTGATCCTGCTGGGTGGAATCTACCAGAAGCGCAGCGAAAGCATGGTTGGTCCTCTCACGCGGCAGTTTATTCAGCAGGTTCACTTCAGCAAGGCCTTTATCGGCATCGACGGCTGGCAGGCCGAAACCGGATTTACCGGACGAGATATGATGCGCGCCGATGTGGTGAACGCGGTGCTTGAAAAGGGCTGTGAGGCGATTGTGCTGAGCGATAGCTCGAAGTTCAACGTTGTGCACCCATATCCGCTCGGGCCGATCGGCCGATTCAACCGCATTATTACCGACGACAATCTAAACGATGCCGTGCATAACCAGTTAACGCAGTGCGGCTTAACCGTAAATATCGTCAACCATCCCTGATCGTTCTCCCTGCTTTGCCTTTAGTATGCCGGGCCGTACCCGGCATAGCTCTCGTCTGAGACTTATCTGACCGCTGAATTCAGACTTTTTACCTGCCTGAAAAATTTATTGAAAGTAGAATTAATGTTAGCGATATAACAGGAAGTAACTATCACCTGCGTGAATAGAGCAACACCTGCGCAACTAAAGCTTCATGGAATACTCCCCGAGCTGGCGTAACAAGCTATGCTTAAGGGAAGTTGTATCCATGAATAGATTATTCAGGAGAAAAAAAATGATGACTTCAATGAACAAAAAAATGGCCGCTGTGGTTCTGGCCGTCACTGTTGCAATGTCTCTGAGCGCTTGTTCGAACTGGTCTAAACGCGATCGTAATACCGCTATCGGCGCAGGCGCCGGTGCGCTCGGTGGCGCGGTGCTTACCGATGGCAGCACCCTGGGTACCCTGGGCGGCGCGGCAGTCGGCGGTATTATTGGCCACCAGGTAGGTAAATAATTTAACCGCAAGCAATTAAATTAAAGTTTATATTAGCTGACCAGTACACCAGCAAAAAATTGAAGGCCACGATAATTATCGTGGCCTTATTATTGATTAACCGCCAGCCAGCTTAACCTTCATTCCTTTGGCTTCAAGAAGCGTTTTTAGCAGCTCGCGCTTATCGCCCTGAATCTCAATCACACCGTCCTTTACCGACCCACCGCAGCCGCATTTCTTTTTCAGCTCGGCGGCAAGTTTAGCCAGCGCTTCATCATTTTCATCAATCCCACTAATCAGGCAGACGCCCTTACCCTTACGACCGCTTGTCTGCCGCTGGATGCGCACGATACCGTCCCCTTTCGGGCGCGCTTGTACCGGTTTAGGTTCATCAATACGACCGCTGTCCGTTGAGTACACCAGTCGGCTATTGGAATCGCTCATCATGCCTCCTTATTCAACGATGCGTTGATGCTGCGCAGCGTAGCGGCAGGATCGGCAGACTGCGTGACCGGACGACCAATGACCATATAATCCACGCCAGCTGCCTGCGCCTGCTCCGGCGTCATAATTCGCCGCTGGTCGCCGGCGTCGCTGCCTTGTGGACGAATGCCCGGCGTCACCAGCCTGAACGCCTGGCCCCGTTCTTGTTTAAAGCGAACCGCTTCCTGCGCCGAGCATACCACGCCATCCAGACCGCAGCGCTGGGTCAGCTCCGCCAGCTTCGCGGCGTAGTCGGCTGGAGAAAGCGTAATCCCCAGATCCTGTAGATCGCTGGCTTCCATGCTGGTTAGCACGGTGACGGCAATTAACAGCGGGGCGTCTTTGCCGAAAGGTTGCAAGGCTTCACGTGCGGCGGTCATCATACGCGCCCCCCCGGAAGCGTGAACGTTGACCATCCAGACGCCGAGCTCAGCCGCTGCGGCGACCGCGCGGGCGGTGGTATTCGGAATATCGTGAAATTTTAGATCGAGAAAGACCTCGAAACCGCGCTGATGCAGGTCGCGAACAAACTGCGGCCCCAGTAGAGTAAACATCTCTTTACCCACCTTCAGGCGACAGTCGCGCGGGTCGATACGGTCGACAAACGCCAGCGCTTTATCACGGTTATCATAATCAAGAGCAACGACGACGGGAGAAGATGTGACAACGCGGGAAGAAGATGTAGCAGTAGACGTCATGACCGGACCTTAATTGTTGATGAGCGCCGGTTCGGCGCAAAAAAGGTAAACGGGCAGCATTCTACCTGCGATAAGGCAAAAATAACAGGCTGCATTTCCCTGTCTGCCGGACAATTCGGCTACCGTAGCCGGAGGAGATGATGAAGATAAATCCATTAGTATGTTGTAACTAAAACGCGCGTTTTTTTAAATTTACTGCCCATCCAGGCCGCGAATTGGCTTAATGGTGGACCACGAGCGGCACGACGGGCAGTGCCAGTACAGCGTATGCGCGGTGAAACCACATTTTTGACAGCGGTAACGCGGCTTGCTGCGGACCTGTTCGCCCACCATCTGGCGCAGAACACCCAGGCTCTGCTTCGCACGCCCCTCTTCGGCTTCATTAATATGGTAATCGATCAGCTTATGGAATACGCGCATCGTCGGGTGGCGCTCCAGCTGGCGCGTCACATAGTTTTGCGCGGACTCAATTCCTTCTCGCTGCTCAAGGATTTGTGCCAGCATGAGGTCGGCCGTCGCCCCGGTGTTTTCATCCGCGCAGCGGCGTAAAAACGCTTCCCACTCGTCGATTTTCCCCAGCTGCTGGTAACAGGTTTGCAGCATCTCCAGGGTTTCACCGACCAGTTCTTTGTCTTGCTCAATTACCCGCTCCAGGCTCTCGACGGCTTTAGCGTAGTCGCCCTTCTCCATCCACACCCGGCCCATCATGATGGAGACGCGAGCGCTGTTCTTGTCCGCAGCGGCCCCTTTTTTCAGTAGCCCCATGGCCTTATCCAGGTCATTGCCCGCCATTTGCTGCAGCGCCAGCTCGCACCAGAAGTTGGCGATTTCGCCGCGGTGCTTCTCTTTACCGAGCTTAACCAGGCGTTCCGCCACTTCAATCGCCGACTGCCAGTCGCTGGTTGACTGATAAATCTGCAGCAGCTGCTGTAATGCACCAAGGCGAAAATCCGTTTCATCCACCAGCTGTTTAAACATCCCCTCCGCCCGGTCATACAGCCCGGCTGCCATATAATCGCGCCCCAGCTGCTGAACCGCCAGCAGGCGCTGATCGTAAGTTAACGAGGCGCTTTCCATTAAGCTCTGGTGAATGCGGATAGCGCGGTCAACTTCGCCGCGCGAGCGAAACAGATTGCCCAGCGTAAGGTGGGCTTCGACGGTGCCGGTATCCTCTTTCAGCATATCGAGGAACAGATCGACGGCTTTATCCTGCTGATTGCTCAGCAGGAAGTTAACCCCTGTAACGTAGTCACGCGACAGACGGCTCGCATCGTCCTGTTTGGACTGTTGTGCACTTCTGCGCCCCATATACCAGCCATATGCTGCGGCAACGGGCAAAAGCAGAAACAACAACTCCAGCATAAATGATTATTCCTTCACCGCAGGAACACCGGCTTCAGCGGGCGCAGCGCCGGCTGGCGCAATCTGATGCTCCAGACGCTTAATTTTGCGCTCGGCACGCGCCAGAGAGACGCGGACGCGCAGCCAGAAAAGGCCGCAAATCAACCAACCGATGGCAAAACCGGCAGCAAAAAGCACGGCCAGCAGCGTTGAGATACGGAATTCACCCTGCGCGAGCAAATAGTTGAACGTGACCACCTGGTCATTCTGCGCTCCCAGCGTCACTGAAATGACGAAGATTGCTAACACCAATAATAAAATTAGAAAATATTTCACATGACTTCCCGTTATGTGGGTTGCGCGTAAGAATCCCGCGTTCAGCCCTATAAAGTATCATTTTCGCCGCAGCGGTGAAATGGAAATGCATGACGCCAGTACAGGATATGCGGCCTGAAGCTGGCAATATCAACACTATTCCGGCGCTGCCGCCCTTTTTTTAATATCCTGCGCCTCTTCACCCGGCGGCGATAGCGGACCGCAGAACCGCTGGGCAAGCCAGGTCGCCAGGGTCACCAGCAGCCAGGAAATGAGCGTCGCGACGATCAGGTCCTGCGGCCAGTGCATGCCCAGCGCCAGGCGGCTCCCCATCACCGCTACGGCCCACGTCAGCAGCAGCGCCATGGTTACCCAACGACGCCGGGGCCACAGCAGACCTACGCCAAGCAGCGCCCAGCTGGCAGCAAACATGGTGTGACCAGAAGGGAAAGCGAAGCCGGTCTCTTTTTGCCAGTGCTTACGCAAAAAGTGCGGAATTTGCTGCTCCTGGGCCAGCTGCTCATGCACCAGTTTAGCGCGTTCTTTGCGTTTCAAGGTGTAGAATTGGGTGACCGGCACCTGCCGGGCCTGTTCCAGCCAGATGACAAAGGGGCGAGGCTCCTGAACGCGGTCTTTAATCCACGACTTCATACCCTGGCCCAGCAGGATCGCGGCGCCCAGAATCAGGAACAGGACTACCGCGGCGCGCAGACGAAATCGCAGACACCACAGGAACCAGGCGCATAAAATAACGTGCGTGATGATGCCCCAGGGTTGCGTCACCGTCTCGGTCACCCAGTACAGCAGCTTCATCATGCCTGCCGACAGTTCCGGATGCCATTTCCAGCCGGAAATCCACACCCCAGCAGGCATAATCAATAGCAGGGCCGCGCCAACGGCGGTTCGTCTGGCAATCAACAGCATTTCATCTCCTTATTCTTTGACCTCAATATCATAACGGAAAGTAGTTCGTTTGTGCGCTTTGCGCGCAGGTAACCGTACGCAATTAGGAGAACGTCGCGCCGTTGTGGCAAAATAGCGGCAAACAGAAGCACAGTCAGGTGCTGATAGAATCTGGAGAATCACATGCAGCTTAAACGTGTGGCAGAAGCCAAACTGCCAACCCCATGGGGCGATTTTCTCATGGTGGGTTTTGAAGAACTGGCAACCGGGCAGGATCACGTCGCGCTGGTTTTCGGCGATATTTCGGGGCAATCCCCGGTGCTGGCCCGCGTACACTCTGAGTGTCTCACGGGCGATGCCCTTTTTAGCCTGCGCTGTGATTGCGGATTTCAGCTGGAAGCGGCGCTGTCGCATATTGCCGAAGAGGGGCGCGGTATCCTGCTGTATCACCGGCAGGAAGGGCGCAATATCGGCCTGCTGAATAAAATTCGCGCTTACGCTTTACAGGATCAAGGCTATGACACCGTCGAGGCTAATCATCAGCTGGGCTTTGCCGCCGATGAGCGTGATTTTACCCTGTGCGCGGATATGTTTAAGCTGCTCAACGTTGAACAGGTGCGTCTGTTGACCAACAATCCGAAGAAGGTTGAGATCCTTACCGAAGCCGGAATCAACATTGTCGAACGCGTGCCGCTGATCGTGGGCCGCAACCCGAAAAATGCCCACTATCTCGATACCAAGGCGGCGAAAATGGGCCACCTGCTGAGTAAATAATCCGCCGCATTAATAAGAAAAGGGCCAGAGCATATGCTGGCCCTTTTTATATCAGACGCAGGTTTAGAGCATATTGCGGATCACATAGTGCAAAATACCGTCGTTCTGATAGTAGGTCAGCTCAGTCGCGGTATCGATACGGCAGCGGCACTCAATGACCTCCTGACTACCGTCCGCGCGGGTGAGCTTGACCGGTACCGTCATACCTGGCTGTAGAGCCTGCAGGTTGCTGATATCAATCCGCTCCTCGCCGTTCAGCCCCAGCGTTTTGCGCGTTACCCCTTGCGGAAACTCCAGCGGCAGAATCCCCATACCAATCAGGTTGGAGCGGTGGATACGCTCGAATGACTCGGCAATCACCACCCTGACGCCCAGCAAACGCGGGCCTTTAGCCGCCCAGTCGCGGCTGGAGCCGGAACCGTACTCTTTGCCGGCAATGACCGCCAGCGGCGTGCCCTCCGCTTTATAGAGCATTGCAGCATCGTAGATAGCAATAGGCTGGCTATCCGGAAGATGGCGGGTCATTCCCCCTTCCACGCCGGGCACCATTTCGTTACGTATACGGATGTTGGCAAAGGTGCCGCGCATCATCACCTCATGGTTGCCGCGACGTGAGCCGTAGGAGTTAAAGTCGATGCGTTCGACGCCGTGATTCTGCAGATAACGCCCCGCAGGACTGTCGGCTTTAATGCTGCCCGCCGGTGAGATGTGGTCGGTGGTAACCGAGTCGCCCAGCATGGCCAGAATGCGCGCGCCATGAATATCCTCCACCGGTTCAGGTTCAACGCCCATTTCATCAAAGAAGGGCGACAGACGAATATAGGTCGAATCATCCTGCCAGTCGTAGGTATCAGAGCGATCCACTTTAATCGCCTTCCACTCGGCGGTCCCTTCAAATACTTCAGCGTACTCTTTGCGGAACATCTCCGTTGAGACCTGCTCAACCGCCTGGGCCACTTCGCTGCCGCTCGGCCAGATATCTTTCAGATACACCGGCTGACCCTCTTTACCGGTCCCTAATGGTTCACGCGTCAGGTCAAGATTCATATTACCCGCCAGAGCGTAGGCGACCACCAGCGGCGGTGAAGCCAGCCAGTTAGTTTTTACCAGCGGATGAATACGTCCTTCAAAGTTGCGGTTGCCGGAAAGCACGGCCCCGACGGTCAGATCGCCCTGCTTGATTGCCCGCTCAATGGGATCCGGCAGCGGCCCAGAGTTACCGATACAGGTGGTACAGCCGTAACCGACCAGGTTAAATCCCAGCTCATCCAGATAGGGCGTCAGCTTTGCATGGGCCAGATAGTCGGAAACCACCTTCGATCCCGGCGCCAGCGATGCTTTAACCCACGGCTGCGGTTTGAGGCCCAGCTCGACAGCTTTCCTCGCCAGCAAGCCAGCGGCCATCAGCACGCTGGGGTTGGAAGTATTCGTACAGGAGGTGATCGCGGCAATCACCACCGCCCCGTCCGGTAGCGAGTACTGCTGCCCGTTTAAGGTATAGTCGATTGGTCGTTTATCTTTCTGCGCGTGGTTCACCTCCAGTTCGGTGCTGGCAGCAAAGGCATGAGGCACATCGCCGAGAGCCACGCGATCCTGGGGACGCTTCGGCCCTGCCAGACTGGCTTCGACGCTACCCATATCCAGCGCCAGCGTACTGGTGAAGACCGGTTCATCTCCGGGCTGACGCCACATCCCCTGGGCTTTCGCATAGGCTTCCACCAGCGCCACCTGCTCTTCACTGCGCCCGGTCAGGCGCATATAGTCAAGCGTGACCGCATCAATCGGGAAGAAGCCGCAGGTTGCGCCATACTCCGGCGACATATTAGCGATAGTCGCACGGTCCGCCAGCGGCAGGGAATCGAGGCCATCGCCGTAGAATTCAACAAACTTACCTACTACGCCATGTTTACGCAGCATCTGAGTGACCGTCAGGACCAGGTCCGTCGCGGTGATGCCTTCACGTAGCTTGCCGGTCAGCTTAAAGCCGACGACATCCGGTATCAGCATGGATACCGGCTGTCCAAGCATGGCGGCTTCCGCTTCGATACCGCCCACGCCCCAGCCGAGTACGCCTAAACCGTTAATCATTGTGGTATGTGAATCGGTACCGACCAGCGTGTCCGGGAAGGCTACCCACTCGCCGTTTTGCTGTTCGCCCCATACCGCCCGACCGAGATATTCCAGGTTAACCTGGTGGCAAATCCCGGTGCCCGGCGGCACCACGCTGAAGCGGCTGAAAGCCTGTTGTCCCCAGCGTAAGAAGACATAACGCTCATGGTTACGCTCCATCTCAAGCCGGACGTTTTCTTCAAAGGCATCATCATCGCCGAAACGGTCTACCGTAACCGAATGGTCAATGACCAGGTCGACAGGAGAAAGCGGGTTCACTTTGGCGGTGTCGCCTCCCAGGCGTTTTACCGCTTCGCGCATCGCCGCCAGATCGACGACGGCGGGAACACCGGTGAAGTCCTGCATCAGAACGCGCGCTGGACGGTAGGCAATTTCCCGGTCGGCATGGGCATGCTGCAGCCATCCGGCAAGGGCATGAATATCTTCGGCGGTGACGGAATCACCGTCCTGCCAGCGCAGCAGGTTTTCCAGTAGCACTTTAAGTGATTTGGGCAAGCGCGAGAGATCGCCCAGTTCTTTGGCGGCCAGCGGTAAGCTGTAGTAATGCCAGGTTTTATCTTTAACCTGAAGCGTATCCTTGCTGGCTGCTCGTAGGGTTGACGACATAGCTCCTCCTTTACCTTAGGGATAGCATCCCCTGATCCTCCTCAGGGTCATTATTAAAGATAACACATCTTTGATGTAACACTTTGATAACAACTCAAATTGCTAAAATTGGTTAAGCGGATTAAGACAGGAAATTTGAATAATAGAGGGTGGTAATATTGAGAAGCATTGAAGAAGGTGCGTTTACTTCAACAACCGAGGTGTATTAGTACGCCAGTACAAAGAAGGACTAATCGCCATTATTTTGCCGATTAGTCCAATAGAGAAAATTTATTGAGCGAATCTAAAAAGAGAAAGATTATATCCTCCTTATTGCCGCTATTTTTATCAGATGGAAATTATTCTCAATATTTCACTTGTCATAAAACTGACACAACCATTTTGACTGGCAGGTGCTCTAGCTTAGAAACCAAACGTTGCAGATAACCAGAGCAATGACGCTCCAGAACATCGCAAGCCCAAGGATAACGGCGCTCCAGGCCTTACTTCTCAAAACCGGATCTATCTCAGTCTTGTCACGTTCCTGTGACATCGTAAACTTCATATAATCGATATCACTAATCATTTTTTCACCACCAATCGCTAAGAATTGCTAACCACAGATAAATCTTAATTATGGATGCGCTATTAATCCAGCGAATTCGCTTCCCGGCAGATATCTTTAATCATTATTTTGATCGCGACAGGTATATTTGCAAATCTGGTATGAGGAGTTAACGAAAATTGTGATTCAGACAACGTTTAGATATTCAAATTCAGGTCATTATAGGTTTTGGCATCCCCGTGAGGATGCCATCATTTTTTCTGCGGTTATTTTTCCGGTAACTTAATATCTTTGAACATGGCCTCAATATCTTCATTTGAGCGCAGAGCGACCGCGGTATCGACCACGTCTCGGGTCAGATGCGGTGCAAATCGTTGAATAAAATCATACATATAGCTTCGTAAGAAGGTGCTGCGCCGGAAGCCTATTTTGGTGGTGCTGTGGCTGAATATATCGTTGGCGTCCAGCTTGACCAGGTCCGGATCGGAAACCGGGTCGACCGCCATACTGGCTATTACCCCTACCCCAAGCCCCAGGCGGACATAGGTTTTAATCACATCGGCGTCAGTCGCGGTAAACACGATGCGCGGCGTTAAACCAGCGCGATTAAAGGCGGTATCCAGTTCAGAACGACCGGTGAAACCGAAGGTGTAGGTCACCAATGGGTACTGCGCCAGCTCTTCAATCGATACCGACTCTCGCGACGCCAGCGGATGTTCAGGCGTCACGACCACGGAACGGTTCCAGTGATAGCACGGCAGCATGACCAAATCATCATAGAGATGAAGCGCTTCCGTAGCGATAGCGAAGTCGGCATTGCCTTTCGACACCGCCTCGGCGATTTGCGTTGGCGAGCCCTGATGCATGTGCAGCGAGACGCGGGGATAGCGTTCGATAAAACCTTTGATAACCCCCGGCAGCGCGTAGCGCGCCTGGGTATGCGTGGTCGCCACGTACAGCGAACCTTTGTCAGGCCAGGTGTGCTCTCCGGCCACCGATTTAATCGCATCCACCTTCGACAGTACTTCGCGAGCGATGCGGATGATCTCCTGGCCCGCAGGAGTAACCTGGGTCAGATGTTTGCCGCTGCGGGCGAAAATCTGAATTCCCAGCTCATCTTCCAGCATGCGAACCTGCTTGCTGATGCCCGGCTGTGAGGTATACAGACCTTCGGCAGTAGAGGAGACGTTCAGATTATGGTTAACAACCTCAACGATATAGCGGAGCTGCTGTAGTTTCATGGCTGATATCCGATAGCGCGTAAAATGAACCCGCTTAATACATTTTACGTTCAGGCGACGATCCGGCTGGCAATCCAGTCTGGCTCTGCCTCTCTGCGACTCGCCATTTAGACGCCACAACGTATCCTGAAGACGATGATGTATAAGACGATTTGATAATAAAAAAGAGATTAGCTATAACCACTATATCATTTATATCTACTATGTATAGATACTAACAAAAAATAATAAGACAGTTATAAGGCGGGAGATAAAAAAGCAGATTAACGTGGGAGATCAGTCACCTGGGAAATGAATGAAGGGCCGCAACGCGGCCCTCAGGAGAGGTTATTTCTTCGCTTCGGTCCATTTACCGTCGATATAGAAGGCTGACCAGCCGGTCGCTTTACCCTCTTTCTCAGAAGCAACGTACTGCTGTTTAGTTTTGCGGCTAAAGCGCACCAGCGTTTTGTTGCCTTCCGGATCCTGCTGCGGCGCATCGGCCAGATAGCGCAGCTTCTCAGGCAGACGATCGCGGAAGCGGAACAGCTCTTCCACAAGCGGCGCGCGAGTTTCGCGGGATTTCGGGAAAGTATTGGCGGCAAGGAATACGCCCGCCGCGCCATCGCGCAGGACGAAATAGGCGTCTGACTTCTCGCACGGCAGTTCCGGCAGCGGCACCGGATCTTCTTTCGGCGGAGCCACTTCCCCATTACGCAGGATCTTACGGGTGTTTTTACACTCGTCGTTGGTGCAGGCCATGTACTTACCAAAACGCCCCATTTTCAGGTGCATTTCGGAGCCACATTTCTCACACTCAACGATCGGACCGTCATAGCCCTTGATGCGGAATTCGCCCTCTTCAATCTCGTAACCATCGCAGGTCGGGTTATTACCGCAGACGTGCAGCTTGCGCTTCGGATCGATAAGGTAGCTGTCCATTGCCGTGCCGCATTTTTTACAGCGACGTTTGGCGCGCAGTGCATTGGTTTCGGCGTCATCGCCTTCCAGCACGTTGAGAACTTCGTTTTCCGGCACCAGGTTAATGGTGGTTTTGCAGCGCTCTTTCGGCGACAGCGCATAGCCCGAGCAGCCAAGGAACACGCCGGTGCTGGCGGTCCTGATCCCCATCTTGCGCCCGCAGGTTGGGCAGTCAATGCTGGTCAGCACCATAGGGTTCGGCTGCATGCCGCCCTCTTCCGGATCTTTCTCTGCCGTTTGCAGCTGCGAAGTGAAGTCCCCGAAGAAGCTGTCGAGCACCTGCTTCCACTCGGCCTGATGGTTCGCCACCTGGTCAAGACGGTCTTCCATCTGCGCGGTGAAGTCGTAGTTCATCAGATCGCGGAAGTTCTCTTCCAGTCGATCGGTGACGATTTCGCCCATTTTTTCCGCATAGAAACGGCGGTTTTCCACTCGTACGTAGCCGCGATCCTGAATGGTCGAAATGATTGACGCATAGGTAGACGGACGGCCGATGCCGCGTTTTTCGAGCTCTTTAACCAGCGAGGCTTCGCTAAAACGCGCCGGCGGCTTGGTAAAGTGCTGCGCTGGCGTCAGTTCGACCAGGCTCAGGCTGTCGCCCTTATTGACCAGCGGTAAAGTACGATCTTCATCGCCTTTACGCAGGGCTGGCATCACCTTAGTCCAACCGTCAAAGCGCAGCGTACGGCCGCGGGCTTTCAGTTTGAAATCGCCGGCTTTTACCGTCAGCGTGGTGGAGTCGTACTGCGCAGGAGTCATCTGACAGGCGACAAACTGGCGCCAGATCAGCTGATACAGTTTCTGCGCATCAGATTCCATATCTTTTAAGGTTTCGGCCAGCACGTTGACGTCGGAAGGACGAATAGCTTCGTGCGCCTCCTGCGAGTTTTCTTTGCTGGCGTACTGATTCGCGCTCTCCGGCAGATACTTCTTGCCGAAGTTATCGCCAATGTAGCCGCGCACCATGCTCAGCGCATCCTGGCTCAGGTTCGTCGAGTCGGTACGCATATAGGTAATGTGTCCCGCTTCATAGAGTCGCTGGGCCATCATCATGGTTTTCTTCACGCCGAAGCCAAGACGCGTGCTGGCGGCCTGCTGCAGCGTGGAGGTGATAAACGGCGCGCCCGGCTTGCTGCTGGTCGGTTTGTCTTCACGCTCCAGCACGCTGTAGCTGGCTTTTTCAAGCAGCGCGACGGCCGCCATGGTTTCATCACGGCTTACCGGACGGAACGGCTTATCGCCGTTGTGCGTTACCTGCAGCGGCAATGCATCGCCGCCTGGGGTGGTGGTGCTGGCGTCAACTTCCCAGTACTCTTCCGGAACGAACGCTTTAATTTCGCGCTCGCGCTCGACCACCAGACGTACCGCAACCGACTGGACGCGGCCTGCGGACAGACCGCGGGCAATTTTTTTCCACAGCAGCGGAGAAACCATATAGCCCACCACGCGGTCCATAAAGCGACGCGCCTGCTGAGCGTTAACACGGTCAATATTCAGTTCGCCCGGCTTTTCGAAAGCCTGACGGATAGCATTCTTGGTAATCTCGTTGAACACCACGCGGCTATAGCGCTGTTCATCACCACCGATAACTTCCCGCAGGTGCCATGCAATGGCCTCCCCTTCGCGGTCAAGGTCAGTTGCGAGATAGATGTGGTCGGCTTTTTCCGCCAACTGTTTGAGTTCAGAAACGACCTTTTCTTTACCCGGGAGTATTTCATAGTGCGCATTCCAGTCATGCCATGGGTCTACGCCCATACGGTTGACCAGAGCGCCGCGTTCATCCTTCTTAGGCTTTTTAGCCCCTTTGGTGGAGGTAGAGTCGGCGCTCTTTTTAGATGCTGAGCCACTGGTCGGCAAATCGCGGATATGACCGACGCTGGACTTAACCACGTAGTCATTACCCAGATACTTATTGATCGTTTTGGCTTTTGCCGGGGACTCAACGATAACGAGAGCTTTACCCATATTCACCTTTACCTAATTTGATTCATCCAGGAATACATCGCACATTGATTCACCATCCACTGGCGACACGTCACAACCTATGTTGCGTCGTTGTCGATGGATATCAACCCTTTGCACCGGTTTCACATCCATAAAACCAGATAGCTGAGTTTGCTGGCTTTTTCTTGCCAGGCGACATAGCACGAATAATTTTTGGCCGAATGTCAAGCAAATCTGTTGCCAGATCGCTGAAAGCGTCACACTGTACCTGATAAAATTCGTTACGCAACTTTATTAGCATGCAAAAGCAAATCCCGCCACTAACTGATGTTTATTCGGTGCCTGCAATTACCCCTGTAAGATCAATGGAAAATTTGCCCCTCGCCGTCGTGCGGCGTAGACTACCCGCGAAGAATCACAGGAGGCATTTATGCAAGGTACAACCCAACCCATCGATCGCCAGACGCTTCTGGAAAAAGCCAACAAACTCATTCGCGAACATGAAGATACGTTAGCCGGGATCGAGGCCACCGACGTCGTGCAGCGTAACGGCGTGCTGGTGTTCAGCGGCGAGTTTTATCTTGATGAGCAAGGACTGCCCACGGCGAAAAGTACGGCGGTATTTAATATGTTTAAATACCTCGCGCACGAACTGTCTGATAAGTATCACCTGGCGGATTAACACTTCTGCCCGACCCTGACGAAAACGCGAGGCCGAAGCCTCGCGTTGTCTGGATTACATCAGCGGTTTTTGCCCGCGCTGCCACCAGCGCAGCAGGAGTTTATCAGCGCTTTCCGCGGCGCTACCGGTAAAACGATCGAGCATTTTCTTACGCTGCTGATAGCGCACGCCGATCACCTCGTGTTTATCCATCAGACCCAACAGTAGCTCATCGCTGGTTTCCACCGCATCCACAAGCCCCTTCTCCAGCGCCTGAACGCCGTACCAATGTTCGCCAGTGGCTACCTGTTCAATATCGAGTTCGGGACGCATCTGGTGAACAAAATCTTTGAACAGTCGATGGGTATCGTTGAGGTCTTCGCGGAACTTCTGTCGCCCTTCTTCGGTATTTTCGCCCAGCATCGTCAGGGTACGTTTGTACTGGCCTGCCGTATGCAGCTCGATATCGATATCTTTGTTCTTCAGGAAGCGATGAAGGTTCGGGATTTGCGCGACGACGCCAATAGAGCCAAGGATAGCAAACGGCGCACAGACGATTCTGTTCGCCACGCAGGCCATCATATAACCGCCGCTGGCCGCGACTTTATCTACCGCCACCGTTAGCGGGATCTGTTTGTCGCGCAGACGCTGCAGCTGTGAAGCGGCAAGACCATAGCCGTGAACCACGCCGCCGGGGCTTTCGAGGCGAATGACCACCTGATCGCGCGCCTTTGCCGCCGCCAGGACCGCGGTGATCTCTTCGCGCAGACTGCTGACTTCATGCGCATCCATGCTGCCTTTAAAATCGATCACCCAGACGCGCGGTTTGGCGTCCGGCTCAGGCGTTCCCAGCTTCGCCCGCGCCTTAGACGCCTTAGCTTCCTGCTTAAGCTTTTTCTTTTGCGCTTTATGCCACAGCTTCTGCTGCGGCGCATCGAGCAACGAAACCGCCAGCTCTTCCTTCATCTCCTTATATTGCTCGCTAAGATTGGTTACCCGCAGCTCGCCGCGCTGTTTTTTGCGCTGAGTCAGGTTAACAATAATGGCGACGATAACCGCAATTGCGACAACGATGGTCGCGATTTTGGCCAAAAACAGGCCATATTGAGCAACTAATTCCACGTTTTCACCTTGTGTAAACCACTGACGTTGGCGCACAGTGTACATCAGCCGTCGGCGAGAAGTCTTTGTGCTTTGTGTCGCGTGCGAGGCGCCTTCCTGTTTTTTTCAGCGACGATGAAATCGTTGCAAGATATTAATTCCGCGAAGAGTTTCCGCTTCGCCGATTGCATTAGCGGGCGCTTTCAGGCATAAAGCGCAAAAGTGAGATACCGAACAGCAAGCGCGATCGTCAGCAGATCGCCCGAGGAGTCGCCGTGCACTATCAACCGCAACGTCACCTGTTACAGGACCGCATCATCCTGGTTACCGGCGCCAGCGACGGCATTGGCCGTGAAGCCGCCCTGACCTATTCCCGCTATAGCGCCAGCGTTATTCTGGTCGGACGCAATGAAGAGAAACTGCGCGGCGTCGCGCAAGAGATTGAGCAGGCTGGCGGCATTCCCGCCAGCTGGTTTACTCTCGACCTGTTAACCTGCACGCCGCAGGAGTGCCAGCAGCTGGCGCAGAAAATAGCCATCCACTACCCGCGCCTCGACGGAGTGCTACATAACGCGGGTCTGCTGGGCGACGTTTGCCCGATGGATCAACAAAAGCCGGAAGTGTGGCAGCAGGTGATGCAGGTGAACGTGAACGGCACCTTTATGCTCACCCAGGCCCTGCTTCCTTTATTACTCAAATCCGAATCGGGTTCGCTGGTCTTTACCTCCTCCAGCGTCGGCCGCCAGGGACGTGCGAACTGGGGCGCTTACGCCGCGTCGAAATTTGCTACCGAAGGCATGATGCAGGTGCTGGCCGAGGAGTATCAAAACCGCCATCTGCGGGTCAACTGCATTAACCCAGGCGGCACCCGCACCAAAATGCGCGCCAATGCGTTCCCGACGGAAGATCCGCAAAAATTGAAAACCCCCGCTGATATCATGCCGGTATACCTGTGGCTGATGGGCGACGACAGTCGTCGTAAGACGGGAATGACTTTTGACGCCCAGCCGGGCCGCAAACCAGGAATCGCACAATGAGTGATGAACGCCACCGCGAACGCCAGCAGCGGGTAAAAGACAAAGTTGACGCTCGCGTCGCCGCCGCGCAGGAAGAGCGCGGTATCGTGATCGTTTTTACCGGCAACGGTAAGGGTAAAACGACTGCCGCCTTCGGTACCGTCACCCGCGCCGTCGGGCACGGTAAGAAAGCTGGCGTCGTGCAGTTTATTAAAGGCACCTGGCCGAACGGCGAGCGCAATCTGCTCGAACCCCACGGCGTCGAGTTTCAGGTGATGGCGACCGGTTTTACCTGGAATACGCAGGATCGCGAAAGCGATACCGCCGCCTGCCTCGCGGTCTGGGAGCACGGGCGCCGCATGCTGGCCGATGAAAGCCTCGATCTCGTTTTACTGGACGAGCTCACCTATATGGTGGCCTACGACTATCTGCCGCTGGAAGAGGTGCTTACCGCGTTACGCAACCGTCCGGCGCAGCAGACGGTGATTATTACCGGACGCGGCTGCCACCGTGAAATTACCGAACTGGCCGATACCGTCAGCGAACTACGTCCGGTGAAACACGCGTTTGATGCCGGTATCAAAGCGCAGATGGGGATCGACTACTAGCCACCAGCCGCTCAAGCAGCGCATGGTTGAGCGGCAGACACAGGCAATCCTCCCCCGGAGCCAGTTCGCTTTCGACAATATTTTGCCGTGAAACGAAGCGCTTGCGATATTCGGTCGGCGTAACGCCGCAGTATTTATTAAAGGCGGCAATCAGGTATTTATGCTCCTGAAATCCGCAGCTGTGGCTAATCTCGGTAATCGGCGTACGGGTATCGCGCAACAGCGTGCGGGCTTTGTTTAGCCGCACCAGCGTCAGATACTCTTTAAAATTATAGCGACTCACCTTTTTAAACAGCCGCGAAAACCAGGAGTAGCTCATCCCGCTATGGCAGGCGACCTCGCTCAGCGTCAGCGGCTGGTCAAAGTGTTGATTGATAAAATCTATGCCTTTTTTGATCATCGCCTCGTCGCGCAGCGAACTTTCGCCGCGCTGCGTCGGCTTGCCAGCGGAGACTAACGCATCCAGTAACAGATAAATGGCGGCGATACGCTGAAACGGCGCAGGGTTGTCGATCAGCTGTTTCAGTAACCCCGCCAGCCGCTGATGCACTTCACTGTCCGCCGCAGTGTAAGATCGTCCGCAGGTACTCCATTCCAGCTGCGGCGAGGGGTGAAGTTCGTCAAACAGGCCGGGCGAAAACTGAACGGTGACCAGTTGGCTGCCCGCCGCCTCCGCGTTGAGGGAATGAACCTCTTCCGCATTGATGTACAGCATGTCCCCCTGCGCCAGCTCCAGGCTCTGCTGGCCGACGGCGAGCGTAAACCGCCCTGCCAGTACGGTAATCAGCTCAGGAGCCGGATGCCAGTGCGGCTCGCAGTAGCGAACCTCCGCGGCAAACACGTTCAGCTTCTCGGCATCGAAGGCAATCAGCTCGTAGCCGCTGTTCGCCGTCTGTCGTCCGCTCTGCGTGAGTGAACCGGGGTGAGTCACTGAAAAAGGAAACATGCGCACTCTCCTGTCATTGGCAACGCTCAGCGCCCTGTCAGCACGGCGTTAAGTTCGTCGCGCTCAATATCCAGCGCCAGAAACTCGGTCAGCGCAATCAGCAGCCCGCAGAACAAATCCGGCGCCAGGCGGATCAGTTTTTCACGGACCTGTTCCGCAGGCATCTGGCTCTTATCGGCAATCAACTTGACTACCCGGGCAAAAGCTTCCGGCTGCTGAATCAGCTGCTGCAGCGAATTATCATCGCGAAGCGGGACGTACCGCTGCGGGCAGTCCACTTCGATTTCCGCCGTCAGCGGCAGATCCCGCGATGAGCCGCCGACTCGGATCTGCCAGAGCCCCGGCGTCACGACCCAGTCGCCGAGGCCAGGATGATAGCAGGCCAGGTCGCCGATAGGCAGCTGCAGGCTGACCCGGCGGCACTCCCCTACGGCCAGCGCCACTTTACTGAAGGCTTTTAATGACTGCACTTCGCGAATCAGCTCTCCCTGAGGCGCGCTCACGTACAGCTGAACTATCTCCTTGCCTGCATACTCTCCGCAGTTGGTCAGATCGAACGAAACGGTAAGCGTCTCGCTTGCGCCTACACGGGAGGCTGAGAGCGCAATATTATCGTAAGCAAACCGGGTATAGCTTAAGCCAAAACCGAAGGGAAACTGCGGCGTCAGACAACGCTTGTCGTAATAGCGATAGCCGACAAAAAGCCCTTCTCCGTAATGATGGCGCAGGTTTTCGCCCGGATAGTGCAGCCAGGCCGGCGTTTCCTCCAGCGTATTAGGCACCGTCACCGTCAATTTACCGCAAGGGTTGCGCTGGCCGAAGAGGATTTCCGCAACCGCGCGCCCCATTCCTTGTCCGGCAAAAAACGTTTCCAGCAGCGCCTTGCACTCGCCAAGCCACGGCATCACCACCGCATCGCTATTTGCCAGCACCACTACGATATTCGGCTGGACTGCCGCCACTTCGCGAATCAACCGTTCATGCACCGGCAGAATATTCAGATCCTGACGATCGCCATTTTCACCATCTTCACCCACGGCGGTACTGACGAAAATCACCGCCACGTCAGCTTCCTGAGCGACCCGGCAGGCCTGCGCCAGCGCCTGTTCATCGCTGCGCAGATCGTCCGGCGCGCCTACGGCCCATGAGACGCTAAAATCGTCCCCGGCGAGATCGAAAATTTCATCCAGCGGGCGGTCGAGCAGATACGGCACCGTTGTCGCGCATCCGGACCCCTGGATCACCGGCTCCTGGGCTGGTTTACCCAGCACCGCAATACGCGGTGTTTTCTCCGGATGCAGCGGCAGCAGACTATCTTCGTTTTTCAGCAATACAATGGATTCGCCGGCCAGGCGCTGCGCCAGCGCGTGGTGCGCCGGGAAATCGGCTCGCGTTTCCGGGCGGCGATGGCGCTGAACCTTGTCGAGCAGTTTCAGCATGCGTAGACAGGCGCGGTCTACCACCGCCATCGGCACCTCTGCGGATTCAATAGCCGCCAGCAGAGTTTGTTTATCGCGGCGGGTTTCCGGCATCGCCAGATCGTTACCCGCCATCAGCGATGCCGGGCGATCTTTAATACCGTACCAGTCGGACATGACCAGGCCGTCATATCCCCACTCATCGCGCAATACCTGAGTGAGTAAAAACGGATCCTGCGAAGTTTGTACGCCGTTAAGACGATTGTACGAAGACATGACCGTCCACGGCTGGGATTTTGTGATCGCCCGCTGGAAACCCGCCAGGTAGATTTCCCGCAGCGCCCGTTCTTCAATGATCGAATCCATTTCCGTACGGCGGTACTCGGAGTTGTTCGCCGCAAAGTGTTTCAGGCTGGCGCCGACGCCCTCCTGTTGCAGACCGTTGATCAGCGCAGCAGCAATGTCGCCGCTGACCACCGGGTCTTCGGCATAATATTCATAGCCTCGACCAGCCAGCGGCGTACGGCGGATGTTAATGCCCGGTCCGAGCAGAATCCCAACCCCCATATGCTGGCACTCTCTTCCCAGCGCCTGCCCCATCTGATGCACCAGTTCAACGTCCCAACTACAGGCCAGGCTGGAACCGTTAGGAAAGCAGGTCGCCGGGAGCGACGTACTGAAGAGCGCCTCGCTTCCCCCTTTCGCGGTAGGTTCTTCCGCGCTGGCCTGGTCTGCTGTTTGGGTGATGACCGAAATAAAATCATCCATGCTCCACTTTTCCCGGCCATCAATCTGCGCGCTGCTGTAGCGAACGCCATAGGTACCGTCGGTCATAATGATATCTTCGATACCGTGCTGCGGCAGCGACGCGGTACGCCACAGGCCGCTGCCGGTCAGTAGCGCCACTTTATCTTCGATGCTCATCGCGGCGAGGGTGGTATTAAAATCGTTATTCATCTCTCTGGCTCCCTGAGGTTAAAGCGCGTTCTGTTTACGCAGGCTGATTTTTTGCACAATATCGCGATAGGTTTTTTCATCCAGCGAATAGCACGCGACAAATATGGCGCTGAGAGCAAACATCGCGCCGGGGAATAGCGTCATCAGTACGTTAATACCGTTAATTGCGCTGGCAGTAATGTTACCCGCGTCATAGTGATAATAGTCCAGCATCCATCCCGCACAGCCGCCGCCGATAGCCATTGCTATTTTGGTGATGAAATTAAAGAAGCCGTAGATGGCGCCTTCGGTACGCACCCCATGGTGCCACTCGGCATATTCCACGGTATCGGCAATCATTGACCACATGGAAACAAAGCCCATCCCCAGCGTAATGCTATACAAGCATACCCCGATCATAATCAGCCAGATATTGTCGCCAGCGATAAAATATTGCATAAGTACGCCGACAATGCCGATTAACAGCGCCACCAGAGTCATTTTCTTTTTACCTATCAGCGCAATGATTTTTTCCGAAATAACGGTGCCGACAATATACGCTGCGGACTGAATCATAAAGAAGGTCGACGTAAAACCTTCGCTGCCAATAATGTATTTAATGAAGTAAATAGCAATCGCCATCCACACGGTATAGGCAATATAAAAAAAGACGGTAAACATCGAGAGGTTAATAAGCGGCGCATTGCCTGCCACCGCCTTCAACATTTCCCGCAGCGTCGGCGCGGGAGTTTCCTCTTCCTCGCCAACGCGCTCTTTGGTCATTCCGAAACAGGCAAGGAACAAAAAGGTCGCCAGCAGCGCAAAGCAAGAGACCGCAAAGACGTAGCCCAGTTGCTTATCACTAAACGGGGAAATCAGCATATCGGCAGTAGTGGAAACAATCAGATAGCCAACAATCGCCAGCACAAACCGGTATACCGATAGCGATGAGCGGGAGGCTTCATGCTGGGTCAGACGATTAGTCAGCGCCGAATAAGGCGTATTCACCGCCGTATACGCCAGGCAATAAATGGTATAGGAGATCAGCGCAAAATAGAATTTTGCCTCACCGCCGAATGGCACAAAGCAGAGCACCGTTAAAAAGCCGAGCGGAATTGAGCCATATAACAACCACGGGCGTAGTTTACCGTAACGGCTGTGGGTTTTATCGATGGCAAAGCCAATCAGAATATTAAAAGCGGCATCAACCACGCGCGCAATAACAAAAATCAGGCTCGCCTGTACGGCGCTAATGCCGTAAATGTTGGTATAGAAAAAGAGTAAGAACAGAGAAACAAAACCGAACGATAAATTAGAGGCAAAATCACCAAAGCCATAACCTATTTTTTCTTTAACGCCGATAACCACATAGCTTGCCGATAGTTTTCCTGCTGTATCCATTTTAGGCTACCTGTTTTTGTAATCAGTGGCCTCAGTATATGGCGTTGCCTGGCGCACCGCTTTGCGTTATTTGTCCGGGGATTTCCTGTTTTTTGTCTTTATGCAGAAGTGTGAAAGGAGTCACAGGAGGAAGAATTCCGGCGGTAACCGCCGGAACTGAAATTATTAACCGTTACCGTTATTACGGCTGCTGGAGCGACGGTTGTTATTATTATTGCCCATCTGACTGTGGCGCTTAACCGCACGGCGAATCTGGTTCGCTTTCATACGGCGACGGTCTTTTTCAACCGCAACCTTAGAGCTGGTTTCCGGCGCAAGTTCGACCAGCTCGCGCAGGTAGTTGGTCTGCGCCAGGTCCAGCTCGGTATAGCCGCCGCGCGGCAGGCCTTTCGGCAGCAGAATATCGCCATAGCGCACGCGGATCAGGCGGCTGACCTGCACACCAACGGCTTCCCACAGGCGGCGAACTTCGCGATTACGGCCTTCCGTAAGGGTGACGTTGTACCACTGGTTGATCCCCTCGCCGCCGGTAAACTTGATAGTTTTAAACGCCGCCGGGCCGTCTTCAAGCTGCACGCCGCGAGCCAGCTGGCGCAGCTTGTCATCATCGATCTGCCCGAACACGCGCACCGCGTACTCACGTTCCACTTCGCGGCTCGGGTGCATCAGGCGATTCGCCAGCTCACCGTCGGTGGTAAACAGCAGCAGACCGCAGGTATTAACGTCCAGTCGGCCGACGGCAATCCAGCGCGCGCCGCGCAGCTTTGGCAGGCGATCGAACACCGTCGGACGTCCTTCCGGGTCATTACGGGTACAGAGTTCGCCTTCCGGCTTATAGTAAGCCAGCACGCGACAAATCTGTTCCGCAGACTCTTTCACCGAAATCAGGTGACCGTCGATGCGAATTTTTAAACCCGGGACAATTTCAACGCGATCGCCAAGGGTGGCGATTTTGCCATCGACGCTGACGCGGCCAGCTTCGATTTTGGCTTCGATTTCACGGCGGGAGCCGTGGCCAGCGCGGGCCAGCACTTTTTGTAATTTCTCGCTCATGGAGCTTCCTTAAGGTGTCGCCTTCCCAGGCGTCTGGTATACTTCGAAAAACAGGGAGTCGGATAGAATTCAACCTAACACCCTGTTCTGTAAATAAATGATGCATCGGCTCGTGTCGTTTTTTTATGTCACCGCAGCAGACATAACAGAGACACGCCTCTCGCGTGGCCGAACATGGTACACGAACTTGAGGATGAATGCTTCTTTGCATTACGCACATAGCACAACTTACCACGCGCCTCGGTGCAGGCGCATGGCAAGCAGACAGATGCCAGGCGGCATCATAGCTTCTTTTAAAGTGGATAAAACATCAGGCAGCGCTGAATGTCAGTATAAAGCAAACGGCAAGATGGTGTTCGCTGTATCCCCTTCCTTCCCTGGAGACAGGGCCATTACAGGAACGGCGTCACGTCACCCACGCCTTCACGCACCACCACCGGTACGTCTTCAGTAAGATCGATAACCGTGGTCGGCTGTTGTCCCAGATAGCCGCCGTGAATAATCAGGTCTACCTGCTTCTCCAGACGATCCTTGATCTCTTCCGGGTCGGATTCGGTAAAATCACTGCCCGGCAGCATCAACGAGGTGGAAAGCATCGGCTCGCCGAGCGTTTCCAGCAGCATCTGGGCAATCGGATTTGACGGTACGCGCATACCGATGGTTTTACGCTTATCCTGCAGCAGACGGCGCGGGACCTCTTTGGTGCCCTTAAGGATAAAGGTGTAATTACCCGGCGTATTATTTTTAATCAGACGGAAGGCGACGTTATCGACGAATGAATAGGTCGACAACTCGGACAGATCGCGGCACATCAGGGTAAAGTTGTGGCCGTTTGGCAGATTACGAATTCGGCAAATCCGCTCCATCGCGCCTTTATCTTCAATTTTGCAGCCTAAGGCGTAGCCGGAGTCGGTCGGATAGACGATCACCCCGCCTTTACGCACGATGTCCACCGCCTGGTTAATCAACCGCGCCTGTGGGTTTTCCGGATGGATATAAAAAAACTGGCTCATACTTCCCTCTCAATTTTGTTCTACGGCCACTTCCCAACTGCGCCAGATCCCTTCTACGCCAGCGGGTAGCCAAAGTTTGCGGCCCAGCTCGATCCACGGACAGGGCTGATGAAAATCAGACCCCTGCGAGGCATGAAGGCCATACTGCACGGCGTAAGCGGCAAGCTGAGCCCGCTCGTGCGGCGCCTGCTGACACTGGGCGACTTCCATCGCATCGCCTCCCTGCTCGCTAAAGTGGGCCAACAATCGTTTCAGCCACTTGGCAGAGAGGTCGTAGCGTCCGGGATGGGCAATGACCGCTTTACCGCCGGAATGATGAATGACATCAATCGCTTGTTTTATTGTACACCACTGAGGCGGAACGTAACCGGTTTTCCCGCGCGCCAGATACTTCTTAAAAACGTCAGCCATATTGTTGGCATAGCCGGCCTCCACCAGAAAGCGGGCGAAGTGGCCGCGGGTTACCGCGCCGCCGTCAGCCAGCTTCAGCGCCCCTTCCCAGGCGCCAGGGATCCGCGCTTTTTCCAGCCGCTCTGCAATCTGCTGTCCCCGCATCTGGCGGCGCGCTTTCTGCTCATCGAGCAGCGCGGTCATCGCCGGATGGGCGATATCAATATTCAGCCCGACAATATGGATTTCATGGTTTTCCCACAGCGTGGAGATTTCCACTCCGGATATCAGCGTCAACGGTAAACCGGCGCGTTCAATCTCCGCCCGGGCCGCGGGGATCGCCGCCACGGTATCGTGATCGGTTATCGCCAGGGTGCCGACGCGCATCTGATGCGCGCGATGGACAAGTTCTTCTGGAGTCAGTCGCCCGTCAGAGGCGATGGTATGGCTGTGCAGGTCGTAAATTACTGCGTAGTTGGTGTTGCTCAAGATGACTCCTGCTGGACATGAACCTGTACCCGTCATACTTTAAGTCACAAGCAGATTGACTGATGTTCTGCAGCTTAAGGGATTAAGGATAGTAATAAGCGCATCATCATACCGACTGATAGAGAAAATCTGCAAACGGGGGTTGACTTTAATCTCTCGGACTAGTTAACTAGTACGCAAGTTCACATGAAGGGGTATCATCAATGAAAACGCAACTCATCACTCTGCACGGCTGGTGGCGCACCTCCTGTTATCGGGCGGCGTGATCGCGTTTTGCACTCAGCATACAGATACCCGGCCCGCCAATGAGCGGGCTTTTTATTGGACAAATTATTACAGCGAACAGGCGACAACAAATAATGCAAACATCAAAACCGGCACTCGAGCTTCTCACCAGCGACGCCATCTATCGGGAAAACCCGACGGCGCTATTCCACCAGCTATGCGGCGCGCGTCCCGCCACCCTGCTGTTGGAATCCGCGGATATCGACAGTAAGGATGATTTGAAAAGCCTGCTGCTGGTGGATAGCGCGCTGCGTATTACCGCACTAGGTGACACTGTCACTATTCACGCACTTTCCGCCAACGGCACGGCGCTGCTGGAGCTGTTGGACAGCGCTCTGCCTTCAGGCATTAATAACCAGCGTCAGCCAAACGGTCGGGTATTAACTTTCCCGCCGGTCAGCGCGCTGTTAGATGAAGATGCCCGTCTGTGTTCACTGTCGGTATTCGACGCCTTTCGCCTGCTGCAGGAACTGATTACCGTACCGCAGGACGAACGCGAAGCCATGTTCTTCGGCGGTCTGTTCGCCTATGACCTCGTCGCCGGCTTTGAAAACCTACCGCCGCTGGAAAGCGACACTGCCTGCCCGGATTACTGCTTCTACCTGGCGGAAACGCTGCTGGTTATCGACCATCAGACTAAAAACACACGCATTCAGGCGAGCCTGTTCACCCCGCTGGAAAGCGAAAAGCAGCGTCTGCTGCAGCGCATCGCTCAGCTTCGTCAACAGCTGAACGAGCCGCCGGCGCCGCTGCCAGTGACGACGGTAGCCGAGATGCGCTGCGATTGCGACCAGAGCGACGAAGAGTACGGCGACGTGGTGCGTAAAATGCAGCGCGCCATCCGCGCGGGCGAGATTTTCCAGGTGGTACCTTCGCGCCGCTTCTCGCTGCCCTGTCCGTCGCCGCTGGCCGCTTATGATGTGCTGAAAAAGAGCAACCCCAGTCCGTACATGTTCTTTATGCAGGACAACGACTACACCCTGTTCGGCGCTTCGCCGGAAAGCTCGCTTAAGTACGATGCCAGCAATCGTCAGATTGAAATCTACCCGATAGCCGGTACCCGTCCGCGCGGCCGCCGCGCCGATGGTTCGCTGGATCGCGATCTCGACAGCCGTATTGAGCTGGAGATGCGCACCGACCATAAAGAGCTCTCCGAACATCTGATGCTGGTTGACCTTGCGCGTAACGACCTCGCGCGCATCTGTACGCCGGGAAGCCGCTATGTTGCCGACTTAACCAAAGTCGACCGTTACTCCTTCGTGATGCACCTTGTCTCCCGCGTGGTTGGCGAGCTGCGCAGCGATCTCGACGTTCTGCATGCTTATCGCGCCTGTATGAATATGGGCACCCTCAGCGGAGCGCCGAAAGTGCGCGCCATGCAGCTCATTGCCGCTGCCGAAGGCAAGCGCCGGGGCAGCTACGGCGGCGCGGTGGGCTACTTCACCGCCCATGGCGACCTCGATACCTGCATCGTCATTCGTTCTGCCTACGTGCAGGATGGCGTCGCCACGGTGCAGGCCGGCGCCGGTATCGTGCTCGACTCTGTTCCCCAGTCAGAAGCGGATGAAACCCGCAATAAAGCTCGCGCGGTGCTGCGCGCTATCGCCCAGGCCCACCACGCGAAGGAGATTTTCTAATGGCCGACATTCTGCTGCTCGATAATATCGATTCTTTCACCTATAACCTGGCAGACCAGCTGCGTTCGAACGGCCATAACGTGGTGATTTATCGCAATTCCGTCCCGGCGCAGGCGCTGATTGAGCGCATCGGCACCATGAACAATCCAGTACTGATGCTCTCCCCTGGCCCGGGAACCCCGAGCGAAGCGGGCTGTATGCCGGAGCTGCTGACCCGCATGCGCGGTAAGCTGCCGATTATCGGCATCTGCCTCGGTCACCAGGCGATTGTTGAAGCCTACGGCGGCTACGTCGGCCAGGCCGGTGAAATCCTTCACGGCAAGGCTTCAAGCATTGAACACGACGGCCAGGCGATGTTTGCCGGTCTGAGTAATCCTCTGCCGGTCGCCCGCTACCACTCGCTGGTGGGCAGCAATATCCCGGCCGGACTAACGATCAACGCCCACTTTAACGGCATGGTCATGGCGGTGCGTCACGACGCGGATCGCGTCTGCGGCTTCCAGTTCCATCCTGAATCGATTCTGACCACCCAGGGGGCGCGTCTGCTGGAACAGACTCTGGCCTGGGCGCTGCAGAAGCTGGAACAGACGAATACCCTCCAGCCGATTCTGGAAAAACTGTATCAGGCAGAAACCCTGAGCCAGCAGGAGAGCCACCAGCTGTTTTCCGCAGTGGTGCGCGGCGAAGTGAAGCCTGAGCAGCTGGCCGCCGCGCTGGTCAGCATGAAGGTACGCGGCGAGCATCCGCAGGAGATCGCCGGCGCCGCTACCGCGCTGCTGGAAAACGCCGCGCCGTTCCCGCGTCCGGATTATCCGTTTGCCGATATCGTCGGTACCGGCGGCGACGGCAGCAACAGTATCAATATTTCAACCGCCAGCGCGTTTGTGGCTGCCGCCTGCGGCCTGAAGGTCGCCAAACACGGCAACCGCAGCGTGTCGAGCAAGTCCGGTTCTTCCGACCTGCTGGCAGCATTCGGTATCAATCTCGATATGAATGCCGATAAATCTCGCCAGGCGCTGGATGAACTGGGCGTTTGCTTCCTGTTTGCGCCGAAATACCACACCGGTTTCCGTCACGCGATGCCGGTACGCCAGCAGCTCAAAACCCGAACCCTGTTCAACGTGCTCGGGCCGCTGATCAACCCGGCGCATCCGCCGCTGGCGCTGATTGGCGTCTACAGTCCGGAACTGGTGCTGCCGATTGCGGAAACCCTGCGCGTGCTGGGCTACCAGCGAGCCGCCGTGGTACATAGCGGCGGTATGGATGAAGTATCGCTGCACGCGCCGACGGTGGTCGCGGAGCTCAGCAACGGTGAGATCAAGAGCTACCAGTTGACCGCCGCCGACTTCGGCCTGACGCCGTACCATCAGGAGCAGCTGGCAGGCGGCACGCCGGAAGAAAACCGTGACATTCTTACGCGCTTACTACAAGGTAAAGGTGAAGCCGCTCACGAAGCCGCCGTTGCCGCCAACGTCGCCATGTTGATGCGTTTACATGGACACGAAGACCTGAAGGCCAACGCGCAGCAAGTCATCGATGTGCTGCACAGCGGAGCGGCCTATGACAGAGTGACCGCATTAGCGGCAAGAGGGTAAATAATGCAGACCGTTTTAGCAAAAATCGTGGCCGACAAAGCGATTTGGGTAGAAGCCCGCAAACAACAACAACCGTTAGCCAGTTTTCAAAATGAAGTGGTACCGACGAAGCGCAATTTTTACGATGCCCTCGCCGGCACCCGCACCGCATTTATTCTTGAGTGCAAAAAGGCCTCGCCATCAAAAGGCCTGATTCGCGAAGATTTTGACCCGGCGGCCATCGCCGGCGTCTACAAGCACTATGCCTCGGCTATCTCAGTGCTTTGCGATGAGAAGTATTTCCAGGGCAGCTTCGATTTTCTGCCGATGGTCAGCAAGGTCGCGCCGCAGCCGATTCTGTGTAAGGACTTTACTATCGATCCTTATCAAATCTACCTGGCGCGCTACTACCAGGCTGATGCCTGTCTGCTGATGCTTTCGGTGCTGGACGATGAGCAGTATCGTCAGCTCTCCGCCGTCGCGCATAGCCTGAACATGGGCGTGTTGACCGAAGTGAGCAATGAAGAGGAACTGGAGCGCGCAATTGCGCTGAAGGCTAAAGTGGTCGGCATCAACAATCGCGATCTGCGCGATATGTCGATTGACCTCAACCGCACCCGCACCCTGGCACCCCGCCTCGGTCATGGCGTCACGGTCATCAGCGAGTCCGGCATCCATACTTATGCTGAAGTGCGCGAATTAAGCCACTTTGCCAACGGCTTCCTGATTGGTTCTGCCCTGATGGAGCATGACGATCTGAACGCCGCCGTAAAACGCGTGCTGCTCGGTGAGAATAAGGTCTGCGGCCTGACCCGCCCCCAGGATGCCCAGGTGGCATATGAATCCGGCGCGATCTATGGCGGATTGATTTTCGTTCCGACGTCGCCGCGAGCGGTGAACGAGGCTCAGGCGCAAGCGGTAATTGCCAGCGCGCCTCTGAGCTATGTCGGCGTGTTCCGCAATTCGCCGGTGGCGGAAGTGATTGCCCGCGCGAAAAATCTGAGCTTAGCCGCTGTGCAACTCCACGGTAGCGAAGACCAGGCCTATATCGACGCCCTGCGCGCCGAATTACCGGGCAAGGTACAAATCTGGAAAGCCCTCAGCGTTGGCGAAACGCTACCGCCGCGCAATCTGAATCATGTCGACAAATACGTTCTCGACAATGGTCAGGGCGGCACCGGCCAGCGTTTCGACTGGTCTCTGCTGCAAGGCCAGGATCTGCGTAACGTTCTGTTGGCTGGCGGCCTCGGCGCCGATAACTGTGTGGAAGCCGCGAAAAGCGGCTGTGCCGGACTCGATTTTAATTCAGGCGTAGAGTCACAGCCGGGTATTAAAGATGCCAGCAAGCTGGCCTCGGTGTTTCAAACGCTGCGCGCATATTAAGGAGCAACAATGAGTACTTTACTGAATCCCTATTTCGGCGAATTCGGCGGGATGTACGTTCCGCAGATTCTGATGCCTGCCCTGCGCCAGCTGGAAGAAGCCTTCGTCAGCGCGCAGAAAGACCCGGCATTCCAGGCCGAATTTAGCGACCTGCTTAAAAACTACGCCGGTCGCCCGACGGCGCTGACCCAATGCCGTAACCTCACCGAAGGTACGCGCACGACCCTGTATCTGAAGCGGGAAGATCTGCTGCACGGCGGCGCACACAAAACTAACCAGGTGCTCGGCCAGGCGCTGCTGGCAAAACGCATGGGCAAAACGGAAATTATCGCCGAAACCGGCGCCGGTCAGCACGGCGTTGCCTCAGCCCTTGCCAGCGCCCTGCTCGGCCTGAAGTGCCGCATCTATATGGGCGCCAAAGATATCGAACGCCAGTCGCCGAACGTCTTCCGCATGCGCCTGATGGGTGCGGAAGTGATCCCGGTACATAGCGGCTCATCCACCCTGAAAGATGCCTGTAACGAGGCTTTGCGCGACTGGTCAGGCAGCTATGAAAAAGCCCACTACATGCTTGGCACCGCCGCTGGCCCGCATCCGTTCCCGACCATCGTGCGTGAATTCCAGCGCATGATTGGCGAAGAGACTAAAGCGCAGATCCTGGAGAAAGAAGGACGCCTGCCGGATGCGGTTATCGCCTGCGTTGGCGGCGGCTCCAATGCTATCGGCATGTTCGCTGACTTTATCGACGACACCGCCGTTGGCCTGATTGGCGTGGAGCCCGCGGGACATGGGATCGAAACCGGCGAACACGGGGCGCCGCTTAAGCACGGCCGCGTGGGCATCTACTTCGGTATGAAATCGCCGATGATGCAGACCGATGAGGGGCAGATTGAGGAGTCCTACTCCCTCTCCGCCGGTCTGGATTTCCCGTCCGTTGGCCCGCAGCATGCTTATTTAAACAGCATTGGTCGCGCCGATTACGTGTCGATTACCGATGATGAAGCGCTGGATGCTTTTAAAGCGCTCTCCCGCCATGAAGGGATTATTCCGGCGCTGGAATCCTCCCATGCCCTGGCGCACGCGCTAAAAATGATGCGCGAAAACCCGGAAAAAGAGCAGCTGCTGGTGGTTAACCTCTCCGGCCGCGGCGATAAAGACATCTTCACCGTACACGATATTTTAAAAGCGCGAGGGGAAATCTGATGGAACGTTATGAGACGCTGTTTGCACAACTGAAAGCTCGCCGGGAAGGCGCGTTTGTTCCCTTCGTCACCCTCGGCGACCCTAATCCTGAGCTGTCGCTGAAAATTATCGATACGCTGATTGAAGCCGGTGCCGACGCGCTGGAGCTGGGCATTCCTTTCTCTGACCCGCTGGCGGATGGCCCGACGATCCAGGACGCCACCCTGCGCGCTTTTGCCGCCGGGGTGACGCCCGCGCAATGCTTCGAGATGCTGACGGCGATTCGCCAGAAGCACCCGACGATTCCAGTCGGGCTGCTGATGTACGCCAACCTGGTGTTCAGCCCCGGTATCGATGAATTCTACGCCGCGTGCGAACGCGCTGGCGTCGATTCGGTGCTGGTGGCCGATGTGCCGGTTGAAGAGTCCGCGCCGTTCCGCCAGGCCGCGCTGCGCCACAATATCGCGCCGATTTTCATCTGCCCGCCGAATGCCGATGACGATCTGCTGCGCCAGATCGCCTCTTACGGGCGCGGCTATACCTACCTGCTGTCGCGGGCGGGCGTAACCGGTGCGGAAAACCGCGCCGCGCTGCCGCTGCATCATCTGATTGAAAAGCTGGCCGAGTACAACGCCGCCCCGCCGCTGCAAGGATTTGGCATCTCGGCGCCGGAGCAGGTTACCGCCGCGATTGACGCAGGCGCGGCCGGGGCGATTTCCGGCTCTGCCATCGTCAAAATTATCGAGCGCAACGTGAACGACCCGCAGGCCATGCTGGCAGAATTAAAGACCTTCGCCCGCAGTCTGAAAGCCGCCACTAAAGCCGCCTGATGATGCTTTCCGTCCGGCCCTGGGCCGGGCGGTTATTTCAGCGGTAAGCTGTCGGCGTATTTACGCGTCAGACGAAACCGCGCCATCACCTCTTCTTGCGGCCATCCGGCCAACATCATAGCTATCGGCCGTTTTTGCGCCCGAGAGACATCCTTTTATGAACGGGACGGCTTCAAGGGGGATAGCAGCCTGTAAATGCCCGATGAACACCTCAATGTAAAAAGATCGCTGCCGCACAAAAATTGGGGTTGATATCTTAAATGAGAAATATTATCTTTCTCATTACCGAATAGTTGAGTAAACAACTCAGGTATTCGGTACGACATTGCTCACATTGCTTCCAGTATTTTTGCCCGCACTTGTGCGGGCTTTTTTTCGGCCGACATCCAGTATGTCCCTCCCGATAGCGCGCCGGACGCGGCCTCCAGCCGCGATCCGAAACACCTATTACCAGGAAAGCTGTCTGCCAACCCTCCAACTCTGTACGAATGTGGATAGCTGCGGTCTCTCGTGTTAATGCAGGGCCTGACTGGCGTCATACCTTGCGGGCACCACTAATGGCGGCAGAAAGCGTGAGCCAATCGCTAAAGATAGGCCACCGGGACAAAATACTGGATGGTGTAATAAGGCCGATCGTTACCTGACGTCACGTTTTGCGGCTGAACAAAACGTTCGATATCGTAGCCCTCGCGGCGATACAGCCCGAGCTCAGGAAGATGTTTCATATAAACATTATTTGACAGTAAAACATAATCCTCCCAGCTACCGCTAAATTCCATGCCCAGGTATAAACCCCGCTTAGCGACCCTTATCTCGCGGAAAGGGCGTTCCCGTGAGCTCACTGGTGCACCAATAAAACTGCCGATGGTCACTTTATAGAGATTATTGGCGGCAGGTGAGAATTCAGAGAGGATATAGATGTCTCGCTCGCCGCCCGACATTTCCACCGCGATTTTCCGCCTGGTGACATTTTTCCTGGCGCAGATACCCTCGGCCAGGGAGAGCGTATAGGTGAAGCCGTATCCAGAAAAGGTTTGCTCTTCGAGAAAACAAAGCCAGGGTACAGGCAGTCTGTCGCCCTGCGGCCCCACCTTCTGATAGAGCGCCGACATATCCCAGTATGCTGAATGTCGATACTGGCTGGGGCAGCGACCAAAGGCTTTTTTAAACTCGCGGGAAAAGGTTTGATGAGAGTCAAAATGCAGTGAGCAGGCAATAGATGAAATAGGTTGGTGAGTCAGCCTGAGTTTACCGGCAGCAAGCGTCATGCGGCGCATTCTGATATACTTGCCGACAGGCAGTCCGGCATATTCATGGAATATATTATAAACTGAACGCCGCGAATATCCCACGCCACGGGCGATATCTTCGACCGATGGATTTATTGTCAGGCGAGACTCAATCCATTCAACTATTTCATTAAAAACATTTTCTTTCATTGCGGTAAATGACATCCATATCAAATTTTAGCCCGCTGGTATTTTACCAGTAATTAAGTATTGACACTAAGCTTTTTGTGCATAATAAAAATTTATCGCGGAGCGCATTCACAAAAATGGAGCCTGTAAACCCCAGCCATATGAAAAATAAGATTTTTCTTAGAAAAAATATCTCAAATCTCATTTTGCAGACAAATGTTGCTTTTTTTGCAGACCTACAATATCTTATTTTAAACTTTAAAAGCAGATCGCGACTATTAAGCTCACTTTTTTAACAGCTATATTTTTACCGGCATTCTTTTAAATCAGAGTGCATATATTAATAACTATGTGAATCTATGTATGCTTAATATTTTGATCAATACCAAAAACGTCTACTCAAAACACGCTATAAAACAAATGGTTATGGAATCCATCACCACAGACGAAAACGTTATCTTTGAAGATAAGTACACTCAAAGCAACATTGCACAAGCACATATCATATTCACCGAAATGGAACCTGGAGAGATCTTTTTGTGCCATGATGAGTTGAAATATAAAAAAGAAAAAAGCTTGCTATTTATTCTTCAAGAGAAAAAAAGCGTATCTTCCAAAAGTGAAATCCCTAACTGCACAAAAGATTGTTTATTTTTATACAAATCCGATTCAATTCCTGTGATTACGGGGAAAATATACATTCATATAAATTTATTTTTATTAAGAGGATATGAAGATATTGCACCAAAGGTAAATCTTTGTATCAACTGCCCATGTAAATCAATAACCCATGCGCAGTCAAAAGTAATACATGCTCTCAGTCTTGGATTGAACCAAATGCAAATAGCCCGTGAGTTAAAAGTCAACTATAAAACCGTGTACTCGCATAAAAAAAACGTTATGCATGATTTTAAAATAAAAGGCACTCAGGATCTTAATAAATTCATGCATGTATTGAATAAAAGAAAACAATTTATTTCTTAGCTATCCACTCATCTGAGGGATCTTTGCAAAACCTGTAGCCACTAACAAGAGATCGTCAATACCGCTACGCCTGCCGTCACAGGCCGGCCAGGCCCGGTGCCGACCATACCGTCTTTTTTCAGCGCGCTCCCGAGATAAAGCCCTACAGGAATGATAGTATTCAGTGCAGTAAACGCAGGCACAACCTCTATCCCGGGAGCGATTTATGCACGAAGAAGTACCACTGAAATATTACGACATTGCGGATGAGTATTCGAAGGAGTCCGCCGAGCCCGTCAGCGAGTCAGAACGTGAGCCCCTGGCGCGCTATTTTCAACTGCTGATTACGCGGCTGATGAATAACGAGGAAATCAGCGAGGAGGCGCAGGGAGAGATGGCCATACAGGCGGGGATTGATGAACAGCGGATCGATGATATAGCGATATTCCTGAATAAATGGGGTAATGAGTAGCGGTTGACGCGGACGTTCCGCGGATTGATTGCGGCAAATGACGCATCGGCAATCGCGGCAGCGGACTTCGCGTCGGGACGTGCAATAAAGCTGGTCATGACGACCAGCTTTGAGCAAGAATTTAGAACCGATAACCCGCAGAGAACATAAACACCCACGGATCCAGACGGATACTGTCGTGCTGCTGCGCGCCCGCCAGCTTATAGTTGGCGGTGGTGTCGATATCCATGTACCACACCGACATGTTAATCAGCCAGTCGCGGTTAATCAGATAGTCCATCCCCACCTGCCCCGCGGCTCCCCAGGAGTCTTTCAGGCTCAGGTCAGAAATGCCCGTCTTTTTACCCGTATCGTTCACGCTTTCGTCAAAGAAAGTCGTGTAGTTGATACCTGCGCCAATATACGGACGCAGCTTGCTGCTGGCGTCGCCAAAGTACCACTGTGCCATTAGCGTCGGTGGTAAATGATGAACGGTCGCAATATTGCCGGTTGCCGCCGTTCCGACTTTGTGGCGGAAAGGCGTGGCGGCCAGCAGCTCTACGCCGATGTTGTCCGTCGCCATATAGGTGAACGTCAGGCCCAGTTGAGTATTATTGCTAACGTTAAAGCCCCCCAGACTGCCTAACGTTCCGCCCGCGCCTTCTGATGGTCTGACCGTAGCCGAACCCGCACGAATAAAGAATTCCCCAGCTTCATGCGCCCAGACGCTACCGGTGGAAAGCGTGCCCAGAATAACAACCGCCGCTGCTAACTTTTTCATACCCACTTCCTCATTATGGTTATTCAGCGCAAGAATATACCCATAATGAATTATGTTTGATCCAACATAGATCACATTAAGTGGGCAAATTTAACATTTATTGATCCAGATTAATTTTCACTTTCTCAATGCAATCAGTGATAAACGAGATGTATCAAGTTCTCCCTTGTCGCTTCTCAACAGAGGTCATCGCCGATTTCCCCTCCTATTTACAAAGATATACTTAGCGCGCAGGAGCAGAGACTGCTACCCAGCCGCGATTTGCGGTACAATCGCCGGCTAGTTAATACCTGCAATACTCAAGGAGAATGCATGTCTATCACGGCGAAGTCCGTCTACCGTGACACCGGGAACTTTTTCCGCAATCAGTTCGTTACTATCCTGCTGATTGCGCTGTTATGCGCGTTCATTACGGTAGTACTTGGCCATGCCTTTTCACCCAGTGAAGAGCAGCTGTCGATTCTGAGTCAGGGCGATAGCCTGGCGGGCAGCGGCGGGCTGTTCGAACTGGTTCAGAGCATGACGCCGGAGCAGCAGCAAATTCTGCTGCGCGCGTCCGCAGCCTCGACCTTCTCCGGGCTGGTTGGCAACGCCATTCTTGCCGGCGGCGTTCTGCTGATGATCCAGATGGTCTCCGCCGGCCAGAGAGTCAGCGCCCTGCGTGCGATCGGCGCTTCCGCGCCGGTGCTGCCAAAGCTGCTGCTGCTGATCCTGCTGACGACGTTTGTTGTGCAGATGGGGATGATGCTGGTGGTGGTGCCGGGCGTCCTGCTCGCCATTGTGCTCTCTTTCGCGCCGATCATGCTGGTACAGGATAAAGTTGGTATTTTCAGCGCCATGCGTAGCAGTATGCGCCTGGCCTGGGCCAACGTACGCCTGGTGGCGCCGGCAATTATCGGCTGGCTGCTGGCGAAAACGCTGCTTCTGCTGTTTGCATCCAGCTTCGCGGTCCTGACGCCAAACGTTGGCGCGGTGGTAATAAATACCCTCAGCAATCTGATCTCCGCATTGTTGCTGATCTATTTATTCCGCTTGTATATGCTCATTCGTAACTAACTTAACCCGGGGCGGCGCGACCTGCCCCTACCTGAACGACGGAATCGATGTATGAAGCAGTTTCTGGATTTTTTACCGCTGGTAGTCTTCTTCGCATTCTACAAGCTTTATGATATCTACGCCGCGACGACCGCGCTGATTATCGCCACCGCTATCGTGCTGATTTACAGCTGGGTACGCTATCGCAAAGTCGAAAAAATGGCGTTAATTACCTTCGTGCTGGTCGCCGTATTCGGCGGCTTAACCATCTTTTTCCACAACGACGAATTTATTAAGTGGAAAGTGACGGTTATCTACGTCCTGTTCGCCAGCGCCCTGCTGTTCAGCCAGTGGGTGATGAAGAAGCCATTGATCCAGCGTATGCTGGGTAAAGAGCTGACGCTGCCGCAGCAGGTGTGGTCACGTCTCAATCTGGCCTGGGCGGTGTTTTTCATCCTTTGCGGGCTGGCGAATATCTACATCGCTTTCTGGCTGCCGCAGAATATCTGGGTCAACTTCAAGGTCTTCGGCCTGAGCGCTCTGACGCTGGTATTCACCCTGCTGAGCGGCGTGTATATTTATCGCCATATGCCGCAGGACGACAACCACTAACCTTTCCCCCACGGCGCGCCGCCCGGCGTGCCGTGTTATTCGTTTCCCCCTTGTATAAACCACTTCAACTGAATCGATTCGTAATGTAAGATATTTCTCACAGGAGATGGCATTCCTCCTTGAACCGCCATGTGGCTAATGATGCCTGCTTTTTATTCCCGGACCGGGAATGGGCAGGCCTATCTGAATGGCTGGCACCGCGTCCGGGAAGATTCATCTTCTAAGGATCCGACGATGCGCGCATACCGCTTTTCATCACTCTCTTTGCTTTTATTCCTCGGGAAATGGCTGCTCCTCGCTTTTATCATTGCGGTGCTGGCGGGCACGGCCTCGGCATTTTTTCTTTTCTCACTGGAGTGGGCTACGGCAACGCGGGAAGCTCACCGCTGGCTTATCTGGCTCCTGCCGTTTGCCGGATTTGCCGTCGGCTGGATCTATCTGCGCTACGGTACCTGCGTGGAGGCCGGCAACAACCTGATTCTGGAAGAGATCCATGACCCTAAATGCATCATTCCCCTACGGATGGCGCCGCTGGTATTTTTCGGCACCGTTGTTTCTCATCTGTTTGGCGCCTCCGTCGGGCGTGAAGGCACGGCGGTACAGATGGGGGCCTCGATCGCCGATCGCTTCACGGCCATTTTCCGTCTTAACCACGATGCACGGTCAATGGTGCTGATGGCCGGGATCAGCGCCGGTTTCTCTTCGGTTTTCGGTACCCCGCTCGCCGGAGCGCTCTTCGGGCTCGAAGTTCTGGCTATCGGACGGATAAACTACAACGCCATTCTTCCTTGCCTGTTTGCCGCAATTATTGCCGATCGAGTCGGCATCATGTGGGGCGTGCAGCATACGCACTACTTTATTGCCAGCTTTCCCACGCTAACGCTCTGGACGCTGCTGGCAATCATTATCGCCGGCTGCTGCTTTGGCCTCGCGGCGCGCATTTTTGCCGACAGCACGCAGGCAATCGGCGCGTTGATGAAAAAACGGATTCACTACGCGCCGCTGCGGCCGTTTATTGGCGGACTGGCGATTGCCTGCGCGGTCTGGCTGCTGCACGGAGAGCGCTATATTGGCCTGGGCATATCGGTGATAGTGGACGCTTTCCAGCAACCGCTGGCACCGTGGGATAGCTTAGGCAAACTGCTCTTCACCGCCGTCTCTTTAGGTAGCGGATTTAAAGGTGGTGAAGTCACTCCGCTGTTTTATGTCGGTGCGACGCTGGGCAATGCGCTGGCGCCGCTGCTGCATATGCCGCTCGGCTTTCTGGCCGGAATAGGTTTTGTCGCCGTCTTTGCCGGGGCGGCGAATACGCCTGTTGCCTCAACGCTGATGGCGATTGAGCTGTTTGGTTCTGAAATCGGTATTTACGCCGCGCTGGCCTGCGTGGTGGCCTGGCTGGTCTCAGGCTATAGCGGTATTTATCGTTCGCAGCGTATAGCCTGCCGAAAACAGAGCGATGTGCCGACTGGCATCAGGCTGTCAGAATTCCCGGAGTGGTACCAGTCACAAAAAAGCCGACAAAAGGCCGACAAAGAGACGCCCGCCTCCTGACAATCGCACCTGGAAGCCGGTGAGGGTAAGCCCCGCCGGTTTCTCCATGATGTCTGTCACATACCGGAAAGTTGCGGCAATTGTGAGGATTTGATGGAGATTATCTTCACTTTATTGAAATGATAATAATTATCATTGATATTCTCGATCTCAATTTTTCATGATTTGATATGGATATTTATAATGAGAACGCAGAAAAATCACATAGCAACGCCCCTGGCCCTGGCCATTGCAGGCTTACTCAGCCCAGGGGTCTTCGCCGAAGAGGTGGAACAGGATACGGAGACCATGGTGGTTCACGGAACCGCCGAAGAGGCGCTGAAGCAGCAGCCGGGCGTCTCGATCATTACCGCTGAAGATATTGCTAAGGACCCTCCGGTTAACGATCTGTCAGAAATCATCCGTAAAATGCCCGGCGTAAACCTGACCGGCAACAGCGCCAGCGGCAGCCGCGGCAACAACCGGCAGATCGACATTCGCGGGATGGGGCCGGAAAACACGTTGATTCTTATTGACGGCGTGCCCGTCACTTCCCGCAACTCCGTACGCTATAGCTGGCGCGGCGAGCGTGATACCCGAGGCGACAGCAATTGGGTACCGCCGGAAATGGTGGAACGCATTGAAGTTCTGCGCGGACCCGCCGCTGCGCGCTACGGCTCTGGCGCTGCGGGTGGGGTCGTCAATATTATCACCAAACGCCCCACCAACGACTGGCACGGATCGCTCTCGCTCTATACCAATCAGCCGGAAAATAACAAAGAAGGCGCCACTAACCGGGCTAACTTCAGCCTCAACGGACCGCTGGCCGGGGATGCCCTGACCATGCGTTTGTATGGCAACATTAACAAAACGGAACCCGATGCCTGGGATATTAACCGCGCGCAAAATGGCTCTTATGCGGCGGGCCGCGAAGGCGTGCGCAACAAAGATATTAACGCCCTGCTGTCGTGGAAAGTCACCCCGCAGCAGATCCTCGACTTCAGCTACGCCTACAGCCGTCAGGGCAATATCTATGCCGGCGATACGCAATACAGCAACAGCAATATGAGCCCAAATGGCCTGGTGGATACGCTGTACGGTCAGGAAACCAACCGGCTGTACCGGCAGACCTGGGGCCTGACCTACAACGGGATCTGGGACTGGGGCCAGTCGAAAGCGGGCGTCTACTACGAAAAAACCAACAATACCCGTCTGCAGGAGGGCACCACCGGTCGCGTAGAAGGGATGATCAATAGCGATGTCTACGACACCAGCCGCCTGGAGTCTTGGCGCTCAACCGCTGAAGTGAATCTTCCCTTTAACTGGCTCGCAGAACAGACCCTGACTGTGGGGATGGAGTGGAACCGCGATGAACTGAACGATCCGGCTTCGATGCAGGCCACTACGACGACGGAAACGCTGCCGGGGATGTCCGGCGATCCTTCGCAACGCAGCCCTAAAAACAGCGCCACGCTGACCGGTATTTATCTGGAAGACAATATCGAAGCGATGCCGGGAACCAATATTATCCCCGGCCTGCGTTTCGACTATCATAACGACTTCGGCAGCAACTGGAGCCCGAGCCTGAATCTGTCACAGGATCTGGGCGATATGTTTAAGGTTAAGGCGGGCATTGCCCGCGTATTCAAGGCGCCGAACCTGTATCAGTCAAGCGAAGGCTACCTGCTCTCTACGCGCGGAAACGGCTGCCCGATAAGTATTGCGGAAGGCAATTGCTATCTTTTAGGTAACCCGGATCTCGACCCGGAAATCAGCATTAACAAAGAGCTCGGCCTTGAGTTTAACCTCAACGGTTATAACGCCGGCATCACCTGGTTCCGCAACGACTACAAAAACAAGATCGTCTCCGGCACCGAGGTGCTGGGTAATACCGCCAGCGGAGCGAATATCCTGCAGTGGGAGAACGGCGGGAAAGCGGTCGTCGAAGGACTTGAAGGCACGCTGCTGGTTCCGCTCATTGCCGATACGCTCAGCTGGCGCACCAACGCCACTTATATGATCAAATCGGAAAACAAAGATACCGGCAACCCGCTGTCCGTTATTCCGAAATACACCATCAATACCCTGCTCGACTGGCAGGTGACCAGCAAGTTCTCGGCTAACGTCAACTGGACCCTGTACGGTCGACAGAAACCGCGCGAATACGCGGAAATTCGTAACGAAAACGGGGTGCTGGCCACCAACGAAGTCGGCGCGTATTCTGTCGTCGGCGTCGGCGGCAACTATCAGCTAACCAAAGATCTGCGGCTGAATGCCGGGATTAGTAACCTCTTCGATAAGCAAATTTATCGGGAAAACGAAGGCGCTTCGACCTATAACGAACCGGGTCGCGCCTATTACGCTGGCGTCACGCTCTCTTTCTAACCCCTTCGCGCCCGCTATAGCGGGCGTATTCCCCTATTCTCTCAACCTCATTTTCATAGTAGCATCCGCCTGATCGTCTTTGACCAGTACAGAGTAGAGAATGACAACAACAGATCTTGCGCCGAAGGGCGAATTGGTTTTACGCACCCTGGCGATGCCGGCGGACACCAACGCAAACGGCGATATTTTCGGCGGCTGGCTGATGTCGCAAATGGATATTGGCGGGGCCATTATGGCCAAAGAAATTGCCCACGGTCGCGTCGTGACCGTGCGCGTCGACGGCATGACCTTTTTGCGCCCGGTGGCGGTCGGCGACGTCGTGTGCTGCTACGCCAACTGCGTGAAGCGCGGCAATACGTCGATAACTATCAATATGGAAGTGTGGGTCAAGAAAGTGTCGTCTGAGCCCATCGGCCAGCGCTACAAAGCCACCGAAGCGCTGTTTATCTACGTCGCGGTGGATAATCAGGGAAAACCGCGCGCACTGCCGACTCTGTGATTCAGCCGGCCCGGGGCATCCGGGCCGATTGTTTACAGAAAACCGAGTAAAGAAAAGAAGAAGTAGCCCAGCACAATAATAATTACCGGCAGGACGTACAGCGGAAAATACTGCACCAGGATGGTGTGGCGCGGCACCACAACCCGTGCGGAAATTTGTTCGCGCGTCAGCCCTTCCGTTCCTTTAGCCTGTTCCAGAATCAGCTGATCCTCAACGCCTTCGCGCAGAAACTTCGCCTGGCGCCCCATCCGCGCCCCGGAAGCCTGTAGCGCCATGCCGACAAACACCAGAATATAGATGATCCAGAAACCTATATTCATGCCGTGCTTAAAATCCGGCAGCGGCGAGTTGTACCAGAAGAAATTGAGGAACGGCGTGTTAAAGCGCATCATCTCGATCATCACATGAGCAAAGTCCATCATCACCGCGTCGATGCCCGGTTTTTTCTCGCTGTGCTCGTACATAAACTTCAGCACGGAGATCAGCGTCGAGATAACCGCCGGGATAAATACCACCCATCCCAGAATTCGTTTAAGTACTGCAATGCGTCCAGCTTGTTGATACGTCATGGATTCCCCTTGTTAAGACGCCTATCCACTCTTAGTCTACCTTCGTCGGCGAATTTCGCCCAATAATGCGCGGTATGATATACCATGAGTGCCGATTCGTTATCTACTTACGCTACAGGAGAGGGACTTATGTCAGCCAGGCGCCAGATTCACGCCGCGATTTTTGATATGGATGGATTACTGATTGACTCCGAGCCGCTATGGGACAAAGCAGAGCTGGAGGTAATGGCCAGCCTTGGGGTGGATATTCGTCGCCGCAATGAAATGCCGGATATTCTCGGGCTGCGCATCGATTTAGTCGTCGACCTGTGGTTTGCCCAACAGCCGTGGCAGGGCCCGGACCGCGCGGAGGTCACCACGCGGATCATCAATCGCGCTATCCAACTGGTGGAAGAGGCGCGTCCGCTGCTGCCGGGGGCGCGGGAAGCGGTGGCGATGTGTAAAGCACAGGGACTGAAAATTGGCCTGGCGTCGGCATCGCCGCTGCGAATGCTGGAAAAAGTCCTCGCCATGTTTGAACTACGCGACCAGTTTGACGCCCTCGCTTCCGCCGAAATGCTGCCCTACAGCAAACCGCACCCGCAGGTCTATCTGAACTGCGCCGCCAGTCTCGGCGTCAGCCCGATGAACTGCGTGGCGCTGGAAGACTCGGTCAACGGGATGATTGCCAGCAAAGCGGCGCGGATGCGCTCTGTCGTCGTACCGGAAGCGGAAAATAGCCATGACCCGCGCTTCGTGCTGGCCGACGTCAAGCTTGCCACCCTTGAAGCTTTGACCCTGAGCGACCTGCTCGGCTAAAGGCATCGCTGATGATGGGGTTGCGGTATCGCCCCATTATCACAAAATTAAAACACTGTTTCATTTTTATTTGTCTTTTCTTCTCCCGCCCTCTATGCTTGTCCCAACGGCGTTATTTGACGCATAAAATCAGCATACAGAGGTGCATATGGTACTGAACGCCTTTGACCTTACGGGCAAGGTCGCTATCGTGACGGGTTGTGATACCGGACTGGGCCAGGGAATGACGCTCGGCCTTGCCCAGGCCGGGTGCGATATCGTCGGCGTGAATCGCCGGATCCCCCACGAAACCGCAGAGAAGGTTCAGGCGCTGGGCCGACGCTTTACCGCTATTCAGGCCGATCTGAGCCGTCAGGATCAGATCGCAGCCATTGTTACTCAGGCCGTGGCCGCCATGGGCCGGGTTGACATTCTGGTGAATAATGCCGGAACCATCCGCCGCGCCGATGCGCTAACCTTTAGCGAAAAGGACTGGGACGACGTGCTTAACCTGAATCTGAAATCCGTTTTCTTTCTGTCTCAGGCGGTCGCCAGACAGTTCATCGCGCAGGGCGACGGCGGAAAAATTATTAATATCGCCTCAATGCTCTCATTTCAGGGCGGTATTCGGGTCCCGTCATACACCGCCTCCAAAAGCGGCGTGCTGGGCATTACCCGCCTGATGGCCAACGAATGGGCGGAACATCGTATTAACGTTAACGCCATCGCGCCGGGCTATATGGCTACCAATAATACCCAGCAGTTGCGCGACGATGCCGAACGCAGCAAAGAGATCCTCGACCGTATCCCGGCCGCACGCTGGGGTGTTCCGGAAGACCTGCAGGGGCCGGTAGTCTTTCTTGCTTCCCAGGCGGCGGATTACATTAACGGCTATACCCTGGCGGTGGACGGCGGCTGGCTGGCACGCTGATGGTCTTGTGACAAAGAGTTACACCGTCACCTCTTCCGCACACTGTATAAAAACCCTATACTGTATGAATTGACAGTTTAGGGTGTTTATCATGACGGCGGAAGGCCACCTCCTCTTTTCTATTGCCTGTGCGGTATTTGCGAAAAATGCGGAATTAACCCCCGTGCTGGCCCAGGGTGACTGGTGGCATATCGTTCCGTCCGCCATCCTGACCTGTCTGCTGCCGGATATCGATCACCCCAAGTCGTTTCTCGGGCAACGATTAAGCTGGATATCAAAACCGATTGCCCGCGCCTTCGGCCATCGCGGCTTCACCCATAGCCTGCTGGTGGTCTTTGGCGCGGTGGCGATTTTCTCGTTGAAGGTTCCGGATAGCTGGATCGTCCCGGCGGATGCGGTTCAGGGCCTGGTGCTGGGCTACCTCAGCCATATTCTTGCCGACATGCTTACCCCTGCCGGGGTTCCGCTGCTCTGGCCCTGCCGCTGGCGCTTTCGCTTCCCTATTCTTGCGCCGCGCAAAGGTAATCAACTGGAGCGCGCGCTGTGCATGGCGCTGTTCATCTACGCCGTGTGGATGCCGCAAAACGTTGCCGAAAACAGCGCCGTTCGCTGGTCATCTGAGATGATAAATTCACTGCAAACTACCTTTCATCGCTTTATTAGTCACCAGACTGGACGATAAAGCAGCGAATTATTCAAATAGTTATAATCAATTCCATTTGAATATAAGGAACGGATTACGCCTTCTGCTACCCTTGCCGTCATAAGAGTTGGTTATTGACCAACCTGGTGATAAAAGATATCAGGAGAACGGGGATGAACTTTCCATTAATAGCGAACGTAGTTGTGTTCGCGGTTTTACTGTTGGCGCTGGCCCAAACCCGCCATAAACAGTGGAGCCTCGCTAAAAAAGTGCTGGTCGGTCTGGTTATCGGCGTTATTTTTGGCCTGGCACTACAGCTAGTCTATGGCTCCGACAGCCCGGTGCTGAAGGACTCTATCCAGTGGTTTAATATCGTCGGTAACGGCTACGTTCAACTGCTGCAAATGATCGTCATGCCGCTGGTTTTCGCCTCGATTCTGAGCGCGGTGGCCCGCCTGCATAACGCTTCGCAGCTGGGTAAAATCAGCTTCCTCAGTATCGGTACCCTGCTGTTTACTACGCTGATTGCGGCGCTGGTCGGGGTGCTGGTGACTAACATGTTTGGCCTGACAGCCGAAGGCCTGGTCCAGGGCAGCGCGGAAACCGCACGCCTCAACGCCATTCAGAGTAATTATGCCGGTAAAGTCGCCGACCTGAGCGTCCCGCAGCTGATCCTCTCCTTTGTGCCGAAAAATCCGTTCGCCGATCTGACCGGCGCGAACCCAACGTCGATTATCAGCGTGGTAATCTTCGCTGCATTCCTCGGCGTCGCGGCGCTGAAGCTGCTGAAAGACGATGTCGCCAAAGGCCAGCGCGTGCTGACCGCTATCGATACGCTGCAGAGCTGGGTGATGAAGCTGGTGCGTCTGGTCATGCAGTTAACGCCGTACGGCGTACTGGCGCTGATGACCAAAGTAGTTGCGGGTTCTAACCTGCAGGACATTATCAAGCTCGGCAGCTTCGTTATCGCCTCCTATATTGGTCTGGGCATCATGTTCGTGGTGCACGGCCTGCTGCTGGCGGTCAACGGCGTGAGCCCGCTGAAATACTTCCGCAAAGTCTGGCCGGTTCTGACCTTCGCCTTCACCAGCCGCTCCAGCGCGGCGTCTATTCCGCTGAACGTGGAAGCGCAAACCCGTCGTCTGGGCGTGCCGGAATCCATTGCCAGCTTCTCAGCATCGTTCGGCGCTACCATCGGACAGAACGGCTGTGCGGGACTCTATCCGGCGATGCTGGCGGTGATGGTCGCACCGACGGTCGGTATTAACCCGCTCGATCCGCTGTGGATTGCTACCCTGGTTGGCATCGTCACCGTCAGTTCCGCCGGCGTCGCAGGCGTGGGCGGAGGCGCGACGTTTGCCGCGCTGATCGTCTTACCGGCGATGGGGCTGCCGGTCACGCTGGTGGCGCTGTTAATCTCGGTTGAACCGCTGATTGATATGGGCCGTACGGCGCTGAACGTTAGCGGCTCAATGACCGCCGGTACCCTGACCAGCCAGTGGCTGCGCCAAACCGATAAAGCTATTCTCGATAGCGATAACGATGCGGAGCTGGCGCACCGCTAAGTCGATACGCCCTTCGCGTAGTCAGAAACTAATAACCGCTGAATTTTCAGCGGTTTTTTATTGTTCCGGCTCATTCAGGCGTCGATTTCACCTTCCTGCCTCATTTGCGTCGCCCAGCGCTGCGCCGCTTCCGGCACGTTAAACGGCGGGGAGCGACGGAAACGTTCGTCGATCAGCACAAAGGCGACGTATTTACCCCGCAGAACCCAAACGTCGCGAAAACCATCCATTTTGACGGCGTGTTCCGGCGGCGCAGGCTCCACTCGAGGCACGTAGCTAATGACCTGACGATTTTGTTGGCGAAGTGGTTTCATGACAAATAAATTCACTAAATACGGCGGTAAACAGAAACCCCTATCATAGCCGAAAACGCCCGCTTTCGTCGCCCCCTGCTTGCGGTCCTTTAGTAGCAAAACTCTTATAAAAATATATTCTTGAAATGATGTTCTACAATTAGAAGGGTTTTGGTTTAGCAAAGACCATTTTCAGTAATGAAAGCAGGAGCGTGCAATGTCTGATAAACCCCATAACCCGAAATCCCATCAATCACCGGTGCATGATGACCGGGCGGCAAAACCTGGCCTGGGCGCATTAGCGCCAGAAGATCAGGATTGGCAGCCCACGCCGCACCCGACCGCGCCGGGCGAAGAGCCGACGGCGCCGGGTAGCATGAAGGCCCCGGATACGACCAGCGAAAAGCTCGATGCCCTCGAGAAACAGCGTAAAGGTGGTGAGAATGCTGCGCTTACGACCAATCAGGGTCTACGCATCGCTGACGACCAGAACTCGCTGCGCGCGGGTCAACGCGGCCCCACGCTGCTGGAAGATTTTATCCTGCGTGAAAAAATAACCCATTTTGACCATGAACGTATTCCCGAGCGCATCGTTCATGCCCGCGGCTCCGCTGCGCACGGCTATTTCCAGGCGTACAGCGATTTAAGCGACATCACCAAAGCGGCTTTCCTCTGCGACCCGCAGAAAAAAACGCCGGTATTCGTCCGTTTTTCCACCGTTCAGGGCGGCGCTGGCTCCGCCGATACGGTGCGCGACATCCGCGGTTTTGCCACCAAGTTTTATACCGACGAGGGCATCTTTGACCTGGTCGGCAACAACACGCCGATCTTTTTTATCCAGGATGCGATCAAGTTTCCCGATTTTGTCCATGCGGTGAAACCGGAACCGCACTGGGCCGTCCCGCAGGGGCAAAGCGCGCACGATACCTTCTGGGATTACGTCTCGCTGCAGCCTGAAACGCTGCATAACGTCATGTGGGCGATGTCGGACCGCGGGCTACCCCGCAGCTACCGTACCATGGAAGGGTTTGGCATCCACACCTTCCGCCTGATTAACGCGGAAGGTAAAGCGACCTTCGTACGCTTCCACTGGAAGCCGGTCGCGGGTAAGGCCTCTCTGGTGTGGGATGAGTCGCAAAAGCTGACCGGCCGCGACCCCGATTTCCATCGTCGTGACTTATGGGAATCGATTGAAGCCGGAGATTATCCTGAGTACGAGCTGGGATTACAGCTGATCCCGGAAGAGGATGAATTTGCTTTTGATTTCGATCTGCTGGATCCCACCAAGCTCATCCCGGAAGCGTTGGTTCCGGTGCAGCGCGTCGGTAAGATGGTCCTTAATCGCAACCCGGATAACTTCTTTGCCGAAAACGAACAGGCGGCCTTCCATCCCGGGCATATCGTTCCAGGAATAGACTTCAGCAACGACCCGCTGCTGCAGGGCCGACTCTTCTCCTATACCGATACGCAGATTAGCCGCCTCGGCGGGCCGAATTTCCATGAAATTCCGATTAATAAACCCACCTGCCCGTATCATAATTTCCAGCGCGACGGCATGCACCGGATGGATATTGATACCAACCCGGCAAACTATGAACCTAACTCCATCAATAACAACTGGCCGCGGGAGACGCCGCCGGCCGCTAAACGCGGTGGCTTCGAATCTTATGCCGAGCGGATTGACGGAGAAAAAATTCGCCAGCGTAGCCCTTCCTTTGGCGAGTATTACTCTCAACCCCTGCTATTCTGGCGTAGCCAGACGCCAATTGAGCAGCAGCATATTATCGACGGATTCAGCTTCGAGCTGAGCAAGGTTGTCAGAGAGTGGATCCGCGAGCGGGTGGTCGATCAGCTGGCGCATATCGACCTGCAGCTGGCTCAGGCCGTAGGTAAAAACCTCGGTATTGAGCTCACGGACGAACAGCGCAGCATTACGCCGCCGCCGGATGTCAACGGCCTGAAAAAGGATCCGACGCTAAGCTTGTACGCCATTCCCAGCGGCGACGTGAAAGGCCGGGTGGTGGCGGTACTGCTTAACGATCGTCCGGTTGCCAAAGAGCTGCTGACTTTGCTCAAGTCGCTGAAAGCGCACGGGGTACATGCCAAATTACTCTATTCACGAATGGGGAAAGTGCAGGCCGATGATGGCACCGAGCTGCCGGTAGCCGGAACCTTTGCCGGGTCGCCATCGCTGACCGTGGATGCAGTCATCGTTCCCGGCGGCGATCTGCAAAGTCTGAGCAGCAACGGTGATTTCAACTATTACCTGCTGGAAGCATACAAACACCTGAAGCCGATTCTGCTGGCAGGCGATGCACGGCAGTGCAAAGCGCCGCTGCAGGTTGCCGCTCAGGGCGAAGAAGGCATTGTTGAGACCGATGCCATTGATAGCCAATCAATGGATGAACTGATCACCCTGATGGCAGCGCATCGGGTGTGGTCGAGAAGCGCCAAAATCGCCGCGATCCCGGCGTAAAAAAAGCCCGGCAGAGATGCCGGGCTTCTCACTTCCCTTTATACATCGCGGTAGGTTCCAAGCCGGTAGCCGCGCTCGGCAATCGCATACTTCAGCGACCCGGCGGTCAGCACATCCAGTTCGGTCAGTCGCGGATAGCAGTAGGCGCTGCCCATTATCGTGTTATCCACGAACGCCGGGTGACACATCACCTCCAGCGATTTTTCCTCACGCTGGACAGAGGCATCCAGGGTTTGCAGAAACAGCGCTTCCGAAACCCCTTCCCCGTAGAACTCGCTGGCAAATCCATCACTACTGCGCGCGGCATCCTGCGCCAGGCCTGACAGCGTCGCTAGCTGGCGGTCGATCCGCAGCGCCACGCCCTTCTCGCGGGCAAACGCCGCGACGATGGGGTAGATCTGCGCGATCATATGGACATGATGATGGCTGTCGATATGCGTCGGTTCATGGCCAAACAGCTCGACAAAACGCTGATACTGACGCTCCAGTTCGTGGGCGATTTCGTCCAGCGGCAGGCTGCCCTCTTCCGCCATCTGCCAAATCCACTTTCCAAAGCGCCCTTCGCGGGTTAGCCCCGGCATCGCCGCCAGCGGCTCGCCCAGCGTCAGGACAAAGTGCATCCCAACCGCCAGCTCTGGGACGCAGCGGCTAAGCTGGGCAGCGTGGCTAATCGCCGCGCCGTTGACCAGCGCCGTCGTGGAGGTGACCACACCGTTCTTGCAAGCTTCGATAATGCCGTAGTTTTGCCCCCTGCTGAGGCCAAAATCATCGGCATTGACGATTAACACGCGTTCCATTAGCCGCTCCCGTTACTGTTTCAGTTTTTCGATAGTCGCCGCAAAGTTTGGCAGCCACTGCTCGTGCGCGAGGATCATCTCCCGCGCCAGCTTTTCAGCATCGCGATCGGAGTGGATCAGCGGGCTCAGATTAAGCGCCAGCAGCACATCGTCCAGTTTACCGCTGATAGCCGCTTCGCTGGCCGCAACTTCAAAACCTTTAATGGTGTAAATCAGCCCCAACACTTTCTCATCGAAATGCGTGATGCGCGGCGTTGGTTTCGCGCCGTCGCGGCCCAGCGTACAGGTCATCTCGACCGCCCAGTCTGCCGGGATGTTATCAACGTGACCATGATGCGGCACGTTCACGTAATGCTCGGCCTGCTTGTCATTATAAATGGCGTTAATCACTTCACAGGCCGCGTCGGAATAATACGCCCCACCGCGCTGTTCCAGTTCTTTCGGCTTAACGTTCAGATCCGGATCTTTGTACAGCTCAAATAGCTGTTTCTCAACCTTCTGCACCACCTGCGCGCGCGCGCCGCCTTTGTAGTATTCGCCCATTTCAATCGCCAGCATCTCTTTTGGCTTAAAGTAGTAGAGCAGATAGGAACAAGGGATCAGGCGCAGCGAACGAAGCAGTCCTTCGCTAAAGGGTAAATCAAAAATATTTTTCACCGAGTTAGCGCTCAATCGACCCGATGCCACGCCGTCCAGCAGCTCGTCAAAGCGTGAAACGCCGTTAACCACTACATCGCGCACAAATACCAGATGGTTCAGGCCAAACAGATCGATATTGAGCTCATCGCTCGGGCTCAGCTGCAGAACGTCGGTGATAAACATCTTCATGCCAATCGGAATATTGCACACGCCGATAAAACGCTTGAAGCCGGTATGACGATAAACCGCTTCGGTGACCATCCCCGCCGGATTGGTAAAGTTAATGACCCAGGCATTCGGACAGACTTCCTGCACATCTTTCACAATGTCAAAAATGACCGGAATAGTGCGCAAACCTTTAAACAGCCCGCCCGCGCCATTGGTTTCCTGGCCTAAATAGCCGTGGCTCAGCGGGATACGCTCGTCCTTCTCGCGGGCCTTGAGCTGACCAACGCGCAGCTGGGTCGTTACGAAATCTGCGCCTTCCAGCGCCGCGCGGCGATCGAGGGTCTTGTAGACTTTCATCGGCACGCCGGCTTTTTCCACCATGCGCTGGCACAGCGCATGGATAATATCGAGCTTTTCCTGCCCTTCCGCGACGTCCACCAGCCACAGTTCGCTAATCGGCAGTTCATGATAACGCTTCAGGAACCCTTCCAGTAATTCCGGGGTATAGCTGCTGCCGCCGCCGATAGTCACTACCTTCAATTTCTGGCTCATCTTTTTCTCCCTTGCGGATAACGCGTATGCGACACCCGCTCTCCGTGTAAATACGGACAGTTAATTTGAATATTTAGACCGCGCGGACTATTCCGCGCCCGGTTAATTAATACTGGTGAGGTGTTTCCGATAGCTGCTGGGGGTAAAAGAAGTCAGCTTCTTGAATGTTTTAATAAACAAACTTGGGCTACTGTACCCCGACTCATAGGCAATATCGGTCACCGAGTAGTTGGTTATCTCTAACTGTTTTTTTGCGAAGTTGATGCGAATATCGTTAATCATCTGCATCGGCGTTTTGGCGTAATAACGCTGGGTTGCCCGAGTTAAGTACTCCTGGGTTTTCCCGGAAAGTTCAACCATATTCTCCAGCGCCCCCTCGCCAAACTTAAGCTTATCGTGCATCCCCTCCACGGTATTTTTCAGCCATTGCGGAATGACGTCTTCCGCAGGCTCTTCACGATAATGTCGGAGCCGATTCAGAGTATAAAAGGAGACCAGCTCGATAAATTCGTCAAATTCAGTTTCGCGAAAATTCAGTGATGCAATAACCGACTCAATATAACTGAGAAAAGTACTTTTAACGGCATAGACCTGAGAAGCAACCAGACCAAACGGCAGCAGCGGCAGATAGTGTTTCTCAAAGAAACTTTTGCTGATACCGACGTTCAGAATGCGCGTCGCGCCAAATTCATAAAAGCTTTGGTGGTGCGACCCCATTGGGATAAAAACGAAATCCCCGCGCTCCAGCAGCACCCGCTTGCCATTAATAACCTGATAATAGCGCCCGGTTAAAACGATGGTGTACTCGTAATAATCATGCTGGTGAAGCCCGCTTACGCTTTCCGTTTTGTTATAGATGACCACATGAAAGTTTTTGCCGTTAAAGAGTTGTTGCTCCCGGGCGGTACTGATTTCAGTGGTCATCATCTTTGGTTGCCTCATCGTGTCGATGACCTATTGTACCTTCTCGTGCAGCTCAATCAATTCGGCAACCAGCTCACGTGCCAGCATTGAGGTCATCAGATGATCCTGCGCATGCACCAGCACCAGGTTCACCTTCATTTTGCCTTCCCCCTCATCGCTCTCAATCAGCTGGGTCTGCACCAGATGCGCTTCGCTCAGCGCCATGCGCGACTGTTCCATCATGGTTTTAGCCGCCGCAAAATCTCCCTGTTTTGCCTGCTTCAGCGCGGCATAAGCCAGACTACGCGCTTGTCCGGAGTTGATAATCAGCCCCATCACCACCTCTTCGAGGTCGTTTACCGCGGTCTCTTCTGCTGCGATGTTATCCAGATCAAACATAATGACTCCCTTAATTTGCCAGACGGTACGGGAAACTTCCCGTACCGCTCGATATTAGAATTTCAGTGCGTTAGCGATATCTTCTTCGCTCTCTTCCTGCTCAATCACGCCCTGCGCTTTGTTGGAAATAACCACAAACGGCAGGTAGACCAGGGTCGATACAGCAAGGTTGAACAGGGCCAGCAGCAGAGCTGCGACGCTACCGTTAGTGTTAAAGAAGGCGCCTAAACCGGTCGGCATAGTCCACGGCGCGATGTTGGTAATCGGCGGGATGATGCCCAGGGTATACGCCGTCATGGTGATGGCCGCCAGCAGAGGCTGAATCAGAATGAACGGAATAAACATCACCGGGTTCATGATAATCGGCAGACCGAAAAGGATAGGCTCGTTAATCTGGAAGATGCCGGACGGCAGCGCCAGTTTCGCCACCTGACGATGATCCTCGCGGCGGGAAGCGATAAAGATGGCGATGATCAAGCCCAGCGTCGCGCCGGTACCGCCGAGGAAAATGTAGGAATCAAGCATCGGCTTGGCCCACATATGGAAGCTCTTACCCGCCGCCAGCGCGGCTTCAACGGAGCCGTACTGCTGATAGGTTGCGATGTTTTCCAGCGCCCATGGCGTCATAATGCCGCTATCGAGCGCCGACAGCGCCAGCGACCCGTGTACGCCGAAGAACCACAGCAGCGAGGTGAAAATAACGTATGCCCAGCCTACCACGGCACCCATTGAGGCCAGCGGCGTGGAGATCGTGTCCATGATGATCTGGTGGAAGTTCGTTCCCCAGTGGGTCAGCGCCCAGGAGATAATCCCCATAATAGACAGGATAATAAAGGCCGGGATAACCGCTGAGAATGAACGGGAGACCGAAGCCGGCACGCTGGACGGCAGCGTAATCACCCAGTTGCGATGAACGATAAAGGTGAACATCTCGGCAACGACCAGACCGATTACGATACCAGAAATAATGTTGGCACCGCCTAACCAATTCGCGCCAACGGCGTAGGCTTCCCCGACGCTATAAGGCGTAACGGTCATAAATGCCGCAACCGCCAGCAACCCGGCCGCCATTGGGTCAACTTTACGCTCTTCAGCTAAAGCCGAACCAATAAAGAAAGGCGCCATCAGCGACATAATACCTAGCGTACCGTTATAAACGTTGCCGCCGATAGCTTTAAAACCGTTCAGTGTTTCGATTGTCGAGGCATCCAGACGGATGCCCATTGAATAAAAGAATGAACCGTCGCCAAAGCTCAAAAATACGTTATTAATTAAAACAAACATGGCCCCGGCTAACGTCAATGGCATTAACTTAATAAAGCCGTTTTTAATTGCATTGACGTGAGGTTGCCTTCCTATTCTGACCGCAAACGGAAGGAGTACCTTTTCAAGCGAATCAATCACTTTACTCATAATAAATACCCTTTAAGGCCGCAATGTAATTATTGCGGCAATGATAGATGAAATTACTCTTTGACGGGAAAATAAACTCGGGGTATTTCGGACAGCAAATAGTTAAAACACACCCTCACGAAATTTTAACCATTGCCATCCGAAATATGTCGAGTTTTAAAATATAAATTATTGCGCAGCAGCTTTCTTAATGGCCGCAACGGCCGCTTTCAGAACACCTAAACCATCGATCTTACCGTACAGCACGGAATCAATAACTTCTACGGGTTTATTTGGTAGTAAACGTTGAATGTCCGGCAGCATATAGGAAATCTGTGGGCCTAATAATACGACATCAGCATCAGGCCCTTTTTCACCGGCCAGAGTCTCGGGAAATGCTTCAATAATAACCGGCACTTCATACTTCTCGGCCTGAGCACGCATTTTCGAGACCAGCAGTGATGTAGACATCCCAGCAGAACAGAACAGGTAGATATGTTTCTTTTCCATGAACGCTTCCTCAATTTGTGTGACCGGGTCTCCTGAGCGCATCGTTGATGCCGGAGAGGCGGTAAGAGATGTTTCTTTGAATTAGTATTGTTTATGCATTGAGTATACGGCATCGTTCATCGGCAGGATAATTCCTCCTTGAACAGAATTGTCTCTCATTGACCTCGCGTTTTGACTGCCCTCACATTTCCCTCAAATAATTCGCGCAATTAAATAAGCATCAGCGCTCATAAAAAAGCCCGACCAATGGTCGGGCTTTCGTAGGAATCAGCACTATGGCGGGATGTTACTTACTGTTGCGCGGGTCGGTATCGTATTCAGCGCAGGTCTGATAACCAGAATTCATCACACGGCCGGTTTCATCCAGCGCGACGAAGTAGGTTTCAATTTTACCATCGCGTTGACCCAGGATGTATGTCTGACAGGTACCGCGTGCGTGGATCATCGTCACTTCTGATGAAGGTTTACCAGCAATTTGCGCAACCTGCGCGCGGGTCATGCCTTTTTTAACGTCTTTAACCACCGGCTGGGTGAACTGATCTTTAGTACGGTCATAGGCCGTACACCCTGCCAGCATGGTTAATACAGCTGCTGCGCCCAGAAATCCTGCAAAATGCTTGTTCATATTCCATCCTCTTTTTTTTGGCGTGTAAATAAGCCTGGAATAAATATCGTTATTTTTCAAGCCGAAGGTGGAAATGAAGCGAAATTAAGATCTTTCCAATAATAAAGCCCGTTCCGTTGAGGTTGCCTGCTTTTGCTACACTCAAAATTGTGATCCTTGTCGTTTTACCGTCAAAGAGGTAGGTTAAACCTCTGCTGATTGCCATACAGATTCACTTTCCGGAGGGCGCGATGACGCTACAACAAGAGATTATTCAGGCGCTGGGCGCTAAACCCCAGATCGATGTCGAAGCCGAAATACGCCGCAGCGTAGACTTTTTGAAGTCCTATCTGCAGAAATACCCTTTTATTAAATCACTGGTCCTCGGCATCAGCGGCGGCCAGGACTCCACGCTTGCCGGTAAGCTCTGCCAGCAGGCAATCAATGAGCTACGCGCCGAAACCGGTGACGACAGCCTGCAGTTTATCGCCGTTCGCTTGCCGTACGGCGTGCAGGCGGACGAGCAGGACTGTCAGGACGCCATCGCTTTTATTCAGCCGGACCGTGTATTAACGGTCAATATTAAGGGCGCCGTGCTGGCCAGTGAACAGGCGCTGCGCGAAGCCGGCATTGAGCTTAGCGACTTTGTTCGCGGCAACGAAAAAGCCCGCGAACGCATGAAAGCGCAGTACAGCATCGCCGGGATGACCCACGGCGTGGTGGTAGGTACCGATCATGCTGCGGAGGCTATTACTGGTTTTTTCACTAAATACGGCGACGGCGGCACGGACATCAACCCTCTTTTCCGCCTCAACAAACGTCAGGGCAAACAGCTTTTGGCCCATCTGGGGTGTCCGGAGCACCTGTATAAAAAACTGCCGACCGCCGATCTTGAGGACGACCGCCCCTCCCTGCCGGACGAAGTGGCGCTGGGCGTGACCTACGAGAACATCGACGACTATCTGGAAGGTAAGACGCTGGACGAGAAAGTCGCGAAAACGATCGAAGGCTGGTATCTGAAAACCGAGCACAAACGCCGCCCGCCAATCACCGTCTTCGACGACTTCTGGAAAAAATAACCCATCCCTCCCTCGCCCCGACTCAGGTTGGGGTGATTTATTGTCCTTTTCGCTCCGCCCTTCCCCTGCTATACTGGATAAATAAACAGCACCAGGAGCAATAGTGGCAAGAAGGCAATCCGCCCCGCGTCTCGAATTTGAAGCGGCGGCAATCTATGAGTATCCCGAACATCTGCGTCCGTGGCTTGAGGCTCTGCCCAGGCAGCCGGGGGTATATCTGTTTCACGGCGAAAGCGATACCCTTCCGCTCTATATCGGCAAAAGCGTTAATATCCGCAGCCGGGTGTTGTCGCATCTGCGCACCCCCGACGAAGCGGCTATGCTGCGCCAGTCACGACGCATCACCTGGCAACGGACGGCGGGCGAGCTCGGCGCACTCCTGTTAGAAGCGCAGCTCATTAAGGAACAGCAGCCTCTGTTTAATAAACGTCTGCGGCAAAACCGGCAGCTGTGCTCATTGCGCCTGGCTGACGCCCGACCGCAGGTGGTTTACGCCAGCGAGCTGGATTTCTCGCGACAAAGCGATCTCTATGGCCTTTTTGCCAATCGCCGCGCCGCGCTGCAGGCGCTGCAAAAAATTGCCGACGAGCATCGCCTTTGTTATGGATTAATGGGACTCGAGCCGCTCAACCGCGGGCGCGCCTGCTTTCGCTCGGCGCTGGGCCGCTGCGCAGGAGCCTGCTGCGGGAAGGAGAGCGTTGAAGCGCACCAGCAGCGTTTGGTGGAAAATATGCAAAAAATGCAGCTGGTATGCTGGCCATGGGCCGGGGCGATCGCGCTGGAAGAGCGCAGCGAGGATATGACGCAGTACCATATTATTCAAAACTGGCTATGGCTGGGCGCCGTAGAATCCCTGTCGCAGGCCTCATCGCTCACGCGCCTGGCGGCAAAATTTGACCATGATGGTTATAAAATACTGTGTAAACCGCTGCTTAGCGGCCGCTATAAGCTGCATCCGCTGTAAAACTGACCGTGGGCCACCTCTGTCCTGACGAACAGATCATATCGCATTCCCTGGTGATATGGCCTTGCCCGGTTTAAAAACTGCTGCCATACGCGTTTCCCGTCAGTCCGGTAAGACCTGCCGGGAAACGCACGATACCGGCATAAGATCCCCAGTAGGTTATCGGGGCGTCTCCCTTAATTACCAGCCTCCTCCACCGCCTCCGCCTGAGCCGCCGCCGGATGAACCGCCACCGGAAGAGCCGGAACCGCTATAGCCTGAACCCGATGATGAACCGCCCCCTGAACCGCTGGTCGGCGAGGATATAGAGGAGATTCGACATGACTCGCTGAAATGATGCACGCTTTCCCAGCCAGCTCCGGCAAACGCTTCCGACAGAGCGCCAGTACTACTCAGATAGTGGGCAAAGGTGTTCGCCCAGGTTTTCCCCACGCCAAGCGCCAACGCTACGGGCAGTAGTTCTTCAAAATGGGAGATCATCTGCGCAGGCGGGTAAATAATCTGATAGCGGTTCTTTTCAGCGGTGCCAAGATACAGCTTCAGTCCTTTGGCGACGGCCAGCTCATCCAACCCGCGCTGCGTATAACGAGGCGTTTTCCAGCCAACAAAAACGCACAGGGCGAACGCCATCAGCAGCGCGCCAATATATCCGGCGGGAAGTTGGGTTATGGGCAACATTCCCAACAGAAAATTGCTTCCGCCGAGCATCGCTAAAATACCAAAAGAGGCACAAAACAGTACCGGGGCGGGGCCCCAGTCGCGCCACATCTCCCGAGGATGACAAAGAAACCGCAAGAAAAAAGCCAGCAGCGAACCGCCGATCAGCATAAAAACCGCGGCCGGTATCGTCAGCAGCGCGGCCTCCGCATTAACCCAAAGACCGCACGCTACCGGAACAAGCAGCGCAATGTAGATGCAGCGCCGCAGCGGTTGCCCCCATTTACGAAAGAGTTTAGCCCGCTGTTCTTCACAACGCGTCTCCTGACGTTTACGCGCACTCTGCACTGACCGCTGATGGGCCTTACTAAGATCGATATTTTTCTGTTTGCCTTTAAATAGGGTGCTTAATAGCTGGAGATCGTCTCTGTTTAACCGTCTGTTTCCCTCAACGGGGAGGCGGGTCAGCCGTTGTTTGATGCCGGAATTTAATCGCCACGGGCTGCGGGATGGATTTTTGTCGCTCGTCAGCGTCATCCCGCGTTTCGCGACCAGCGCTAATAAATCGCTGCTAAAAGCCACATCGTCATATTTACGCCGGGTAATAAAACGCAGGTGGCCTGGCGACATGGAGGCAGGCAGCGAAAAGAGCGGCACAACAGGCGGCATTCTCAACCCGGCCTGGGTGACGTTTTTCCGCCACCAGAGCAGATAATAAACGAGCATGAACAGCAGCGGCAGCCATATCACCCAGGTTTTCAGGTTGGGGAAAAGTAAATGCACCAGCGGCGAAGCGGCCTCCGGCGCCGGAGCGCGGGCAAGTATCTCCCGCGGCCAGGTATAAACAACCGTCAGCCCCTCCCCCTTTGCCAGCGGACGCAGAGTGCGCACGCTACCGTCGGGCAGAATCGTTGCGTTGTGCTCTTTCGCGCCTGCGATCCCTGTATAAACATCAATTGAGCGCAGCCTGGCATCTTTGGCGTCAGCGTTGAGATTTGCGGCGCTATCCGGTAGCGTCAGGCTAAAGCTGGCCTTGCTAATTGGCCAGGCCCAGCCATTGCCCGTCACGTTCCAGTACAGTTCATCCCACTGGGGAAATCGGCTGAAATGGTTGCTGATTTGATAGCGAATCCGATAGTGATAGATCCCTGGTTTTAATATCTTTTCGCCGCCGCCGATACGTACCGTCAGGCTTTTTGCTGTCTCATCAAGGCTAAATGGCTCAGAGATGCCATCGCGCGACACCGATTCGATCGTATAGTCAACACGGAAGATTTTGCCATCCTGGCGGTTCCACGTGAGGGGAAGCGTGCGCAAAATCCCTCGCCGAATCTCCTTCCCCAGGGCAAGTACCTTAATATTCTCCTCAATCGCCATGCTGCCGTTCGGGCTAAAGCGCGCCCGGGAATCAAAAGAGAGGATATGTTCATACGCCGGGATAGCGCCAGCGGGGAGTTGAGAAGCATCTTTAATAATAATCGGGTTGTTTGCGGAGAATGCTGCGCTGGCAGGCAGCAGCAACAATACGAACGCGCGTACTACCCGCAGAGTTATACAGAGCATTTAATCACTCCATCCGTGGAGATTGAGCTTCTTCCGGTGAGTCCAGTTCAAAGAAAGCTTCTGCTTTAAATTTAAATAGTCGCGCCAGCAGCAGGCTGGGGAAAGACTCGACCAGAATATTCAAATCGCGCACCGTACCGTTGAAGTAGCGGCGAGCCATCTGCAGCTGCTCTTCTATTTCATTAAGCGATTGCTGTAATGAGAGGAAGTTGTCGCTGGCTTTGAGTTCCGGCCAGGCTTCGCCGAGCGCGAAAATACGTCCCAGCGTAGCGGAATAGTGGCGTTCGCTGTCGGCTATCTGTCGGGTGCTGCCGACCAGTACGCTACGCTGGCGGCCCAGCTCTTCCAGCAATTCCTTTTCGTGCTGTGCATAGCGTTTCACCAGACTCAGTAGATTGGGCGCCAGATCGTGGCGGCGCTTAAGCTGTACAGCGACGCCGCTCCAGGCCTCGTCTTTGAAACGACGCAGGGAGATAAAGCGGTTATAGGTCATGATAACCCAGACGAGGACGACAACAAGGACGGCGAGGCCGATATACATTTCCATATGCAAAATCCGAAGCGATAGCGGGCAGCAGAGTCAGGGTGATTGCGCCCATGATAACGGTTGAGGCCTCATCCTCGCATATTCGCCCCTGTCGGGTAAATCAGGTTTCACCGGCGTTTTGCCGTTGCCCCGCCGCAGATAAAAAAACCGCCGGCCCTGCCCAAAGCCTGTTGGCATTATTGGGCAAGACCGGCGGTCTTAAGTCAGCGCGCTGAATTATTCAGCTGGTGCAGGCATTTTACCTTCCGGCGCTTTACGATCTGTCAGATGCTTCTCAAAATTAGCATTGAACTGTTTTTTCTGTTCCGGGGTCAGAATGTTGTAAATCTTGTTCTGAGTTTCCAGTCGAGCCAGCGCCATTTCTTTATGCTGGGCTTCCATTTTATCAATCTGCGCTTCCGCTTTTGCCTTATCGAAGGTATCGCTGGCAACCAGTTCATGCATCGCGCGGCGCTCATCCAGGGACGGACGCTTCATATTGTCGCGCTGGCTCTTCATGATGTCGCGAATTTGCGTTTTCTGCGCGTCGGTCAGGTTCAGACCTTTAAACATCATTTCATGTGGGCCCGCCGGGCCGCGCTTATGATGCATCATCGGCGCGGTCTCGCCTGAGGTTGCCGTAGTATCAGCCGCGTGAGCCAGGTTAGCCGCGCCAAGAGCCAGAGTAGAGGCAACAAACAGAGCTGTAATCTTTTTCATCGTTCAATCCTTACTTTGCGTTATTCTTACGGCGCGTTGCCGTGTTGACGAGATTAACTTTACGACGTTTATCGTCAATTAGTCAGAGCAAGCGTAAAACATTGAAAGTATAAAAAACAGTTTCTGAGCAATTATGGAGAAAATAAGGATTATGGGGAGATAATTGCAAGAAAAAATAATTAACAGGCTGTTTTATCGAGAAATTATGAAGACTATAAACCAGCGCAGATTAAAAACAAAGCATTTATCCAGGAATAATCCGCAATCAGCCGATAGCGCACAAAAAATTAAGATCTAAAGAAAAAAACAGCCAGCAAAATAAATGCCATCGCCCACCAGGGCGACAGCATATTCAGAAGCGTTCGAGCATCAGCCCGGCTCGCTGGCCAAAAGCTACGCCGGGGTTGGGAAACAGCACATATTCTGACTCCTTAGCCGCGACATAGCGGGTTTCACCATCTTCAGCCAGCAGCGTCCCGGCAGAAAAGGGGGTGAAGTTTAGCGTCTGCGCCGACATATGCAGCTGAAATTTGTCGCTGCTGCGGGTAATTTGCTGCACCACTCTGTAGCGCAGCGGCGAATCACCTGCAGCCAACGCCCTCTCGCCGGCCAGCAGACGCGCCAGCGCGCGCTGCGTCGCGGCAAACTGGCTGAGATCGTTGTCGCCAAAAGGAAGCGCTTTTCCCAGTTCCAGCGTGCAGGAGAGCGCGCCGAAACGTTCGCTACTGAAATGGGTAAAGGTGCCGCCCGGCTGCTGATGAAAGACCAGCGCTTCCAGGCCAGCCGCCCCCAACCAGCCCAGGAATGCTTCATCCCACGGTTTATCGCGCGCTGGCAGGACGCCAAAGCGCGTATGCAGCGATCCGCGAATAGCGGTATGTAAATCCAGGTGCCAGCGCTCACCGCTACCCGGCGCATAAAAGCGCGCCAGCGCATGCTCCAGTTGCCGGGCGCGAGCGGTTTCATCGCTGACGCTGAAAGCCCGCCAGCGCTCACCAAACATCCGATTAATATCGCTGTGCAGATAGCGTTTATTGGCCCTCAGCGCCGAAGGATTGCCGAAGACCACCAGCAACCGCCAGCGTAACGGCAACTCCCCGCTGAACAACTGACGCAGCAGTAAATCCGTGATTTCGACCGGCGCGGTTTCGTTACCATGGATCCCGGCGGACAATACCAACGAGCGCTCGCAGGGCTCATGGGGAATGAGCTGCAGTATACCGCAGTCAATCCAGTGCCAGCGGAAGTGCGCCGTTTGGCCATGAAAATGGTGGGGCAAACGCCCAGCCAGCGTTAATGCCAGAAAGTCGTCCACGACATCTCCTTATTGCTGAAACGGATATACGGAGCCGAGGCGCAGGATTTGCGTCAGGCGGTCGAGCGCTTCGCGACCTTCGCGCAGCAGCTGCGGATCCGCAAGGTCGGCCTGGGTCAGGCGATCGCGATAGTAGCGGTCTACCCAATCATTCAAAGTGGCGAACAGCGCGTCGTCGATCATGACCGCCGGATTCACCGCTCGTCGCTCGTTCTCAGTCAGCACCACCCGAAGACGCAGGCAGGCCGGGCCGCCGCCGTTGGCCATGCTCTCGCGCAGGTCGTAAACCTGAAGCTCATCAATCGGGTTATCGCCCTCCACCAGCCGGTTCAGATAACGCCAGACGCCCGGATGCTCCTGCGCTTCCAGCGGCAGAATCAGCCGCATTCCGCCCTCGCGTTTGCTCAGCAGCTGGCTGTTGAACAGATAGGTCGCCACCGCCTCTTCTACTGATACCTGACCCGTCGGCACCACAAGCGGCGTAAAACCAGCAACCCGCTCCGTCAGCTGCTGCAGGAGCTGCGGCTGATCGACAAACGCCTGCTCGTGGCAAAACAGCACCTGCTGATTGCTTACCGCAATCACATCGTTATGAAATACGCCCTTATCAATCACCGCCGGGTTTTGACGGGCGAAAATCACTTGCCGTGGGTTGACCTGGTTGAGGTGGGCAACGGCCTGGCTGGCCTCCAGCGTCTGCCGCGCCGGGTAGCGCTGCGGGCTCTCTTCCCCACCCTGCTGACGACCGTAAATAAACAGCTGCACGCCAGGGGCGCCGTAGTCGCCGCCGAGACGGTTATGGTTTGCCGCCCCTTCATCACCGAACAGCGAGGCCTGGGGTAGCGCGCCGTGTACGGCAAACCGCTGCTCATCAGGGAAAATCGCCTTCAGCAAAGCCTCGGTGGTAGGCGCTTCGCTGGCGCGGTGGAATTTATCATTGAGGTTGGCGACGGTCAGATGCACCCGGCCGTCCAGCGAATCCGCCGATGGCGAGACCGTAGCGGCGTTGGCCACCCACATTGATGAGGCTGAACTGGCCGCCGAGAGGAGCTCCGGCGCCTGACGCGACGCTTTTTCCAGCACCTGCTCATCGCTACCGCTAAAGCCAATCTGGCGCAACAGGGGGATGTTTGGCCGCTCCTGCGGCGGGATGATCCCCTGCGGATAGCCCGCATCCGCCAGGGCTTTCATTTTTTTCAGCCCCTGCTTTGCCGCCAGCTGCGGATTTGACACCCGATAGCGGTGTTTGGTCGAAGCCTCGTTGCCGAAAGATAATCCCGCATAGTGATGGGTCAGGCCCGGCAGCCCGTCAAAGTTCACTTCCCAGGCGTTCATTGTGAGCTCTCCTGGCCCAAATCCAGACCCGGGCTGAGCGCGACCGGGAGCGACAGCTCCGGCGATTCCAGGCTGGCCATCGGCCAGGCGCAATAATCCGCGGCGTACCAGGCCCCCGGCCGATGGTTACCGGAAGCACCGGTCCCGCCAAACGGCGCGGTGCTGGCGGCGCCGGTGAGCGGTTTATTCCAGTTCACGATACCGGCGCGCGCCTCCAGCAGCAGCTGGTCGAACTTCTCGCGTTCGGCGGAGATCAGCCCGCAGGAAAGCCCGAAGCGGGTCGCGTTAGCAAGCGCAATCGCCTCATCGAAATGGTCGTAACGCCAGACGCAGAGCAGTGGGCCAAAAACCTCTTCATCGGCCACCTGCGCGACCTCGCTCATGTCGATAATACCCGGCGTCAGCAGCGACGTTTCGGCCTGTAGCAGACGCGGCTCCAGCAGCGTTTGGCCGCCGTTGGAGACGTGTGTCAGCCAGGCCTGATGCACTTTCTGCGCCGCCTGCGCTGAAATCAGTCCCCCGAGGAAAGGCTGCGGCTCTGCATCCCAGGCGTCAGGAATAAGTTTTTGTGACACTGTCACAAGACGGCGAAGAAACGCATCGCCAGCCTCACCACGCTTCACCAACAGCCGACGCGCGCAGGTACAGCGCTGGCCTGCAGTAATAAATGCCGACTGAATGGTGAGATGAACGGCGGCATCGATATCCTCCGGCTCATCGACGATCAGCGGATTGTTGCCGCCCATCTCAAGAGCGAGTATTTTTTCCGGCTGGCCGGCAAGCTGGCGATGGAGCTGAAAGCCGGTGGCAGAACTGCCGGTAAACAGCAGACCGTCGATATCTGACTGACCGCTCAGCGCTTCGCCGGTCTCCCGACCGCCCTGAAGCAGGTTAAGCACTCCGGGCGGCAGGCCGGCTTCTGCCCAAAGCCTTACCACCGCTTCGCCGCTCTGTGGGGTCAGCTCGCTGGGTTTGAACACCACGGTATTGCCCGCCAGCAGCGCCGGAACAATATGTCCGTTTGGTAAATGTCCGGGAAAATTGTAGGGACCAAACACCGCCAGTACGCCGTGCGGCCGGTGACGCAGAGTGGCTGCGCCGTCGGCCAGTGCGGTTTGCGCTTCCCCCGTACGACTATGGTAAGCGTTTACTGAAATCGCGATTTTGTTGATCATCGCGGTGATTTCCGTCGCCGCTTCCCAGCGCGGTTTGCCGGTCTCCTGAGCAATAATGGCGGTTAATTCAGCTTTGTTCACGTCAAGTAAAGCAGCAAACTTTTCTGCTATCGCTTTGCGGGCGGCAAACGGCTGGCGCGCCCACGCGGGGAATGCCCGCCGCGCCGCGCTGACCGCCAGCGCAACCTGCTCAGCATCGGCATCCCGTCCCTGCCACAGTAGCGCCTGGCTTACCGGGTTATGTTTTTGTCGGGCCGGGCCGCGACCGCTTTGCCAGTCGCCATTGATCCATAAACTCATGATTTTTTCTCCTCAGGGCACAGGCGAACCAGGCGAATTTGTTCACCGGAATGGCATTTCAGGGCATCTAACTCACGCGCGCTTAGCACCAGGCGGTCGCTATCCGGGTCCGCGTGAACGAGCATGGCGCGAAAGTGCTGGTACTGTTCATTGGCGATCAGGCATGGCGGCCACTCTCCCGCCTCGGGTTCGCCTTCAACGACGGTAACCAGCCGACTTTTGCGGATGGCCCGCACCCGGTCAATTTCGCATTCCAGCGTCGGACCGCCGTCGAAAATATCGACGTAGTTGAGATAGCGGAATCCCTCTTTTTCCAGCACCGCGCGGGCCGGGGCGGTTTGCGGATGAACCTCGCCGATAACCGCCCGCGCTTCATCGCTTAAGAAGTCGATATACAGCGGGTGCTTCGGCATCAGCGCGGCGATAAACGCTTTTTGCCCGGTGCCGCACAGATAGTCGGCGCGGGAAAACTCCATCGCGAAGAAGCGTTTCCCGAGACTCTCCCAGAACGGCGAGTAGCCGTGCTCATCAATTACGCCGCGCATTTCCGCCACGACCTTATCGTTGAAGCGTTCACGAAAGGCGGCCATAAACAGAAAACGCGATTTCGACAGCAGATAGCCGTTGCCCTCTTTTCGCCATTTTGGATCAAGGAACAGGGTACACAGTTCGCTGCTGCCGGTATGGTCGTTACTGAGAAACAGCGTCGGCAGGGCGTTATAGACGTTTAGCTCTTTCGATGCGTGGACCTGCGTACCGACGCGATAGTTGTACCAGGGGTCGTTAAGCCCTACGGCCACCTCAATGGCGCAAATTCCCGCCACCGCGCCGCTGGTGCAATCCTCCAGAACGAACACATACCCCTGTTCGCTTTTCGGCAGCTCGCCGCGCCAGGTCATCTGTGAACGTTCAATGCGCGCGGCCAGCGTGGCCTCATCGGCCGGCAGCGATGTCAGGCCGCCGCCGGTTTCGCCTGCCAGCGTCATTAACCCCGGCAGGTCACCTTTTTCGACTGGACGGATCACCATCATGATGAGACCCCCGAGAGAAAGCGTTTGCAGGCCAGCTCGAAGCGATCCAGGCCGCTATTGACTTCGTCTTCGCTGATAATCAGTGCCGGTGCGAAGCGCAACACATTGGCGCCGGCAATCAGCATCATTAGCCCTTCCTCCGCCGCCAGGTTGCTGATGTTTTTCGCCTTGCCGGCATATTCATCTTTCAGCACGCAGCCAATAAGCAGCCCCAGACCGCGAACCTCTTTAAACAGGCCGTACCGGGCGTTGATGGCGTTGAGCCGTTCGCTAAACCACTGATGGCGCTGCTTAACGCCGTTGAGAACCTCACGCGTGTTGACGATGGCAAAGACTTCCCCCGCCACCGCGCAGGCCAGCGGGTTGCCGCCGTAGGTGGTGCCATGAGTACCCACGGTCATTACGCTGGCGCAGCGTTCCGTTGCCAGCAGCGCGCCGATCGGGAAACCGCCGCCCAGCGCTTTCGCGGTGGAAAGCACGTCCGGCGTCACGCCATAGTGCATATAGGCGTACAGCTCCCCGGTACGGCCGACGCCGGTCTGGACTTCATCGAAAATCAGCAGCGCATTGTGCGCATCGCACAGCTCACGCAGGCCGCGCAGGAATTCCACATCCGCTGGTACGACGCCGCCTTCCCCCTGCATCGGTTCAACGATCACTGCGCAGGTATTGTCGTCGATCAGCGCCTTTGCCGAGTCGAGGTCGTTAAAGATAGCGTGCTGAATCTGCGGCGGCAGCGGCGCAAAATCCTGTGAATAGGCCGGCTGACCGCCCGCAGAAACGGTAAACAGCGTGCGGCCATGGAAGGCATTCTTGAATGCCACGATGCCGCTTTTCTCACTGCCGAAACGATCGTGGGCATATTTGCGCGCCAGTTTTAGCGCCGCTTCGTTGGCTTCAGCCCCCGAGTTACAGAAAAAGACCCGGTCGGCAAAAGTGGCGTCAATGAGCTGCTTAGCCAGACGTAGTACCGGCTCATTGGTATAGCCGTTGCCGGTATGCCAGAATTTCTCCGCCTGTTCGGTCAGCGCCTTAACCAGCTGCGGGTGCGCATGGCCTAGGGCATTAACCGCAATGCCGCCGGCAAAATCGATATACTCCTTCCCCTGCTGATCCCACAGGCGTGACCCTTCGCCGCGTACCGGAATAAAAGCCGCTGGCGCGTATACAGGCATCATCCATTCATCAAAGTTGCTACGCGTAATTGACTGAGACATATCGACCTCTTCCGGTAAACAAAAAGTTTAAATAATGTTAATGAATATGGTTATTACGCTGTAAATGTAGATTGCACGGTTCGTGCCAGCCAGAGGTAAAAATGCATAAATCGAGGTCGTCAACGAAATATCAATAAGTTACGAAAGACCGCTATTCACATAAAATGCATAAAAAGTGAATAAAAATACTAAAAGAGGCTTTAGCAGTGGAATAAAAAGAAAGATTATGCAGGGGTAAGATATAATTCTGTAATTGTGATCCTTGACGAAATTTATCGGCAATAATCGCCCTTTTTTGGCGCAGCGCGTTCCAGAATGGTGCACACTTTGTGCAAACAGGCTACCAACCGCTGCAATCGGCAGAATAAAGCGCCTTTGCGCAGCCAGCCCGGCGAATTTCTGCTACCATCCCTGCACTATTCACCTTGCACAGTGGCAGCGACTATGAAATTTGTCTCTTTTAATATCAACGGCCTGCGTGCCCGCCCGCATCAGCTGGCCGCCATCATCGACAAACACCAGCCCGACGTCATCGGCCTCCAGGAAACCAAAGTTCACGACGATATGTTTCCTCTCGAAGAGGTGGCAAAGCTGGGCTATAACGTCTTTTATCACGGGCAGAAAGGCCATTACGGCGTCGCGCTGCTGACCAAAGAGACGCCGATCTCGGTGCGCCGCGGCTTCCCCAACGATGGTGAAGAGGCCCAGCGCCGCATTATCATGGCGGAAATCCCGTCTCCGTTTGGTAACGTGACGGTAATCAACGGCTATTTCCCGCAGGGCGAAAGCCGGGATCATGAAACCAAATTCCCGGCGAAAGCGGCCTTTTATCAGAATCTGCAGAACTACCTTGATACCGAACTGAATAAAGAGAATCCGGTGCTGATTATGGGCGATATGAACATCAGCCCTACCGATCTTGATATCGGCATCGGCGAAGAGAATCGCAAGCGCTGGCTGCGTACCGGCAAATGTTCATTCCTGCCGGAAGAGCGCGAATGGATGGAGCGCCTGCTGGGCTGGGGCCTGGTGGATACGTACCGCCATGCGAACCCGCAGGACAACGAACATTTCTCATGGTTCGACTATCGCTCTAAGGGCTTTGACGATAACCGCGGGCTGCGTATCGACCTGCTGCTGGCCAGCCACCCGCTGGCGCAGCGCTGTATCGAGACCGGCATCGACTATGAAATTCGCGGCATGGAAAAACCCTCCGATCATGCCCCGGTATGGGCCACCTTTAAAGTCTGATGATGCCCTCTGTCAGGCTCTCCCGCCCGGAGAGCCTGAGCCATATCAAAAAAGCCGCCGTAATAGATTGTGAACGTCGGCAAACTATTATACTGTCGCGCGCACTTTTGACCGCCCGCATAAGACAGGAGAACCCAATGCAAAAGAAGCCGTCATAAAGCAGAGTATAAGCTGCTTTCTGTTGTGGTCATCCTGAGCATTTTCGCCTGTATTATCCAGCAGTCGGGTTTTGCCGAGCTGGTCACTCATTTCCACCATCTGCGCGAAATGATCCGCCAAAGCGGTGGCTTCGGGTATGCGCTCTATATCTTGCTGTTTATTATCGCTACCCTGTTTTTGATTCCGGGCAGTGCGCTGGTCATTGCCGGCGGTGTACTTTTTGGCCCGCTGACGGGAACCTTGCTATCGCTGCTGGCGGCGACGGTCGCCTCCTCCCTGTCGTTCCTGCTCGCCCGTTGGCTGGGCCGCGAGCTGCTGCTTAAATACTTCGGAGAGACGGCGATATTCCAGGCAATTGAAAGAGGCATTGAGCGTAGCGGCTGCGATTTTTTAATTCTGACCCGGTTAGTCCCGCTGTTTCCCTATAATATTCAGAATTACGCCTATGGCCTCACGGCTATTTCATTCTGGTCGTTTACCTTTATTTCCGCCATAACCACCTTGCCCGGCATATTTATTTATACGCTGATGGCCAGCGAACTTATCCGCGACGGTATCACCTCCCTTTTTGTGCTAAAGCTAACGCTTGCCGGGCTGGTGTTATTTGTCCTGATTCAGGCAGCCAAAAGATATGCCCGCTATCGGCGGATCGACACGCAACGGTGGCGAATCAACGATGAAAAATAGCCAAGCGATCTACCGGATAATCATTGGCGCTACGCTGCTGGCGGGGCTGCTGGCGTGGTGGCTGATCCCCGGCGTCAATGGGTTTATGCAGCGCAGCCTCGCCGCCTTTGCCACGCTCGATCAGCTGGCTATTGAGCAGTTTATCGACTCCTGGGGGCCGCAGGCGGCCCTGGTCTCCTTTGCGCTGATGATTCTGCAGGCGATTATCGCCCCGCTTCCCGCTTTTCTCATCACCTTCGCTAACGCTTCCCTGTTCGGCGCCTTCTGGGGCGGCGCGCTATCGTGGGTGAGCGCCATGGCCGGGGCGGCGCTGTGTTTTTTCATCGCCAGAGTATTTGGCCGCGAAGCGGTGGAAAAGCTGACCGGCAAAAGCGTATTGCAGAGTATGGATGGCTTTTTTACCCGCTACGGTAAACACACCATCCTGGTTTGCCGCCTGCTGCCCTTTGTACCTTTTGATCCGGTAAGTTACGCAGCCGGACTGACCTCAATACGCTTTCGCCATTTTATGCTGGCTACCGGTCTGGGCCAGTTGCCCGCCACGATAGTCTACTCATGGACCGGCAGCCTGCTGACGGGCGGTACATTCTGGCTGGTAACCGGTTTATCGATCCTGTTTGCGCTGGCGATCCTGGTGGTCGTCGCGAAAGCACTCTATCTTGAACAACAAAAGAGGCGTTCACGATGAGCTTACCCCCCCTGAAGTCAATTCCCCTGATTCTGCGCCCGCAGGCCTGGCTGCATCGCCGCCACTACGGCGAGGTGCTGAGCCCTATTCGCTGGTGGGGTCGCATTCCGCTGGTCTTTTATCTGGTGTCGATGTTCGTCGGTTATCTGGAACGCAAACGCTCGCCCCTCGAGCCGGTGCTGCGTTCGCTGGTCAGCGCCCGCATCGCGCAGCTGTGTTTGTGCGAGTTTTGTATTGATATCACCAGCATGAAGCTGGCGGAGCGCAGCGGCGGCAGCGATAAACTCCTGGCTGTAGCCGGATGGCGAGATAGCGCGCTATTCAGCGAACGCGAGCGGCTGGCGCTGGAGTATGCCGAAGCGGCCAGCATGACGCCTCCGGCCGTCGACGACGCGCTGCGCGATAAGCTGGCGGGACAGTTTGATGCTCAAGCGCTGACCGAACTCACGGCGCTGATCGGGTTACAAAACCTGTCAGCGCGCTTTAATTCGGCGATGGCGATCCCCGCCCAGGGGTTATGCCCGCTTCCCACCGATTCGAAACCATAAGGAGTGGTTATGCGTAGTTTGTTGGTCTTCGCTTTGCTGTTGCTTTCTCCGCTGTCCGCCAGCGCCAACTGGCAATCCACGCAACAAGAGGCTCGCGGCCAGACGGTGTGGTTTAACGCCTGGGGCGGCGATCCGGCGGTTAACCGCTATCTCGACTGGGTCAGCGAAGAGGTGAAGCGCGACTATGCCATCGATCTGCGCATCGTGCATATCGCCGATGCCGCCGACGCGGTAAAGCGCATTCAAAGCGAAGCCCGCGCCGGACGCAGTTCTGGCGGTTCTATCGACCTGCTGTGGGTTAACGGCGAGAATTTCCGCACCCTGAAAAGCGCAAATCTGCTGCAAACCCAGTGGGCGGAAACCCTGCCCAACTGGCGCTTTGTCGATACGCAAAAGCCGGTGCGCGAAGATTTCTCCATTCCTACCGACGGGGCGGAGTCGCCGTGGGGCGGCGCGCAGCTCACTTTTATCGCCCGCCGTTCGCAAACGCCCGACGCGCCCAACGATCCGCAGGCGCTGCTGGCTTTCGCCGCCGCGCACCCCGGTAGCGTTACCTATCCGCGGCCGCCGGATTTTACCGGTACCGCCTTTCTCGAACAGCTGCTGCTGACGCTGACCCCAAATCCTGACGCCCTGCGTCAGCCGCCGCAAGAGGCCAACTTCGCCGCCGCGACCGCGCCGCTGTGGCAATACCTTGACCAGCTTCACCCTCTGCTATGGCGCGAGGGCCGCGACTTCCCGGCTTCGCCCGCCCGTATGGATACCATGCTGACGAACGGTGTCCTCAGGCTGTCAATCACCTTCAACCCGCTGCACGCGCAGCAAAAAGCGGCCAGCGGCGAGCTGCCGAAAGACAGCTACGGCTTCGGTTTTAGCCAGGGGATGCTCGGCAACGTCCACTTTGTGGCGATCCCGGTTAACGCCCGCGCGACGGCAGGGGCGAAAGTTGTCGCCAATTTCCTGCTCTCACCGCAGGCGCAGCTGCGCAAGGCCGACCCGGCGGTGTGGGGCGACCCCAGCGTGCTGGATCCGGCGAAGTTAACGGCAGATGAGCGCCAGTCCTTCAACGCCGTTGTGCCGCAGGATTTGCCGCCAATGCTGGGAGAACCGCACTCGGCCTGGGTAGAAGCGCTGGAGCAGGAATGGCTGCGCCGCTACGGCACGCACTAAGGCTGCTGGCCTGGGCCGCCGTCGCGCTGATCTATCTCCCGCTGCTGCCGGCCGTTTCTATGATGACGCTTCCGGCGCTGCGCCTGACGCTTTGGCAGTCGCTGGTTGCCGATCCGCAGTTCTGGCAGGCGCTGGCGGCGACTCTCGTCTCAACCCTGCTCTCGGTTGGCGGCGCGCTGATCATCACGCTCTCGGTTGTTGCCGCACTCTGGCCATCAAGCGGTTGGCGCCGGCTGGCAGCCAGGCTGCCGCTGCTGCTGGCGGTACCCCATGTCGCCTTCGCTACCGCCGCCCTGCTGCTATTTGCTGAAGGCGGCTGGCTCTCTCGCCTGCTGCCCTTTTTCATTCCGCCAGTTGACCGCTACGGCATTGGCCTGGGTCTGACGATGGCGGTCAAAGAGAGCGCATTTCTGTTGTGGGTGGTTTACGGCCTGTTAGGTGAGAAACGGCTGGCGGGACAGGCAACGGTATTAAAAAGCCTCGGCTACGGCCGCTGGCAGTGCCTGAAGTGGCTTGTGCTACCCGCCCTGCTGCCAGCGCTGGCGATCGCGCTGCTGGCGACCGCCGCCTGGAGCCTGTCGGCGGTTGATGTCACGCTGGTAATTGGGCCGGGCAACCCACCGACGCTGGCGGTGCTGGCCTGGCAATGGTTGAGCCAGGGCGATGAACAACAGCAGGCCAAAGGGGCCCTTGCCAGCCTGGTATTACTGCTGACGCTCGTCATGATGGCGCTGCTGGCATGGGGAGCCTGGCGCGTCTGGCGGCGGATCCCACCGGTTCAGGGGATCCGCCGCCCGCAGCCGCGGGCGCTCGTCGGGAAAAGCTTCGCGATTCTCCTGCCGCTGTGTGGCGCGCTCTGCGCGCTGCTGCTGGCGGCGACGGCGCAGAGTCGTGCTCCGCTCGGCGATAGCATCGGCAACAGTCTGTGGCTCGGTCTCTGCTCTGCGCTTATCGGCGCGGTCGTTTGCCTGCTGTGGCTGGAGCTTGGCCCTTCCCGCTTCGGCGGCTGGATCTGGCTGCCGCTAATTTTACCGGCGCTGCCGCTGGTGGACGGGCAATATCAGCTGGCGCTATATACGTGGCAGGACGGCGAGTGGCTTACCGTTTTATGGGGCCATCTGCTATGGGTGGTACCATGGATGCTGTTTATTCTGCATCCCGCACGTCGCGCGGCCGATCCGCGCGCGGAGCTGGTTGCCCGAACCCTCGGCTGGCATCAGGGGCGTATCTTCTGGCTGGTCACCTTACCTGCCCTGACGCGTCCGCTGCTGACGGCGCTGGCGGTGGGCTTTTCGGTAAGCATTGCGCAATATCTACCGACGTTATGGCTGGGAGGCGGGCGGATCCCAACGCTGACCAGCGAAGCCGTAGCGCTGAGCAGCGGCGGCGATATCGCCACCCTCGCCGCGCAGGCGCTGTGGCAGTTGCTGCTACCGGCGATGTTCTTTGCTCTCACCGCTCTGCTGGCCTGGCCGATTGGCCGCTATCGACAAGGATTACGCTAATGTTGATCGTCAAAAACCTGACTCTCAGACTCAACGGGCAGCCGCTGCTGCGCGACGTCGATTTTTCGGTCGCAGCGGGCGAGATATTGACGTTGATGGGCCCCTCCGGCAGCGGCAAATCGACGCTGTTCGCCTGGATGGTGGGCGCGCTGGCGGAAGATTTCCGCGCCGCAGGGGAGCTGTGGCTGGATAACCAGCGCTGCGACAGTTTACCCACCGAGCGGCGGCGTATCGGCATCCTGTTCCAGGACGCGCTGCTGTTTGACCACTTCAGCGTCGGACAAAATCTGCGGCTGGCGCTGCCCGCTGACGTCCAGCGTTCCCAGCGAAAACCGCAGGTAGAACAGGCGCTGGAGCGCGCCGGTCTGGAGGGTTTCTACAGCCGCGATCCGGCCACCCTTTCCGGCGGCCAGCGGGCGCGGGTCAGCCTGATGCGCGCCCTGCTGGCCCGACCACGGGCGCTGCTGCTTGATGAGCCCTTTAATCGCCTCGACATTGAGCTGCGCGCCGATTTTCGCCGCTGGGTATTCGACGAACTGGCGCGGCTGGCCATTCCGGCGCTGCTGGTGACGCACGATCGCCAGGACTCTCCCGTCGGCGGGCGCTGTTTGCATATGAGCCAGTGGCAATGAAAGCCTGCGCTATCGCAAGGATTTTTCCGCTGAGAACGCCGAGAATTGCCGCTCAATTTTCTACTGTCGGGCATTTCGATGAAACGTGTTTCTCAATTGACCGCACTCGCCCTCCTGATGGGGCTTGCTGCTTCCACCTCCGCCGCTGAATCCATGCCAACGCTAACGCTCTCCACGCTGCAACAGCAGAACGGCGTCGCTATTGATACGCGTCTCAGCGCTTTCTATAACGGCTGGCCGCAAAGCGCTAACGGGCCTCAGGGTCATGAACCGCAGGCGCTTAACCTGTCAGCCAGCTGGCTTGGCGCGATGAACGACGAACAGCTGAGCGCCTGGGCTAAGCTGCACAATCTGCAGACCTCTACGCCAATTGCGCTATACGGCAACGCCGACGACAACGCGAAAGTCGCGGCGCGCCTTCAGGCTGCTGGTTTCACTCATCTCAGCTCCCTCGGCGATGCCCTGAGCCAGGCAGGTCGCCTGCAAAAGCTGCCGCATTTTGAACAGCTGGTATATCCGCAGTGGCTACACGACCTCCAGCGCGGCGAGCCGGTTACCGCCGCGCCTGCCGGTGAATGGAAAGTTTTTGAAGCCGCCTGGGGCGCGCCGAAGTTTTATCTGCTGAGCCATATTCCGGGCGCCGGTTATATCGACACTAACGAGGTGGAGAGCGAACCGCTATGGAATAAAGTGTCCGACGCGCAGCTTAAAGCGATGCTGGCAAAACACGGCATTCGCCATGACACCACGGTAATTTTGTACGGTCGCGACGTGTATGCCGCCGCCCGCGTGGCGCAGATTATGCTCTACGCCGGCGTGAAGGATGTGCGACTGCTCGACGGCGGCTGGAAGACCTGGTCCGATGCCGGTCTGCCGGTTGAGCGCGGAACGCCGCCAGAACAGAAACCTGAACCTGATTTTGGCGCCCCCATCCCGGGCCAGCCGCAGCTGATGCTCAATACCGAGCAGGCTCGCGCCCTGCTGCATCGTCAGGATGCTTCGCTGGTCAGCATCCGTTCCTGGCCGGAGTTTATCGGTACCACCAGCGGCTACAGCTATATCAAGCCGAAGGGCGAAATTGCCGGGGCTCGCTGGGGTCATGCCGGAAGCGATTCCACCCATATGGAGGATTTCCATAATCCGGACGGCACCATGCGTAGCGCTGATGATATCGCCGCGATGTGGAAATCATGGAATATTCTGCCGAGCCAGCAGGTCTCTTTTTACTGCGGCACCGGATGGCGCGCCTCAGAAACGTTTATGTACGCCAGGGCGATGGGCTGGAACAACGTCTCGGTCTACGACGGCGGCTGGTACGAGTGGAGCAGCGATCCGAAAAATCCGATTGCGACTGGCGATCGCAAGCCGGAGTGATATCGCGGCTTTGATGCCGGGCGATGGATTTGCCCGGCACGTTAATGATAAAGGACGATGAAATTGACCATTAATACCGAGTATATCGAAAATCTTATTCTGACATTTATGGTGGGTTTGCCCATTGTGGCTACTGTCGCCGTTGCATGGCAAACCTGGCATAAACACAAATCCGATCCCGATACTTTCGGCAAACACTGGCGCGTATGGCGCAATGCGATCCTGACACTAATTCTCAGCGCTGGGGTGGGTTTTGGCCTGGTTCTGGCCAGCCTTACAAACTAATTCACTCCTGATTCGCCGTACCACCAAGGCTGTTATTTTTTGGGTGGCGCTGATTTTTTCTTAGACTCAGGCACCTGTGCCAAGGTCGTCAGAACCCGTAGTCCGGGCAAGGCGCGTTAAGCGCCGCCCCCGGGAGCCGCGCGCAGAGTGACAGAGTTTCCCGGAGGCGATGCGGCGCATCTGTCCGGGCTACCGGCCCGCAGACGGCGGTGAACCCGTAGCCCGATGTGATGGACGCCTCCCCCTTACGGCATCAAAGTGCCAG